>JAYPXF010000019.1:4332-33407 GCA_038154405.1 Verrucomicrobiales bacterium | reverse complement strand
TACCGTCACCCACCGCCGGCAGATCATCGCCGATACTCGAAATCTCGCGCACATACTTCACCTCACCCGATCCACTGCGCTTGATCAGGAAGGCGTCGTCACCGCCGGCCGCTGTCATGGTCTGCCCCAGATTGGTTTCCGTGCCGTTGTAACTGCCGTACAGATAGATGTTTTCCGGGTCCGGCGCGACCACCGCCGCCAGGTTGTCCTGAATCAACGTACCTGAAACCGGTATTCCGGAGGAGTTGAACACCATTTCGAATCCGGCGACGTTGAAGAATCCACCACCGCCGCCGCCGCCAAACCCGCTGTTTGTGAGGGTGATGCCTCCGAAGGTAACGCTGTTGCGGAACTGACCGGCCACGCGATACGAACCGTCAGGATGAATCGCCAGCGAGCTGGGGGTGGCGGAATTGTCTCCCAACCCCTGTCCCACTCTCACCGGATCACCGTCCGCGGGGTTCAACTGAAGCACGAACGGTGAAATATTGACGTTGGCAGCTCCGCCACTCGACAGCAATACACCTCCGACCGTCATCGTTTCGCGGAAATCTCCCACCACGATCAGGCGGTCGTTGCCATCGATCTTCAAATCGTTGATCCCGTCGTTGTTGGCACCGCCAAAGTTCCTGACCCAGGTCAATGCTCCCTGCGGGGTGAAACGTGCCACCCAGGCATCATCGCCACCGGCACTGGTCAGGAAGCGGCTGTTGGCGATGTTCCCAAGTCGCGAACGACCCGCCAGATAGATGTTGCCGAAGCGGTCGGTGTCCACCGCATCGGAATCGCCCCAACCGTCCTTCAACAAGATCAGGGTCCCGGACGAATCATACTTCGCCACAAACCCTCCATTGAATCCACTGCCGCCGCCGGAGCCGCCGCCGCTGTCGCGGAGAATGGAGCCTTCGAAGCTCACCTGGAATATGTAGTTGCCGCAGACGATCACGTTGTCGTCCGGATCGATGGCGAGATCATTGCCGCGGTCATCGAATGAACCGCCCCCGTGTCTGACCCACTGTAGTGTTCCGCCGGGATTGTACTTGGCGAGAAACACATCCTCCCGACCGCGGTTCGTCAACACGACGCCACCGCCGAAATCTGCGTTTCCTTCAAACCAGCCGGTTATGTATATGTCGCCCTTGGAATCAGTGGCCACGGCTTCGGCCTCGATCTGCCCCCCAGGACCCACCTGCACGGCCCGGACCCATTCGAACGGTGCCAGTTTCAGAACCTCGATCGTTTCGTCCGGGACCACCGACTGTAATCCGACATCCGGCGCACTCAACGCCCGCGTGTAGACCTGAATCTCGTCAATCACCCCTTCAAACGCTCCGAACGGCACACCGCTTCCCGTCAGTCCGCCGGCAACCAACGGCGCACGAGTCGGCGCCAGCAGCTTTGCGGCACCGGACGCAGCCAGCACGCCATCCACGTACAATGCCTTCGCGCCGAACGGCTCATAGGTGACCACCACCGAGTGCCAATTGCCGTCGTTGAAATTGGTCCGGGTGGTGACAAGGGCGTCAGCGAAATCGCCGGTCTCGGTGAAAAACACGCGCCCCTGAAACTGGTTCGTTCCCCAGCCATTGATTCCAATGACGAACCCCGACCCCGAGTTCGTGTCATGGCGACTCAACATCACCATGCCTCTGCCATCGTCTTTCAATGTGCGAAACGCCAGCGAGATCGTGAACGGCTCAAACCCGCTCAGCGGCAGTTCACCCAACGAAGCAAATCCATTGCCCGCCAATGTCAGAGACAACGAATTGGTCACGAAACCGGCGGAATAAACCGCGCCGGTGGAGGACAACATTCCACCGAACACGCCGGAGCTCTCTACCACCTTGAGCGGCTGACTGGCGTCGTCAAAGCGCCACTGCGTCACCGGTGTGGGACGTTGGGTCGACTGCAATCTCGCGACGAAAAGGTCCTTCTGCCCGACACTCGATGGCGATGCGCCGCCAACGTTGATTCTGCCTCCAAACTCGCCGGAAAGATAAGTCGCCCCCCCGGGCCCCACCGATACCGCAGCGGCAAGATCCGCTCCCGTTCCGGCGACCGGAAGCACCCAACGCAGATCGCCGTCTCCGGAGTATTTCACGAGATAACCGTCCTGCCCCGATGCCACACTGGACAATACCACCACCCCGGCCTGCGCATTCGTCACATAACTGCCTGCGGCGAAAACGTCCCCAGCGCCATCCACTGCCACCCGTCCCGCCTCGGAACCGATGGTTCGGGTCACCTGCCGAATCCATTGAGGCTGACCGTTGACGTCGGCCTTCACCGTGAAGGCATCGTTGCCGCCCTGTTGCACCAACTGATGCGAACCGAACACGACGTTCGTCCCGCTGAACCAGCCACTGAGATAGAGAGATCCGTCCCGGCCACGGGCGACGGCATTGAATTCCTCGTTCCCCAGCCCGGTGGTGAAACCCGCCTGGCGAATGATACCGGCACGATCCACTTGCATCACATATCCCTCGCTCGAACCGTTGGCCGGAATCGCGACCGGTCCGAATGTCGCACCACCCCGCGTGACCCCGACCAGCCAGGCGCCACCCGACTCATCCGCCACAATGGCGTTGGCCTCATCGTTCCCAGCCGCCGCCCCCGCGGACACGCTCCAAGAAGAGGCTCCATCCGGAAGCAGTTTCAACGCGAACAGATCCCGGGTCCCGGAGGAGCTGAAATTGTTCGTGCCAATCTGTATCGACGGGCTCGAGAAGTTACCGCAGACATACGCCTCGCCCGCCCGGTCAACCGCCACATCCGTCGCCCAGTCATCATTGGTGCCACCATAGGTCTTCACCCACGTAAGACTTCCGCTCCCACTGTACTTGGCGACGAACACATCATCTCCACCTACATGCGAGACGGGCAGATTGCCGAAATTTGCCGAGTCCCCGATCCGCCCTGCGATCACGGCATTGCCTGCTCCATCAACATCCAGGCCGAACGCCGTATCCCGGCCGGGACCACCTCCGGACACCACCCAGCTCAAGTCGCCATCGGGTGCATACTTGGCAAGAAAGACATCCTCGCCGCCTGAACTTGTCATGGTATTGGTGCCAAAACGAGCCGTCCCGCGATAGTGCCCCGTCACGAACACATTGCCCGCCTTATCCACCGCCGAATCGGTGATCGTATCGACACTGTTGGTGAAATCTATGGTGTCACCGGCCACGCGGACCCACTCGGCCGCAGGCGGGGTGTCAAACGGCGTCACAATCACGTTGCGGTACTGCACCGACGAACCGTTGTCCTGCAATAGAACCGGACCTGGCGTGTTCGTTTCGACGCCGCCCGGCGTCGTCGGACTGGGTATCTCCACATCTCGATGCAGAACCACGCCATTCAAGGCGACCGTCGCCCGTGCGTTGCGCACCTTCTGGTTGCCATTCCACTGCGCAGCATGGAATTCGATCTCATAGGTCTGCCATTCTCCGGGCGCCAGACAGGCGTTGGTTGAGGGCGGAATCTGCCCCCAGATCGCGCCGCAGTCGTTGGCATCCAGATTGGTCTCGCCAAACGAATTGAAGATCTGAACTTCGTAACGTCCCTGCAGAAAGATTCCGCTGTTGCCGTTCTGCCCGTTGGTCGGCGTGCGGAATTCCGCGTGCAACCGGAAACTCGTGAACTCCTGGGTCGTGATGATGTGGCCGGTTCCGGGGATCACTTCGAGCACATTGGTGTCCGCCAATCGCCAGGGCACAGTGTTCCCGTTGGACTGCCGCACGAACTGGAACGTGAAGTTGTTGGTGAACAGCGGAATCGACTGCATGGGAGCTCGCGGCTGCGTATCGAAAACGGTCGGGGAAACAAACTCGATCCTGCGCACCCGACGATTGTTTCCATCCGCCACATACAGATTACCTTTCGAATCAAACGCCAATCCGGACAATCCGTTGAAACGCGCGGCCAGCGCATCACCACCATCTCCCGTCGATCCGGAGGAGCCATTCCCGGCAATCGTGTAAATGGACGCGTCCGCCTTGCGAACAAAGCGAATCCGGTTGTTCCCGGAATCCGTGAAATACAGATTCTCCTGCGCATCAAACGCCAGGAACGAAGGATTCCTGATTCTCGCATTGGTGGCCAAGCCTCCATCCCCGCTGAAGCCGCCCGAATTGCTGCCGGCAATGGTCTCGATGTTGCCGGTCACCGCGTCCACGCGACGGATCCGGTGATTGGCCGCGTCCGCGATATACAGATTGGTTTGGCTGTCAAATGCCAAGCCGGTCGGCGTGTTCAACGCCGCGGAGGTCGCCGGTCCACCGTCTCCGGAGAAACCCGGTGCCCCCGTTCCGACCACCGTCGAAATGAACCCGTTCGTGTCGATGCGTCGGATCGTATGCGATCCGAACAGACTGAGGTACACGGATCCATCTGGATGTATGGCAGTGCCGTAAGGCTGGTGAAGTGAGGCCACCACTGCCAGTCCACTGTCTCCCGTCGTCGCCGAAACGCCATTGCCGGCGATCGTACCGATCACGCCGTTGGTCAAGGTCACGATCCGCACACGCTCGTTGTCATGATCCGCGATGATGAGACGATGGCGGGCGCGATCCACTGTAACACCGCGCGGGCCACTGATATGTCCCAGCGATCCCAATTCACCGTCACCCAGGAATCCCGCAGTTCCCGTTCCGGCAATACTGTCGATGGTGTTGCTGTTGAAATTGATCACCCGAACCCGGTTTCCCGCGTAGTCGGATACGTAAAGGTTGTCATTCGTATCCACCGCGAGCCCGCTAACTCCCTGAAAACTTGCATCAAACGAGCTGACACCATTCGCGGAGGACGCGCCCGCCCCGGCTATCGTGGAGACAATGGCCGTGGGGGGACTGAAGGCATTCCGATCAAAAATATATGCCGCGCCACTATTGGTGCGGCTGTTGTTGTTCTGATTGCCGTTCAGTCCGCGCGCGTTGGAATCTTCCTGATACGCCCCGAGCAGAATATGTCCGGCGGAGACTGCGATATCGCCACCCCCAAATAAATCATCGGCTCCCGTGTTAGAAGCTTTGATATACGTCTTCTGAAACCAGTTACCACCACTGCGTTCGAACAGATATGCCGCTCCTGAATCCAATGCGTTGTTGTTCGAGCCATCACCGTTGATTCCAGTAGCAGCGCTATCCTCGAACAAAGCACCGACCACGATCGTGTCACCGTGGATTCCGACCCGTTCACCAAAATAGTCACCCGCTCCAGGGTTGTGCGCCTTTAGATACGCCTGCTGAATCCAATTCGACCCATCCGTCGTAAATACGTAGGCCGCACCGGAAGCGCCCAGGCTGTTGTCGTTCTGTTCAAACGACGCGCTGTCCTCGACATCTGCACCTACAACTATCGTACTGCCACTGATCGCCAAAGTGCTCCCGAAATTGTCACCGGAGTCCGAGTTGCCTGACTTCAAATAGGCTTCCTGAGTCCAATTCAAGCCGTGGCGACGAAAAACGTAGACAGCACCCGAATTCGCACTTGAATCGTCTGATTGATTACCGTTGACACCACGAGAAGCGCTGTCTTCCTGGAAAGCACCTACAGCGATTATGTCCCCAAACACACCGACAGCCCGTCCAAACCTATCGTCGGCTCCGGAGTTGCTCGCTTTCAAGTATGCCTGCTGTGTCCAAACCCCAGCCTGCCGAACGAAAACGTAAGCGGCACCGGAGTCTGTCGCCGAATTGTCAGTTGCATCACCATTGACCGTCGTAGCCGCACTGTCCTCGACCAGTGAGCCAATCACCACCGTATCTCCACTGATTGCAGCATCAAAACCAACGAAATCTCCGGCTTCAATGTGAGCTGGTTTCAAATAGGCCTCCTGGGTCCAATTCGTGCCGGTCCTGACAAACACGTAGGCGGCACCGGCATTTGGGGCCGTATTGTCCGCCTGATCACCGTTGACAATAGTCGCTGCACTATCTTCGCGTAGTGCCGTTGCAACGAGCGTGTCTCCGTCAATCGCCACGGAGTAACCAAAATGATCCCCTACGTCTGCATTGCTGGCCTTGAGATAGGCTTGCTGTACCCAGGTCGAGTTCGTATGCACAAAAACGAAGACCGCGCCTGAATCCTGCAAATTGTCGTTGGACGGATCGCCATCGCTATCATCACCCCACGCACCGACCACAGCAGTATTCCCCGAAATGGCAACCGCCCATCCGAATTCGTCCCCCTCATCTGAATGGCTGTGTTTCAAATAGGCTACCTGCCGAAATGTCGGATCAATCGTCAGCGGATACTCCGCTTGTGCATCGTCCACATCCAGAATGACCTGCCGCCCCTTCACTTTCATTTGGGCGGAAAGCGGCCGCGAACGCGCGTCCCATACCTTCAACTTCTCGTAGCTCAGAACACTCTGGCCCTTGCCATTTCTCAGCTGCAGGCGCTGACCGTTCGGCTCGGAATCAGGGATCAGATCTCCGGAGGTCTCCAAGACCAACCGCAATGCCCGCCCGTCCTTCGAAGAAGCAACCCGGCGCGGCAGAGTGAATCCGTGCTCCAGCCCAGATGCACGATTGATGAACCATTCGGTGATGGCTGGCATTGATCGCACGATCTCCACGCGGTCGCCGGTCGAACTCGTTTCACCACGGGGAACAATCAACTGATCCTCACCATATCCGATGCTCGCGAGGCGGAAGTTCAGGCCGTAACGTTTCCCTCGCTCACTCGGAATCGCGGATGAAACTTCCAACCGCATTCCCTCTTCGCTGAACTGGCTTCGATACTGTTGCCGGGCATTGACCGCCTGCAGATTATTTCCCGTTTGACGGACCAGATAGCCGGCTTTCGCAATCCCCGCCTTGAGGGTTTCGTCGATGTGGTCGGCAGATCGGGTGCGCACATCCGTGCCAACCAGCGACTGCGAGGAGACCGCCATGAGTGTCGCCACCCACAGTGTTTTCAGTTTTGTCATGCTCGAAACTCGAATTGGGCCGCCAGCTCAGCCTTTCAGGTTGGGTTCATGAGACCCGAGCTTGCAGCGGATTGATTCATCCAGAGTGGAGAAATCCTTTTAGCAAATCTCGCCGAGAATTCGATTCTTTAATTCCTCACCCCGGATCAGTAATTCGCTGTAGACATCACCCCCAAGCAGCGATGCCTTGGCTACCGGTAACAAGCTGCCGGGCTGCAGCATCCCAAAGAGTAAGCAGCGACCGGACCATGGTAAGTCACCTCCCAGAGTGATTCCGATTTGCAATCGGTTCCTCACGAACGATGAAAGAGGCTGAGATCGAATCAGCAAACTCAAGGATCAGACCAACCTACACATAAATACATCTAATACATTAAAGTATCCTAGATAAAGAGGGAGGCCTGCGTGGGAATTTTCACGCGTCGTGAGTGTTCTCCACACGCACTCGCAATTTTCCCGCCCCTCAGCCCCTCCTGACCACCTACGCATTCCTACGTATTTCTGTCATACGTTGGTTCGCCTGCCAATCTGACGTCTTCCCAAAACGACCCTTAAATGCCCTTTTTCCCCGATGATTCTGCGCATTCTGAATATCCAATTGAGCCACCTCCGCTTACTGGCACGGCGTTTGCTTGAAATCGACGCAGCCCAAAGTCAAACCTCTGAAACGTATCAGGGTAAACACCGTCTTTGGACCACAAACCAAATAACGAACTAAATGAAAGCACTGCGTCATAAGAAAATCGGAGCGTTCACCCTCATCGAGCTGTTGGTGGTGATCGCTATCATCGCCATCTTGGCGGGCATGCTTCTGCCGGCGTTGGCCAAGGCGAAAGCCAAGGCTGCCCGCATTAAGTGTGTCAACAACCTCAAACAGTCTGCTCTTGGTCTCAAGATCTTTGCGAGCGACAACGGCGACCGTTACCCCTACCAGGTGGTTCCCGTTATCAGCAATCAGACTGCTCAGGCCTCGCTCGTCCTGTCCAATGCGACGATCAATGATCTGTCTCAAGCGGCTGCATGGGCTCACTGGGGCACGCTCTCCAACGAGCTTGGCTCTCCAAAGATCCTCATCTGCCCTGGCAACCGCACCAAGAAGAACAGCATCGCCACCGACTGGGGCACCGCTGGTCAGCGCGGTTACTATGCCAATGAAGGCTTCCAGCGCATGAACAACAAATCCACCCTGCACACCCAGAACAATCCGAACTACAATCGTCAGTCCGGTTACGACACCTCCACGTCCTACATGATCGGACTGGATGCTGAAGAAACCATTCCGGCTGGTGTAATTGCTGGTGACTTCAACATTGAGTGGACTGGTCAGCCCGCCGATCCGTATGAAGACAACCCGCACGTTGCTGGTGTCGCCCGCGTCAACGCTGGTGAATTCGCTACGATCACCTGGGTGACCGGTATCGACAACGACACCGCTTGGGGCGTTCACGAGAAGGCTGGTAACATCGCCCTCACCGACGGTTCCGTGTCGCAGGTAAACCGCGACCAATTCCGTCAGGCCATGCAGGCCTCCACGAATGCTTGGGGTAAGAGCGACGCCTACCTCGTCATTCCTCGCTAATTCGGATTATCATCCAATCACAAAGGAGGCACCGCAAGGTGCCTCCTTTTTTGTTGTCCGACGCTGACATGCAGCAAACAGATTCTTGGCTGGAACCTCCCACGCCCCGTCAGCCCCATCTTCCTTCCCAAGCGGACACATCAACTGCTCCGTCTGATCGGGCACAATTGGCTTTGGTGCCGGAGCGTATACGACTATAAGGTGGCGGCTCATGAACAAATCCGCGAGTCAGACCCCAAACAACCTGCCAGCCAATCTCATCCGCTGGGTGGCGCTCTGCTTCTTCGTCTCCGGTGTGGCCGGCCTCGTATACCAGGTTGCCTGGACCAGATACCTCGGTCTGTTCCTAGGGCACACGAGTCATGCAATCGTTGCCGTACTAGCGGCCTTCATGGGCGGGCTGGCGATCGGCAACGCCCTGCTTGGCCGGATTGCCGACCGGGTTGCCAAGCCATTACGGATCTATGCGTGGCTGGAATTGGCGATCGCGCTCTACGCGTTTCTCTTCCCGGAATACTTCGTCCTTCTTGATCACGTCTACGCCCAGTCAACCGCTGGCATGGAACCAGGCGGAACGGGATCCAAGCTGATCAAGTTCGCGTTTGCGTTGTTCAGCGTCACCTTGCCGGCAGCGCTGATGGGCGGCACGCTGCCGGTTCTCTCAAGAATGCTCACCCGCTCGCTGGGTGAGGTGCGTTCCCGCGTGTCGACGCTGTACTTCATCAACAGCTTTGGAGCTGTTGTCGGAGTCGTCATCGGCAACTTCATGCTGGTTCCACAGCTTGGGCTCGACCTGACCATCTATCTGGCCGGGGGCATGAACGTCGCCGCCGGTTTGGTTGCCCTTGCCCTGCCGGAAGCGCCCGTAGAGACAACTGCCAAAGCCGATACGGACAAATCCGTCCCTCCTGCCCAGGACGATACGAACGACACCATTCAACGGCTCGATATGCGACTGGCCGTCATTGGCATCGGAATGTCGGGCTTCTGTGCGATGTTGTACGAGGTGGCGTGGACGCGACTGCTCGCCTTGTCAGTCGGTTCCAGCGCGGATGCCTACGCCATCATGTTGGTCGCGTTTATATCTGGAATCGCGATCGGCGCTTGGCTAATCGGTCGACTGAGTGAAAAACAGTGCGGAATGAACCTGTTCGGCTGGCTCGAACTCGCCGTGGGCGGGACGACGATGGTGGCCATGTTGTTCTATGACTACGTGCCGTATCTATTCCTGCAACTGACACAGATGCTGGCCCGGGAAGACTCCAATTACCTGCTTTATCAATTGATTCAAAGCGGGATCTGTCTCCTCGTGATGATCATTCCGACGATCTGCCTGGGAATGACGTTGCCGCTGGTGAGCCGAATTGCCACCAGACGCATCAACGAGACCGGCAGATCCGTCGGCATAGTATTCTCCGTCAACACCCTCGGAACGGTGCTGGGCACGATCGCGACCGGATTTCTGCTCATGCCTAAACTCGGATTGGCCACCACCTTCGCGCTCGGCAATGCCTGCAACGTGGCCTTGGGAATTTGCGTGTTGCATCGCAACAGATGGCGGAACAAACGCAGTGCGACACTCCCCATCTTGCTGATCGCCAGCTCGGTCCTCGTTGTCTACGTCGGTCGCGTGCTGGACACATCATGGCAACAGGTGTTCAGCGCCGGGCACTGGCGGTGGCGAGGCATTCCCAAGTCATACGGTGAATTCGAATTCAACGTCACCGAAGACAGGATTCCCTACTACCGGGATGGCGCCGGCTCCTCGGTTGCGATCAGGATCAGCGTTTGGGCAGGAGGCGGCACCAACGTGACGCTCCGGGTCAATGGCAAACCAGATGCTTCCACTGACGCCGACATGGCGACGCAGGTTCTGTCCGCCCAGATTCCTTCGTTGCTGCATCCAGATCCCAAGAAGGTGCTGATCGTCGGACTGGGGAGTGGCGTCACCGCCGGATCCGTCCTCCAACACACCGGAGTCGAAGAGCTGACGGTGGTGGAGATGTCCCCGGAGGTCATCGAGGCCGGCAGGTTCTTTGCGCACGCAAATCATGATGTCCTCTCCAATCCGCGCATGCGCCTGGTATATGAGGACGCGAAGTCGTTCCTGCGATCCAATCCCGACAAGTACGACATCATCATCAGTGAACCATCCAATCCGTGGATGGCCGGCATCGCCGGTGTCTTCAGCCTCGAATTCTTCGAAGCCTGTCGGGCGCGCCTCCGCCCCGGCGGCATCATGGTCCAATGGTACCATCGTTACGAAGCCAGCAACGCCGGATTTGAAACCGTGCTGCAAACCTTCACTTCCGTCTACCCGGTCGCATCGATCTGGGAAGGTCTGCTCAATGACAGCATCCTGCTGGGTGTTGCCGGCGATGAGCTGCCCGATTTCAAGGTGGCGGACATCATCTCACGAATGGGCGCGCCAAAAATCCGCAGCGATCTTGGCCGGATCGGCATCAGTCGCCCCGCGGTCTTCTTCTCCCTTCAGGTCGTCGACTTTCGCGATGCCCGCATGATACCGCAACTGAACACACCGATTCATTCCGATTACTTTCCGATTCTGGAAGGACTGGAGCAACGGGGATTCTTCGTACGACGGGAGAGCAAGCTGATCGATCATTTCGACCAACGGAGAGAGCCACGCGGCCACTCACTCTTCCGTGACTATGTCAGCAACTACGAGTTTGGCGTGGACGACATCCGGGCAATTCTCGGCTACGACTCCAAGATCACCATGCTCTCGGAAGAACTTCGAAGTTCATTGATCGCGAAGTGGAAGAACACGGCGACGCAGGATCCCGGTTGGGCGATTCGAAGTTTCATCTCCAAAGATCCCGTTGCCGAAGACCGGGAGGCTTGCCGCAATCTGGACAGCTTTGTAGGCGGTGGTCTGAACTTCCAGGACCAACGGCATCATCGGGTTCTCTCCGATTATGCGAAACGCCGGATGAAGATCTACCGTACCGACGCCTCGGTGTTCAACCTGCCCGACACCGACAAACTTGGACAACTGTTCCTCGACTTGTCGCGGAGCGATGTCCGCAATCGCCGGGTCTACCTCGCTTACCTGGCGGAACTGGCGTGGGATCGCGGCCAGGGTGATCAAGCCTACCAACTGGGCGCAGATGCCTTCGGCCCGGCACCGGCGGGAGCACCCGATGATTCGTTCGCCCTTGATTGGTCAGCCGCGAAGCGCGCGCTCGCCATCATGATTCGGCATCACCGCGAGAGCGGCAGAACTGCCGAAGCCTCTGCGTTGGCACAGCAGGCGATCGGCATGGAACACGTCGATTTGGAACATCGTATCATCGACGACATCGTATTGGAGACCGAAGTTCGCAAGACCATGGATGCGATGTCTAGCGCGACTCAGCAAACGTCTGCGACGCCTCAACCGTAGCGCTCACCGGAAACTTTCCCCGCAACAGGCTGAACGCCCGACCGCTATTCCTGAACGAATTTCAGCTGGCGATGCTTCTCTGCCTTCTTGCGGGCATGCTCATCGAGAATCTTTTTCCGCAGACGCAGGTTATTGGGTGTGGCTTCCACGTATTCGTCATCGGAAATGAACTCGATCGCCCGCTCCAAGGTCAGCTTCATCGGCGCGTCCAACATGATTCCCTTGCCATCGCCGGACGAACGCATGTTGGTCAGGTGCTTGGCCTTCGTGGGATTCACCGGCAGATCCTGATGACGGGAGTTTTCCCCGATCACCATGCCCTTGTAGACCTTGTCGCCGGGAATCACCATCAACTTGCCCCGTTCCTGGATGGTGTCCAGCGAGTAGGCGGTGACGTCGCCATCTTCGATGCTGATCAGCGAACCACTCTTGCGGGCGGAGATTTCACCCCGGTCGGCACCATATTCGTGGAACAGATGGCTCATCACACCCATGCCACGCGTGGAATTCACAAGATCCGATTCGAAGCCGATCAATCCCCGCATCGGAATGATCGCCTCGATGGTCACCTGATCACCATGGTGATCCATGCTGGTGATCTCACCTTTGCGGTTGGAGAGGTTCTCCATCACCGGCCCCATACAGTCCTGCGGAACCTCGACGAACAATTTCTCAATCGGTTCCAACAGTTCATCATCCGCGCCTTTCTTCCAAAGCACCTCCGGACGACTTACCAGCACCTCGTACCCTTCGCGGCGCATCTGTTCCACGATGATGGCAATCTGCATTTCCCCGCGTCCGGCGACCGCGAAGATCTTCGGATCATCGGTCTGCGCGATCCGAAGCGCCACATTCGTCCGCGTTTCACGTTCGAGACGCTCCCAGATATGACGCGCCGTCACCTTGTCACCATCCATGCCGGCGAACGGTCCATCGTTCACGGCAAACTCCATCTGCAGCGTGGGCGGATCGATGGGTTTCCCGGGCAACGCCTCCCGAGCATCACTGTCGCAAAGTGTCTCGCCGATCGACACAGCTTCGAATCCCGCCAAACCCACCACGTCACCCGCGTGCGCCTCTTCCACTTGGATCTGACGCAATCCCTGAAAATGGAAGATCGCGCTGATCTTCCCCTTCGATATGGAACCGTCCATCCGATGACATATCGCCGGCTGTCCTACCTTTACGATGCCGGAATTGATCTTCCCGAAGGCCACCCGACCGAGATAGTTGTCGTAGTCCAGATTCGCCACCGGCATCTGGAAGCCTTCACCAGCGTGCGCCCGAGGCGGCGGGATGTGCTTCACGATCAGCTCGTAAAGCGGCTCCATCGTTCCACTGCTGTGTTCCAGCTCCATCTTGGCGTAGCCGTCCTTGGCAGAAGCGTAGCAGAATGGAAAATCAAGCTGTTCGTCAGTGGCGTGCAGTTGCAGAAACAGTTCGAACACCTGATCCAGCACTTTCTTGGGGTCCGCGTGATCGCGATCGATCTTGTTGATCACCACGATCGGCTTGGCACCCGCTTCCAGTGCCTTGCGCAACACGAACCGCGTCTGCGCCTGCGGACCTTCCAGGGCATCCACTACCAGCAGCACGCCGTCGATCATCGTCATGATCCGCTCAACCTCGCCGCCGAAGTCCGCATGTCCGGGTGTATCCACGATATTCACGTGGAAATTTTGGTATTTGAACGCGGCGTTCTTGGCCTTGATGGTGATGCCCTTTTCCCGCTCCAGGTCCATGGAATCCATGATGCGCTCCTCCGACGCCTTGGCTTCGTTGGCGCGAAAAGTGCCGGACTGCTTCAGGAGACAATCGACCAGGGTCGTCTTGCCGTGGTCAACGTGTGCGATGATCGCGATGTTTCGAATGTGTTCCATGCTGAACTGCCTGCCGCTTCGACAGGAAAAGCGCGTGAGTTTGCAGAACGGGAGGCCAAGCGCAAGCGCCATTGCTGCCTCTACCAATGGTCAATGCACGGGGAGAGTTGAACAACAACATCACGGCATTGCTGATGCTACGTGCCTAGGGTATCGTTCAAGCACCTCAACATGTCGGATACAGACTCTCAATCGACACCGTCCGAAGACGGCCCAAAACACGCCTCAGCGGGGCAAATGTTGGCCGCCATTGTGCTCGGCGTGCTGGTCATCGCGATCGGGTACGTGTTGTTCGTACCGGCAAAACTGCCCGACGATCTGGCGGCCCAACAACTTGCGCTGCTCCAGCAGAGCAACGGACAAATGTCGACCACCCTGGAACCTCGTTCGTTGGAATTCTCCGAATTCACCAACCACTGGAACAACCAATATGTCCTTTGGTGGGACGACGTTTCACCCGAGTGGAAAGCGGCAACCCTCGATACCGGCACCAACAGCAATGTACGGCGGGTCGATTACGTCGGATCTGACAGCTGCCGGGAATGTCACCTGGAGAACCATGATGCCTGGATGAAACACGGACATCATCGCATGACCGCTTTCGCTTCAGACAAATCCGTGGTGGGTGATTTCAGCGGCAACAAGACGATCGAATTCGAAGGTGGCAGTGCAAGGTTCTACAAATCCGATGGGAATTTCTTCATGGAAACTCTCAAGGACGGCAAGAAGTGGACCTTTCGGATCACCCGCACGATCGGCTGGCGTCACATGCAGGACTACGCGGGATACCTGGTGAGCGGACCGGACGAACTGGGGCTGGGAAGAGACAAGGTCGAACACGTCCTCCCCTTCGCATACGACGTGGCGGAGCAACATTGGATGCCGCCCGTTCATGTCCATCCCGATGACGACATACCGGATTCCTTCGAACCCCATACGATCGTCCCCTACAGCCAAGCCTGTTCGGACTGCCACAACGCCTATCCGGTTGGCGACCGCATGGTCCGCCGAGCCGGGCTTGAACGCTGGAGCGCCTATGTCCCCCGATCAACTTCGCTGCACCTCGCGGCCTATTTGAACGATGCGCATCCGACCACCATGAAACCCGGAAAGCAGTATGCCGAATATCAAAGCCAGGAAGTGGTGAAAATCGGCGAGCACGTGCGCGACCTCAAGCTTGAGGAAACGGTGCACCTGCAGGGCATCACCTGCGAAGCCTGTCACTACGGCGGCCGCGAACACGCGGCGGCCAGCACCAAGGATTCCTCATCTATGCTTCCCGCCTTCTATCCAATCAGTCCGCACGTCAAGACCGCCGCACAATCAATTGAGGAGCTCCATGCCAAGTCCACCGAGAACATCAACTTCATCTGCGGCCGCTGCCACTCCGGGTCACGACAGCTCTACGCCAACGGCCTGCACGCCTGGAATTCCTCGGAATACACCGAGGCCATGAACGGGCATTGTTATGATCCGGTCAAGGCCCGCAATCATGACATGCGGGCAATGGCCTGTACTCACTGTCACGATGCCCATGCCACGAGTGGACTGGAATGGAAACGGACACCAAAACAGGACGACGCCTCCTGTCTGGAGTGTCATCAGCAGTTCAAGGATGCCACCCAGCGCCGCGGGCACACGCATCATGCCTCGGGCCCTGGAGACCATTGCATGGATTGTCATATGCCGCACACGAACGAAGGTCTGGGCCGCATGGTACGCACCCATCGGATCGTGAATCCCATCGACAAGACCATGTTCGAAGCGAATCAGGTCAATGCCTGCAACTTGTGCCATCTCGACCAGTCCATAAACTGGAGCATCACCGCAATTCAGAATTGGTATCAACCCGACTTCAAACCGTCTGCCGATGCGCTGAAACAGAACTACAAAGATCCGAATGCTGCGGTGGTGCACGAATGGATCAAGAGCCCGCATCCCCCGACCCGTATCGCCACCGCCGGTGCCATCGCCCGAAACAGGGCGCACTTCGCCCTTTCCGATCTGCTGGATCAACTTGCCGTTGAGGATTACGGCTACAACCAGCGGGTGATGCAAAAGGCCGCTGATGAACTGCTCGGCAAGAAACTTCGCAGCTACGACTTCCGGTATCACCTGCCCGTCGAGGAGCGGAAAAAGATCATGAAGCGATTGAAGCCGATTCTTCTGAAACCCTTTGCCACCAAGGAACGCGCACGAGGGACTTCCGTGGCGGTCTCCAGGTGATACGCCCGATCTTGGGCGTTCACTTACTTCCCGATGCGAGAGTCTCCAGCGCCTCCCGGAAATCATCCGGCCAGGGTGCCTCATGCGTCATCATCTCGCCGGTTCGCGGATGGGTAAATCCCAGCTGCGCGGCGTGCAGCATCTGCCGGGATGCGGTGAAGCCCGTCAGTTCAATCAGCCTGCCATTCTGACGAGCGCCATAGGTCCGATCACCCGCCAAGGGATAGCCAAGGTACTGGAAGTGCACCCGGATCTGGTGCGTTCGCCCGGTGTGCAATGTCACCTCGACCAGGCTCGCACCATGCACACGCTCAAGCACGCGGTAGTCGGTCTTCGCGGGTTTGCCGTCCTCGTCATCGAGTGCGGCCATCCGCTTGCGGTGGGTCGGATGCCGGGCAATCGCCTTGTTGATCGTCCCGGAATCGCGCGCCACCTCGCCGCACACGATGGCATGGTAGATCTTGCGCGTCTTTCGTTCTGCGAACTGCTCGGACAATGACAGATGCGTCTGGTCGTTCTTGGCCACCACAATGCATCCACTGGTGTCCAGATCCAGTCGATGCACAATTCCCGGCCGGGCCACGCCACCGATCCCGCTCAGCTCACCCGCGCAGTGATGCAACAGGGCGTGTACCAACGTTCCCGTTTCGTGTCCATTCCCTGGATGCACACAAAGTCCTGGCGGCTTGTTGATCACCAGCAAATCGTGATCTTCGTAGAGCACATCCAACGGAATGTCCTCCGGATCGGGTTCCGCCGGTCGCACATCCGGCCACGCCACCGTCACCTCGTCTCCCGCCCGCGGAGCGAGCGTGGGCTTCACCGACTTGCCATTGACGGTCACGTGACCTTCCTTGATGAGCCGTTGGATGGTGCCGCGCGAAACGGCCTGGTAGATGCCCGTCAAATACTGATCGAGCCGCCCCCCCGGTCGGGAAGTCTCAATCTTGAATGTCTCGCTGCGCGCCATCAATGAATCCATTTCATACCAGAGCGGCCGCAGCGATCAATTCGTAGCTTCAGGCGGGAGTTTTGACTCGCCAGTCCATTTCACTCTGTCAGCCTCGCGCCGGCATGATTTTGACGGATGAAGAATGCGCCAGCCTGCTGGAGGCGCGCCACAGCCTGCCCCACCAATTGCTCGGAATGCATCCCCTGGGCAAGAAAAAGGGCATTGTCATCCGTGCCCTGCTGCTCAACGCCGAATCGGTCTCAATCCGTCCGACTCATGAGAAGGACAAGCCCTCGTTCGAACTCACCCGGGTGAACGAAGCCGGACTCTACGAAGGAACCACCACGGAGACTGATTCGGTGTATGCGTATGACCTGGTCATTCGCGACTACCAGGGCAACGAGCGCATCACCCGCGATGCCTACTCCTTTCTGCCCGTGCTGAGTGAGGACGACTTGTTCCTTTTCGGTCAAGGCAATGAACGCCGGATCTACGAGAAGCTCGGATCACACATTCGTGAATTGGACGGAGTCAAAGGAGTGAGTTTCGCCGTGTGGGCGCCGAGCGCGACACGGGTCAGTGTCATCGGCTCCTTCAACGACTGGGACGGCCGTTATCATCCGCTGCGTAAACTGGGCAGCTCGGGCATCTGGGAGATTTTCCTCCCGGGCCTGGAACAGGGCGCTCACTACAAATTCGAAATCCGCACCGAGGCCGGTGATGTCGTGGTAAAGACGGATCCGTACGCGACCTATTTCGAGGCCGCCCCCAAGAGCGCTGCCATCGTCTGGGGCAACTCGAACTTTGATTGGACGGACGACCAATGGCTTGCCACCCGCAAGAACAAGGACTGGTTGCGCGAAGCAGTGAGCATCTACGAAGTGCACCTCGGCTCGTGGATGAAGAAGAATGAAGCAGAATCCTTCTCGTATCGTGAGATTGCGCCGAAGCTCGTGGAGTATGTCACCCAGATGGGCTTCACCCACATCGAGTTTCTCCCGCTGGCCGAACACGCCTACTACCCCTCGTGGGGATATCAGGTCACCGGCTTCTACGCCTCGACGGAACGCTATGGCACACCGGACGATTTCCAGTTCCTCGTGAACGCGCTTCACGATGCCGGAATCGGCGTGATCATCGACTGGGTGCCGGCGCACTTTCCTCGGGACGAATGGGCGCTTGCACGTTTCGACGGAACGGCCCTCTACGAACACGAAGATCCGCGCCAGGGCGCGCACAAGGATTGGGGCACGCTCATTTTCAACTACGGCCGACATGAGGTGCGCAATTTTCTCATCGCCAATGCGCTCTATTGGTGCGACCGCTTCCATATTGACGGCCTGCGCGTCGATGCCGTGGCCTCCATGCTCTACCTCGACTACTCGCGTGAGGAAGGTGAATGGGTGCCCAACAAGTACGGCGGCCGCGAAAACCTCGAGGCGATCGACTTCCTTCGTGAGTTCAATCATCTCGTGCACACTGAATATCCCGGGGTAATGACCATCGCGGAGGAATCCACCGCCTGGCCTCAGGTTACCCGCCCGCCTTACATCGGCGGACTCGGCTTTTCGCTCAAGTGGAACATGGGCTGGATGCACGACACGCTTGGTTACTTCAAGCGCGATCCCATCTACCGGCAGTATCATCAGAACGATCTGACGTTCGCGATGCTCTACCATCACAACGAGAACTTCATGCTGCCGCTCTCACACGACGAAGTGGTGCACGGGAAATGTTCGTTGCTGGGTCGCATGCCCGGCGATGACTGGCAGCGCTTCGCCAACCTCCGCACACTCTTGGGCTACCAGTGGCTCTTCCCCGGCAAACAGCTGCTGTTCATGGGTGGTGAGTTCGGTCAATCCGGCGAATGGAGCGAGAACCGCGGGCTCGACTGGTGGTTGCTCGAAAAGGGGCCGTTCCATCTGGGCGCCCAACGATTCCTCACCGATCTCAATCGCCTGTATCGAAACAATCCTTCGCTCTACGAAGGCGATTTCGAGCACGACGGATTCGAATGGATCGATTGTTCCGACAATGTTCACAGCGTTTTCGTTTTTCTTCGCCAGAGCAAAACCCACGGAGACAAGTTTCTCATTGCCTTGCATCTCACTCCGGAATCCCAATCCGACTACCGCATCGGCGTTCCCTGTGCCGGCAGATGGACGGAAGTGCTGAACAGCGACGCCGAGTGCTACGGTGGCAGCAACGTGGGTAATCTCGGCGGCAAAGAGTCGGAAGACATCCCAATGCACGGCCAAGAGCACTCCATCAGCGTTGCTCTGCCGCCCACCGGCATCGTCGTGTTTCAGTGGAAGGAAGGTTGAAGCGGTTAAACGGTTTGAGAGTTGCAAGCCCGTCCACCTGCAACCGTTCAACCTCAATTCAGACTTGGCATTTGGAACGCTCCGACTTCAATAGCCTCACTCGACTATGCGTAATCTGAATTCAGTACTCACGATCGGCCTGCTCGTCGCGACCGGCGCTATCAGCACTGCCGCCGAATCAAAATCCCTGTTCAACGGTAAGAACCTCAAAGACTGGAACAATCCCTATGACTGGGGCGAGGCATGGGTCGAGGACGGCGCAATCGCCTTGCGGGCCAACAAGAAGTTCTTTCTCGTCTCCGACAAGCAGTATTCCAATTTCATTCTCGAGGTCGAAGTGAGTCTGCCGCCGGAAGGCAAGAGCAACTCCGGCGTGATGTTTCGCTGTCACTCCACCAAGAACAAGGTGTTCGGCTACCAGGCCGAGTGCGACCCCACTGACCGCGCCTGGACCGGTGGCCTCTATGACGAAGGCCGGCGGGGTTGGCTGCATCCCAAGTCCAATGAGCGCGGCAAGAAGAAGCTGTTCCAGGCCCCGCTTGGCAAGTGGATCAAGTACCGCATCGAATGCCGGGGCGACCACCTGCAGATCTTCATCAACGGGAAGAAGACCACCGACTATCGCGATGACAAGGATGCCAAGGGCCACATCGCCGTCCAGCACCATGGCGAGAACGGACAGATCTACCGCTTCCGGAACATCAAGATCACCGAGTTGAAGTGACCGGGGAATGGCGCGCGGCGGCAATAAGAAGCTCTTCAAGGCGATCTCCGTCGCCGTACCGGTGGCGCTCACCGTGCTGATCGGTTTCTTCATCCACAAGTCGCGCCAGCCCCACACCCCACCTTCGCCAGTACCGACGCTTCCCGAACTGCCGACACACGATTCCGTACAGGCGAACGACCGCTTCTTTCTCTACGTCCTCGGTGGTTCGACATCGAAAGGCGAACCATTCTCAGTGAAGGACGCAGATCCGAGTGTCATCGGGCGCCTCGTTTCCTGGCACTTCGACGACGAGGTCCTCGGCAGAAAGATCAAACTGGTCACCCTCGCCCAGAAGGGAACAGCCATTGATGTCGCAGCTGAAATGGCGCGGAATATTGCCGATCGCAAGCACGCATCCGGGACCGCCGCCGTGCTCCTCTACAGCGGCCACAACGAATTCCTCGACACCGACGACCATTGGGATCTCACCAAGACCACCAGGCATTTGTGCGATGAGTGGGTGGTGACTCCGCAACGCATGAAAGAGATCCTTGAGAAGCATCGAAGGCTCACCGAAGAGATCATCACAACGTGCAAAACAGCGGACATACCGTTGGTGGTATCTACCCTTGCCTGCAATCTCCGCGACTGGCGCCCCAACCGTTCAGTCTTGGCGAATCCAGCCAATTCAAACCTGGTTGTCACCGGATACAGTGATGCACTCAAGAAGATCGAGACCGGCGATTTCACTGCCGCACAAATTCAAGTGGACGGACTTCTGACAGCCGAACCGAAGTTCGCGGAACTCCACTTCCTGAAGGGACGGATTTACGAAGGCCTCGGGGAAACCAACGCCGCGCGTCAAAGTTATCGCGCGTCTGCCGATTTCGACGGCAATCCCATCCGAGCCGTTTCCGCCCTGAACCAGAACATCGCCGCCCTTTGCGACCAACACAGGATCCCGCTGATAGACGCCCCCGGAATCATCGCCCGAGCCAGCACCTATAACATCCCTGGTACCGATCTCTTCTACGACTGGGTTCATCCCACTCTCGCAGGCTACGCGATCATCGCCGAAGAATTCGCCGCCCGACTGGCAGTGACACTGGAGCTGAAACCCGCACGCAAGCCGCTGTCAATCGAGGAAGCACGCACAATGCTCGGCATCACCGATGAAAAGATGGCTGCGGCCATCGCCCGCATGGCGCAGATCTGCTACGTGACTGCAACACGACGTTGGGATCCTGAACCACGCCTCGATCTGGGAAGAAGCTATCTGAACCGGGCTCTCGAACTCGTCCCCGGAAATCCCGACTTCATCATCAGCCAAGGCATGCTTGAGTTGACCGCCGGCAACGGCGAAGCATCCATCGAATTACTCCGCAAGGTGTATCGAGCGCATCCAGAGATGGTTGAGAAACGAATGAATCACCCCAACGTCTCCCAACTCTTCACCCGCGCCGGCATCCCCGCCCCAATGGCCCGAATCAAGGGGCAGTAGCGTGACCCAACCGCCACGACCATGGAGGGCATCGCTCCGTCGATGCCGCGTCTGAAACCCTGCGGAAATTACCACACTGGCGCACCCTACTCCGCCGCATCCCCACCACCGGTCATGGTCGAAACCGCCTTGAGGAAATCTATCTGCGAGAGCTTGCGCAGGTAACTCATCGCCGGTCGTTTGAACAACAGGTGCACCGTGCCGTTGTGCTCCTGGATCCAGAAACATTCCCAACGCTCCTTGCCCAGTTCGTTCAGTTTCTCGCTCATCGTGTCGATCTCGGCGAGCTTCACTTTCGCCTGCGTGTATTCCCAGTCACCAATCTTCCCAAAATCCTCCTTCAACCAGTTCTTGGTGTCTTCGGCCGCCTTCTTGCCCTTGTCCGTCAACTCCTTACCCTTCGTCCCGGCTTCTTCCGCCTTCTTGGTCAACTCATCTACGAGGCGCTTGAGCTGTTCGATGTAACTCTCCTCACTCTTCTTGAGCGCCTGTTCAGTGCGTTCATCCGTGATGGTGGCGCCACGAACCTCAGCGGCGTGTACGCCAGTCGAGCCGAGCATTGAAAGACACAACATAAATAGAAAGAACGTTTTCATGATTGTGATTTCAGTCTCTTAACCCCCTGCGCCCGTATCGGTTTCAGACAAAAGAATCCCGATGGCTTTTTCAACATGACTGTTCTGTATGTCTCCCCACCGTAGATTCCCAGCGCGATCGATCAAATAATAGTCAGGATAACTGTCAGCCATGAAGGCCTTCGCAGTGAGCCCGTTCGTATCCACCGCCGTCGGATAAGCCATCTTGTGTCTCTTTACCATGGCAGGCATCCGCTCTCCACCATCCGCCAGGCACACACCGACGAACACGACACCTCGATCCTCATATTTCGCGGCCAAAGCGTTCAACTTCGGCACGGATGCCAGACACTCCGAACAATGGGTCGCCCAAAAATCGAGCACCACGATCTTGCCCTTCAAATCTGCCAGAGAAAGGGGCTTGGAATTCTGCCAGTCCGTCAGTGCCAACGCGGGAGCCTTACGGCCGTGCATCTCCGTAATCTCAAACCGATGCCGACTGTTCTCCAGATTCGGGCTCGGTCCGGCCGACACCGGAGCGACAAGGCCCGTCAACAGAATCGAAAAAAGCAATCCGCTGCGCATGAGCTCAACTACCGGGCGTCGCCAACAACAATTCACTGTCCGATGATGCGACAACGGATCGCGTCTCCAAACATGCTGGCAGCATGCAGAACTGCCCCGGCACAAGATCCACCGATGTTTCACCATCCGAAACGGTGACGGCACCGGTCAGCAGCGCCACCACCTGGCACTTGCCCGCGGAAGGCGAAGCCGCTTCACCCGCTGCGAGCTTCCAATTCTCCACCACGAACAAAGAATCATCCACAATCGCCCGACTACTGGGAGCGCTGCCGGCAAACGCCGAATCAACCATGCCCGGCTCGAAGTCATCAAAATCGATCGCCGCCATTGCCTCATCGATATGCAACTCTCGCGGCTTGCCGTCCAGACCGACGCGGTTCCAATCAAACACGCGATAAGTGGTGTTCGAATTCTGCTGAATTTCGAAAATCACACTACCGGCTCCGAGCGCATGCACCCGCCCACTCGGCAAAAACATCACGTCGCCTTGCTTCACCTCATGACGATGAAAGCAATCCGCCACCGAACCGTCATCGATCTTCACCTTGAACTCATCCACCGTAACTCCGTTCTTCAGTCCGACAAAGATATCCGCCTCCGGTGTCGCGTCCGCGATGTACCACATCTCCGTCTTCGGCTCGCCGTTCAGCTCCGCCGCCTTGTGCGCCGGCGGATGAACCTGCAGGGAGAGTTTCTGACTCGAGTCCAGAATCTTGATCAGCAACGGAAACCGACCGTCATAGTCCTTGGCTGAACCCAGCAGATCATCCCGATGATTCTCCATCAACCATCGCAGGTCTTTTCCGGCAAATGATCCGTTCGTGATCGCACTCACGCCCTCGGGTCGATCGGTAATCTCCCACGATTCACCAATCGGCACCTCCGGCGGCAGCTTCTTGTCATACAAATCACCGAGGCGACGGCCGCCCCACACACGCTCCATCAAGATCGGTTCAAAAGTCAGCGGATAAAGCATCACTGGCTAGGTAGTCTAAACGTGACACCTTCCAGCCGCAACCCCAGCGCCAGCGTCCAAAAACTCGGTGAGGCGAGAGTCCCCGCGAGCCCACTTCAGAGCCCTGAAAGGGCGCCACCAAAGTCCGCCAATACAATTGAAGTTCGACCGCTTCGCGGTATCGTAGAAACAGGAGCGCAAGGTGATCAAATTCAAACGGACTATTCTTGCGGCGTGCATCCTCAGTTGCGTGGCGATGACCTATTGGTTTGCTTTCGCGTCTCCGTTTCACTCAGCAAACCATGCGTATGAAACCGCGCGCGCAGGAACTCCCACGGGATCAGTGTGGAATTGGTTCGTTTCCTACCTGCTGATTCTGCTGATTCATATTATCACCGCATCCAGCTATGCCACGATGATTATGAAACGAGGCATTCTGATTCCCATTCTGGCAATTCCAGTTCTTGTCCTGATTCATTCCCTATGGATCAAGTCACTGAGATCCAGTCAGAGAGAATTGAATGCCAACTACGCTTGGCTTGGCTATGTGATGCGAGTGCAAAGGAAGTCAATCTGGAAGCACTCATCGATTGGGTTGAAGACGTCAACCCACGCAGATCAAGTTTCCCAGAGTCTGTGGAAGCGATTTCGTTCGGCGGACATCCTCACATCGACACAAGCCCAATGACTGGCGACGCACTCACATTGAGATGCAATGCGGGATGGGATACAAGCATTTCGATCAGTGTCTCAAAGGTGGAAGAACCGAGAAACCACCGTTTCTCACCGGACGGCGGCCAATACCAAATTCATCCGAGAATCACTCTCGCTTACCATCGGCCGCCACCCAGATAGAATGCAGTCGGCAAAGCAACTTCAACCTTTCAACCCTCTCCTACCGAAACTAACTTCTCGGCCGTGCTGGCGATGGCATACATAGCGGCGGGATTGGCGGCGTATTTCGTGGGAGCAGTGCCCACCGGTTTTCTCGTGGCCAAGGCGATGGGGATCGATATCCGCAGTGTCGGCAGTGGGAACATCGGCGCCACCAACGTCTTTCGCATTCTCGGCAAGGGGCCGGGGATCTTCGTGTTGCTCGTAGATGCGTTGAAGGGATTCGCACCGGTTCTCTGGCTGGCTCCGCTGTTTCTCAAGTTGGATGCCGGCGCTGACTTGGGCTGGCTGCGCATCACGACCGGGATCTGTGCCATTCTGGGTCACAACTACACCTGCTGGTTGCGCTTCAAAGGCGGCAAGGGCATCGCGACCAGTGCCGGTGCGTTTCTGGCGCTGACACCGAAACCTCTCGGCATCGCGTTCCTGACCTGGGTGTTCGTCTTTGCGCTCAGCCGCTACGTTTCCCTCGCTTCGATCGCGGCCGCCCTGGCATTGCCGGTGGCCACGTGGTTGTTGCCGTTCGGGCTGCCGATGAAGATGATCACCACGATCATTGGAGCACTAGCGATCTACAAGCATCGCGCCAACATCAAGCGACTCATGGACGGCACGGAAATGCGGATCGGCGCGAAGAAAGCGGAGGAAGCGAAATGAAGATCACCGTTCTTGGCGCCGGGGCATGGGGGACGGCATTGGCGAAAGTGCTGTGCGAGAACGGTCATGACGTCACGCTTTGGGGGCATCAACCGGACCACATCAATTCACTTGCGAGCACCCGTCGAAACGAATCTTACCTTCCCGGCATCAAACTCCCGGAGTCGCTGCAATTCGACACCCAGATCGCGAACGCCATCACCGGGCGCGACATGCTGGTTTTCGCCGTGCCATCAAAGGCCATCCGCGAAGTAGCCGATCAATGCGGACCGCATCCGGGAGTTCTGGTCAGCGTCACCAAAGGAATTGAACACGACACCGGCCTGACGATGTGTGGCATTCTCGCGGAATCCACCGGTTCAGACCGCGTCGCGGTTCTCTCCGGCCCAAGCCTGGCATTGGAGGTCGCGAAAGGTGTACCCACGGCCATCGTGGCTGCGAGCCGGGACGAAGCCGTGGCCAAGGAAGTCCAAACGGTTTTCCATCGCCCAACGTTTCGGGTTTATCCGAGCACGGACCTGACCGGTGTCGAACTTGGCGGGGCACTGAAAAACGTCATCGCCATTGCCGCCGGTGTCGGCGACGGGCTCGGCTTCGGCGACAATTCGAAGGCCGCCCTCATCACCCGGGCCATCGTTGAAATCCGACGATTGGGAACCGCCTGCGGAGCCCAGGCGGAAACATTCGCGGGATTGAGCGGCCTCGGAGATCTCACGGTCACCTGCTTCAGCAAACTCAGTCGCAATCGCGGATTCGGAGAAAAAATCGGTGGCGGCGCAGATGCAGCCGAGCTCTTGGCTACAGGTCAGCACGTCGTGGAAGGTCATCCGACCGCTCGTTCTGCACACCGTCTCGCGCGGCAACACCATGTCGAAACTCCGATCATCGACGAGGTCTATTCCATGTTGCATGAAGGCAAGCCTGTGAAGCAGGCAATCCAGGATCTAATCAGCCGCCAAGCCAAGGAAGAGGAGTAGGCGAGCCAAGCTCCAATCCGCGAAACTCATCAACCTCCAAACCAATATCTGTGGCCGGCCTGCGGACATCGCCACCAACTTGACCGCAGGTCTCGCACGAACAGCCGGAGACCCTCGTCCGTGGAATTGGCTCGATCGGGAGACCGGCCACATTCAATGCCGCTACTTGGCGAATTCGACGATTCGCCGTTCGCGAACCACGGTCACACGGATCTGGCCCGGGTATTGAAGTCGATCCTCGATCCGACGGCAGATCTTCTTGGTCAACGCCTGTGCCGCGTCATCATCGATCGCATCGGGACAGACCATGACCCGCAATTCGCGACCGGCCTGAATGGCGTAGCATTTCTCCACCCCATCGAAACTGTTCCCAATTTCCTCCAGATTCTCCAAGCGCTTGAGGTAGGTGGACATCGTCTCGGAACGTGCGCCCGGACGGGAAGCACTGATCGCGTCCGCCGCACTCACGAGAATTCCAAATGGCCACTCGTGCTCCACCTCGTCGTGATGGGACGCAACGCCGTTGACTACCTGCTCGTCTTCACCGTGCTTTTTCAGGAAATCTGCACCGATCAATGCGTGTGAACCCTCCAGTTCATGGTTCAAGGTCTTGCCGATGTCATGCAGCAATCCCGCCTTCTTTGCCCGCACGATATCCAAGCCAATCTCCGCCGCCATCAGGCCGCACAAGTGCGCCACCTCCACCGAGTGTGACAAGACGTTTTGCGAGAAGCTTTGGCGAAACTTCAGCCGTCCCAGTTGCGCGGCTACTTCACTGCGCATCGGGGGCAAGCCAACCGCCGTGATCGCCTCTTCACCCGCCTGCTGGACGTTCTCATCGATCTCTTCAGAAACCTTCTCAACGACCTCTTCAATGCGTGTCGGATGAATCCGCCCGTCGGCGATCAGGCGTTCCATGGCTTCGCGCGCAATCTCACGCCGCACCGGATCAAAGCCTGAGAGGACTACTGCCCCCGGTGTGTCATCAATCAACACGGTCACGCCCGTCGCCGCTTCAAAGGCGCGGATGTTCCGGCCTTCGCGCCCGATGATCCGGCCCTTGATCTCATCGCCGGTGAGCGCAACAGTCGCCGTGGTCGTTTCAAAAGTGTATTCGCTCGCGTATCGCTGAACGGCCGTCGCCAAGATCCGCTTGGCCTCCCGCTCGGTGTTCCCCTTGACCTCCTCCATTATGTGACGACTCAGCTCATTCGCATCCATCTGCGCCGCCGACTCTACTTCCTTGAGAAACTGCGCCCTGGCTTCCTCCTCGCTCAGGTGCGCGATCTCCGCCAACTGCTCACGACGCTCCACGATCAGCTTCTTCAACTCCTGTTTGCGCTGGCGCAGATCCTCTTCCTTCTCCAACAGACGGGTCTGTTGCCCGGCGATGTTTTTCTCCCGCTCAACCATGCCCTCCATCTGCTGATTGAGCAGTGCCTCCCGTTTGGCCCGTTGCTGATCCGCTTCTTCGAGCTCCTTGCGTCGAGTTGCAAATGATTCCTCTGTCTCGCAGCGAATCTTCTGTGCCTCCTCATTGGCCTTCAGCTTGGCCTCGCGAACGGTATTCTCAGCTTCACGATCAGCATTCTCAAGCCGGGCTTCACGCTGGGCATCAATCGCCTGACTCAGCGAACGATCACGCAGGCGGGTGAAAAAATATCCGGCCGCAACGCCAACGATCAGCAATATCAGATGCCAATAATCCAGTTGTGCCAAAAAACTCATGCCTCTATCCGCCGCCACTCAATTCACCCGAATCCATCGGGTCGGGGTCACGATATCCGTCACCCGCTGATCATGTTCTTCTGCCGGAACGGCTTCCACGATCTGTTCATCATAAGCCACTCCAATCTTTCGTCCCGACACAGAATCCAAGATTCGGTCATAAAATCCCCGCCCGCGCCCCAACCGGGCGCCATCGGGCGCAAACGCTACTCCAGGCACCAACACCAAGTCCAGTTGGTTTAGCCGCAAGGACTTACATCCTGCGCGCGGTTCGGGAATTCCGAACTTACCGGGCTCCAGATCGGCTTCCGGATCCGCAATCACAGCGGCTTCATAGGTATCCGATTCGCCCAAATAGCGAGGCAGGCAGACGACACCCTTGCTGGATAAATTCAGAATCGTCTCAATCCCCGGTTCGTCTGCAAGCGGAAAGAACAACATCGCCGCCTCAAATTCCCGAAACACCTTCGCGGCGATCGCATCGGCAATGACCTGACCTCGAGATTCCCGTTCCGCCGGTTTGATCATTGCCACCGCTTCACGAATTCGCTCCCGCAGTTCTTGCTTTTCCGTGGCGACATTCACGATTGCTGCCGGGCGATGACGCTTCGCCAGTAATCCATCCGGTCCCGGATCTTCTTCTCAGTCCCCAGCTCTCCGGGTTCGTAAAACTTTCGGGCCTCTCCCAGATGATCCTGCGCCACCACCCCGCCCTCGTAACTGTGCGCATATTTGTAGCCTTCGCCATGGCCCAGCTGCTTCGCGCCTGAATAATGCGAATCCTTAAGATGATCTGGAACCTCCAACGTCCGTCCCTTGCGTACATCGTCGAGCGCTGCATCGATGGAAGTGACCACGGAATTGCTCTTCCAGGCAGTCGCAATGTAGAGCGCCGCCTCCGCAATCGGAATCCGCGCCTCTGGAAATCCGATATGTTCGGCCGCTTGATGCGCTGACACCGCCAGCACCAAAGCCATCGGATCCGCGAGACCGACGTCTTCCGCCGCATGCACCATGATGCGACGCGTTATATACCGAGGATCTTCCCCGGCATGAATCATCTTTGCCAACCAATAGAGCGTGGCATCGGGATCACTGCCACGCATCGATTTGATGAAGGCCGATATCGTGTCGTAGTGCGCATCACCATCGCCGTCGTAAACAATGGCTTTCTTCTGAATGCATTCCTCCGCCACCGC
>JAYPXF010000019.1:0-4322 GCA_038154405.1 Verrucomicrobiales bacterium | reverse complement strand
GGTCGATATGGATGAATCCATCCTTTCCCGGCGTGGTCGTCAACGCCGCGATCTCGAGTGAGTTGAGGGATTTTCTTGCATCGCCATCCGCGATCGTCGCCAGGTGATTAAGCGCATCTTCGTCGGCGCGAATCTTCATGTGCGCCAAGCCACGCTCATCCTCCAAGGCCCGTTTCAACAGCTTCAGCAGGTCATCCGCATCCAGAGACTTGAGTTCGAAAATCTGCGAGCGGGAGACCAAGGGGGAATTGACGAAGAAAAACGGATTGTGAGTCGTGGCTCCGATCAGGCGAATCACGCCACTCTCAACATCCGGCAACAACACATCCTGTTGTGACTTGTTGAAGCGATGAATCTCATCAATGAACAGGATCGTTGTCTTGCCGGTGTTATGCAGCCGGTTGGACGCACCCGCCAAAACCCGCCGCATGTCCGCCACGTTCGATTCCACGCCACTCAGTCGTTCAAACTTGCACTCCGTCTGCTGCGCGATGATCTGCGCCAGGGTCGTCTTGCCCGTACCGGGTGGTCCATAGAAAATCAGCGACTGGATGCGATCCGCCTCGATGGCCCGTCGCAACAGCATGCCGGGCGAAAGAATGTGCGACTGCCCGGCATATTCGTCCAACGTTCGCGGCCGCATCCGCGCAGCCAAAGGCGCCGGCGTCTGCCGTTCCGGCTGCTCCGGTTCTGCAGGCGAGTCCACCTCAGATTCAATTGCGGAAAACAGATCCGCCATGGCTCAGACCTTCGATCAGCCAACCGGAAAATCCAAATCAAATTCGGATGCGCTCATCCAATCCGATCCAAAATGAACAAGATTTACAAATCCGTCTGATGGGAGACGATTGCTCATCGTGACCCGCGGAT
Organism: Verrucomicrobiales bacterium; assembly: GCA_038154405.1. Taxonomy (GTDB): domain Bacteria; phylum Verrucomicrobiota; class Verrucomicrobiia; order Limisphaerales; family JAYPXF01. Next base: position 3,452 of record JAYPXF010000019.1, on the reverse strand, counting down.
TGATTGTAGCGCTGAACTTTTTGCTCGCCGAAATGTCGGCGGTGATGGCTGCTCCTGATTTCAAACGGGACATCTGGCCGATTCTGGAACGCAGCTGCATCGACTGCCACGGCCCCGACAAACAGAAGGGCGGTTTCCGGCTCGATGTGCGAGACATCGCCCTCAAGGGCGGCGACAGTGGCAAGATCGCGATTACCCCGCACGATCCCGACGGCAGCCACCTGTTCCAACTCGTCAGCAGCGCTGACCCTGACCGGCGAATGCCGCCCAAGAGGAGCGACAAACCCACGCTTGCCCCATGGGAGGTCAAGGCGCTGCGCGACTGGATTGCGGCGGGACCCAACTGGCCCGACGGGATCGGAACACAGCCGGCGGTAAAAACAAAGACCTGGGCACTCTCACCACTGCATCGTCCCACCGTTCCCACGCACGAGACGAATCCAATCGATGCGTTCATTCGAGCGGGACTGGAGGAAGCCGGATTGCAGTTCTCCCCATCGGCTGACCGGCGGACACTGATTCGACGGCTTTCCTACAACCTCACCGGCTTGCCGCCCACGCCCGATGAACTCGTTTCGTTCCTCACCGACAAATCGCCGCGCGCCTACCGCAACCTCATCGATCGTCTCTTGGCTTCTCCCCGGCACGGTGAGCACTGGGCGCGCCACTGGCTGGACGTCGCTCACTATGCCGACACGCACGGAAACGACCACGACCATGCGCGCACCAATGCCTGGCCATATCGCGACTGGGTGATCCGCGCCTTCAACGACGACAAGCCTTACGATCGATTTGTGCGTGAACAGATCGCGGGTGACGCGCTATATCCTGATGACCCGCAGGCAACCGTCGCCCTCGGATTCCTCGCAGCCGGCCCCTGGGACGAAACCCTGATGGTTGGCATCACCAAGGACACCTTGGACCATCGCATGGCCCAGAACCTCGATCGGGATGACTACGTCGCGACCGTGATGGGCTCGTTTCAAAGTCTGACCGTCCAATGTGCCCGTTGTCATGATCACAAGTTTGATCCGGTGACTCAGAAGGAATACTACCAGCTTCAGGCCGTGTTCTCGGGAATCGACCGGGTCGATCGCACCTTCGATCCGAATCCTGAAATTCACGTCCAACGACAGGTAATCTCGGCCAAGCTCAAATCCATCCGGGAACGACATCCTGCCGTGCTCAAGTCCATCACTGCGTCGGCTGTCAAGCAGCAGATCGATCAGCTCAGGGAGAAGGTCGAAAGGCGAAACCGGATCTGGAAGCCCATCGAAATCGTCAGCCTTGCCAGCGCGAACGGAGCCGGCACGCGATTTGAACGTTTGGACGACAATTCCTGGCTGACAACCGGCGAGGTCCCCAAGCAGGACACCTACATCATCACTGCGCAGATCCCCGATCAGGATGTCCGGGCGTTTCGATTGGAAACCCTGGCCGATCCATCTCTCCCGGGAAATGGTCCCGGTCGATACCCCTCCGGAAATTTCCATTTCACCGAGCTAAAGGCGTCCGCCCACGCCGCGATCGGATCAACCAAGGGAGCCGAGCGATTGAAGTTTTCTCGGGCGATCGCCTCTCACAGTCAGGATGAACGCATGACCGCCGACAAGACCTTGGACGGGATTGCCACGACCCACTGGAGCGTTCATCCGCTCTACGGAAAAGATCACGAGGCGGTCTTCGAACTCACCACCCCGCTCGGACACAAGGGCGGCTCCACGGTGATCTTTCGCTTCGAATTCAAGGGCCATAAGCGCCACCTGATTGGTCGACTGAGACTCTCCTACGCAACGGGAGAAGATCCGTTGGGATTGCGCCCGCCCGAGCCATATGAAGTTGCCAAGATTCTGGCCAAACCAACCCCAACCGATGACGAACTCCAGACACTTGCGTTGCGGGAAATGGAAAGGCAGATCGAGAACGAGCTGTTGAAACTGCCCGAACCGCAGCTCGTCTATGCCGTGCACAATGAGTTCAAAGCCGGCAAGACCTTCATACCGGCACCGAAACCGCGTCCCATACACGTGTTGGTTCGCGGTGAAATAGATCGCCCGGCAGGACTCGTTGAACCAGCCACGCTGGCCTGCCTGCCTGGTATGGATTCCGATCTGAAGATCGCTGATCCGGAAGTGGAGAGAAATCGTCGGGCCGCCCTCGCCCGCTGGATCACTGAACCCCGCAACGTGCTCACCTGGCGCAGCATCGTGAACCGCATCTGGCACTACCATTTCGGTCAGGGACTCAGCCGTTCCCCGAACGATTTCGGCAACATGGGAGACGCCCCCAGTCATCCCGAGCTGCTGGATTGGCTGGCCGTTTGGTTTCGTGACGAAGCGAAGGGATCATTCAAAGACCTCCACCGCTTGATTCTTACCAGCAAGACCTATCAACAGACAGTAGTTCATAATCCTGTGGCCTCGGACAAGGATCCGAACAATCGTCTGTTGTGGCGCATGAATCGCACCCGTCTCACCGGCGAACAATTGCGCGACAGCATGCTGCAGCTTGCCGGGCGACTCGACCTGACCATGGGCGGACCGGCCGTGTTGCATTTCAATCATCAGGACGCCAAGACCTTCTTCCCGCCCGGCGGCCAGCCGGCCTTCATCGATTATGCAAACTTCGATCCGGACAATGCCGCCAACAATCGTCGTTCCATCTACCGGTTCGTCTTCCGCACCCTGCCCGATCCCTTGATGAAAGCGCTCGACGTCCCTGACGGGGACCAATGGGTGCCCCGCAGATCAGAATCCACCACGGCCGTGCAGGCCTTCGCACTTCTCAACAACCCCTTCGTGATTCGCATGGCGGAAGACATCGCCACGCGCATCACGAAAACCACCGGGGATCATGTTGAATCGCAGGTGGAAGACGCATTTCGCCTGATTCTCCTGCGCGAATCTCGTCCGCATGAATTGGCCAAGTTCACCGCCTATGTTCGCGAACACGGACTTGCCAATGCCGTGCACCTGTTGTTGAACATCAACGAATTCGTCTATCTCGACTGAGCCATGTCATTTCCCACCGCCAACCGGCGTCAGTTCCTTGGACATATGGCTTCCGGTTTGGGCGGCATTGCGGCGATGGACTTGCTCGGAGGAGAGTCGACGAAGATTCCACCAAAACTTCCGCGAGCCAAGCGCGTCATCCAACTCTTCATGAACGGCGGCGCCAGTCAACTGGACCTGTTCGACTACAAACCTCGATTGGCGCAACTTGACGGACAGAAATTCGATCCCGGTGCAGGACAACGTGTGGAAGCCAGCGCCAGCGTTCCCGGAGCGGTCATGCAAAGCCCCTTCGCGTGGGCTCAGCACGGACAATGCGGACGTTGGATGAGCGACCAATTGCCGCATCTTTCGCGGCACGTTGACGAAATGGCTTTCCTGATGGCGATGACCTCCAAGTCAAACGTCCACGGCCCGGCCGCCTACCTGCAGACCTCCGGA
>JAYPXF010000018.1:31527-42524 GCA_038154405.1 Verrucomicrobiales bacterium | reverse complement strand
CGCCATCAGCCTGCCGATGTTTCATGGTCTGGATCCGGATGACCAGAAGAGCGTAGTGAAAATCCTGCGGCGAATCCTGTCTGAATCGTGAATCAATCTGCGCCCACCCTGCTGCTGCGCGCCGACGCGAATCCGCGGATTGGAGTGGGACATGTCATGCGCATGATGACCCTCGCCGAGGAGTGGATTCGGATTGGTGGCAAGGTGGTGCTGCTATCCAAAGAACTCCCCGCAAGATTGACCGAGCGAGTCGAACAACTGGGTGTTCGCTGCGAAGCGCTGACGGTCGTTCCCGGTTCGGCAAAAGATCTGCTCGAGACCTCGAAAATGATTCGACAGATCAACCCTTTGTGGTTGGTGATTGATGGCTACGATCTGCACGCCCTGATTCCCGAATCGCGGGAGGAAGGATTCCCGAGGGTGCTGGCGTTTTATGATTTCAATAACGGAAGCATGATTCAAGCAGACGGGTTGATAGATCAGAAAGCCGGTACTCAGCGCGAGAGCTACAATGACTATTCGTCGGAAGCCACTTTGTTGCTTGGGGGAAGCTACTGCCTGATTCGCGAGGAATTTCGCCGAGCACGTGAGGAGCCGTCAAAGTTTGCCACCTCCGTTGAGCGGGTCTTGGTGACCTTGGGTGGTGCGGACCCCTCGAACGCCACCACCGATTGCATTCGCGCAATTTCGGACGCCGCAGAGCACCAATTGCGGATCGATGTCGTTGTGGGGGCGGCGAATCCTCACCGGACGGAAGTTGCCGCCGCCGCAAAGGAATCACCCCACGAAGTGGTGTTGCTGGACAGCGTATCCAACATTGCCGAGCTGATGTCGCAGGCGGATCTGGCTGTTGCCGCACCGGGAGGTAGCAGTTGGGAACTCGCGTACATGGGGGTGCCAATGCTGCTTGTCACCTTGGCCGAGAACCAGCGGCCGAATGCGGAGTATCTTGGGCGAACCGGTGTCGCTCGTTGTCTTGGAGACCATGGCGCGATGTCCGGTTCGGACTGGCGGGAATCGATCCAAACTGTCCTTGGAGACGCCGATCTGCGAGCAGGCATGGTGGACAAGGGGCGTCAGTTGATAGATGGACTTGGTGCCGCCCGCGTATGTCGTCATTTGCGGGAACCCCTCTTCCGGCTCCGAGCCGCTGAATCGGCCGACGCGCGCATGATCTGGGAATGGAGCAACGACCCGGGAGTCCGCGCCGTTTCCTTCAGTTCCGAACCCATTCCCTGGAATTCTCATTTCGCGTGGTTTGAACAGCGCTTGACCGATGCGCAAAGTCGGCTGCGTATTGCCACCGAACACGATGGAGATCCGGTTGGACAGATACGTTTTGATTTCGGGAGTGAGAAATCCGCCACCATCTCAATCAGTCTCGCTTCCGGCGTCCGCGGCAAGGGTCTCGGGACCCAGTTGATCTGGATGGCTTGTCGGGAACTCTTTGCTGACACGGATTTCGACCGCGTGTTGGCTCTGATCAAACCCGACAACGTCGCTTCAATTCGCGCTTTCGAGAAGGCTGGGTTTGAAACGGGTGGCGACACTGAAGTAAAACAACAGCCTGCCCGGCGATTCGTGCTGGATCGCGGCAAGTGCCTATGACGTGTCCGCAACTCAATATCGGTGACCGACCGGTCGGCCCCGGCCATCCGGTCTATATCGTCGCGGAACTTTCCGCGAATCATCGCGGCGACATCGATCAAACGGAGCATACGATCCGGGCAATGGCGGAGTCCGGCGCGGATGCGGTCAAGGTCCAGACCTACACGGCGGACACGTTGACGATTCCGTGCGACAATGAACATTTTCGGATTCAAGGCGGCACGTTGTGGGACGGCCGGACGTTGCACGAACTCTATCAAGAGGCGGCCATGCCCTGGGAATGGACCGGTCGTCTGAAGTCGCTCACCGAAGAGTTGGGAATGGATTTCTTTTCCACGCCGTTTGATGACAGCGCCGTGGATTTCCTGGAATCACACGACGTGCAGGTTCACAAGGTCGCGTCCTTCGAACTCGTTGATCTGCCGCTGTTGCGAACGATCGCCGCCACGGGAAAACCGATCATCGCCTCGACCGGCATGGCGACCTTGGCGGAGATAGAAGAGGCGGTGGCAACCATTGAATCCGAGGGGAACAATCAGTTGGCGTTGCTCAAATGCACCAGCGCGTATCCGGCCGCTCCGGAAGAAATGGATCTGCGGACCCTGCAAGATCTGTCAGGGCGTTTCGATCTGCCGGTTGGTCTCAGCGATCATACTTTGGGGCATACCGTGCCCGTGGCGGCCGTGGCATTGGGGGCGACCGTTGTGGAGAAACACTTCACGCTTTCGCGAGATGAACCGGGCCCAGACTCCGCCTTCTCCATGGAGCCGCCGGAGTTCGCGGACATGGTTCAGGCGATTCGCATGACGGAGAAGGCGTTGGGCAAGGTGAACTACGAGGTCTCGCCCAAGGAGGCCAAGAGCCGGGTCTTTCGTCGCAGCCTGTTCGTGGTGGAAGACATGAAGGTCGGCGAGCAATTCACCATGGGCAACCTGCGATCCATCCGTCCCGGGGCCGGCTTGCACACGCGTCATTTGACGGAGTTGCTCGGTCGTCGGGCCACCCGCGACATATCAAGAGGCACACCGATGAGTTGGGAGTTGGCGGAGGAATGAAGACGGCTGCGATAGTTCAGGCCCGGATGTCTTCGACGCGCCTTCCCGAGAAAGTGCTCCTGCCTCTCGGCGAGACCACTGTTCTCGGGCAACTGGTTCGAAGACTGGCTCTGAGTCGCTGCTTATCCGGAGTGATCGTCGCCATCCCCGAAGGGAAGTCGGACGATGCGCTCGCGAATGCCTGCGCGGAATTGGGCTTAGCCTGCCATCGCGGCAGCGAGAACGATGTGCTTGCCCGCTTTCACGGTGCCGCCGTGGCGCACGATGTCGAAACAATCGTGCGCATTACATCGGACTGCCCTTTCTACGATTCGTTTCTGCTGGATGAAATGCTGGAGGAATTTGCGGCGGCGAACGGTGATGGTGTCACGGTCGATTACCTGACGAACTGCACGCTCAAACGTACTTATCCCCGGGGACTGGACACGGAAATCTTTACCTTCGAGGCGCTCGATCTGACGTTTCGCGAAGCGGGCCGACCGGAGGAGCGGGAACACGTGACTCCCTACATGTATTGCAACCCGGAGAAGTTCCGCCTGCGCTCGCGGGAAAACCCGGTGGACCTTTCCGGCCATCGTTGGGTGGTCGATACCGAAGCCGACTTGCGTTTTGTCCGGGAAGTGCTGGGTAAGCTGACTTGGTCGAAACCCGATTTCCGGACGCAGGATCTGGTTGCCTTCCTTCAACAACGGCCGGAACTGATGCATATGAACCGGGATGTGGAACAGAAACACGCCGACAACCGGTTTTGACTTTCAAGACAGCGCCTTCCCTGTTGCCATCCGTTCGCCCGAAAGATGTCTCAACCGATCGTATTACTCTGTGACAACAAACGCCGCGACCTGCCGGGTCTGGCGTTGATCGCACATCATCTGGAGGCGCAGGGTAGACGCGTGTTTGTGGAACCAATCGAGGCGTGGCGATCGGTTGCGGCCGCCCATCGTCCGGCGGTGATTCTCTTCAATCACCTCCTGGCCACGCATCTGGCGGACTATTCTGAGCGTCTGGCGTCCATGGGAGTCAAGGTGGCCGTCCTGCCGAATGAGTCGTTGCTCTACAATCCCGATGTCATGCGCTTCAACAGCCGGCGCTACAAGGACAGCACCCACGTGGATATGTACTTCTGCTGGAGCGATCACCAGCGAAATGCGCTGTTGGAGAACGGCTATGACAAATCGGGAACGGAGATCGTTGTGGCCGGAAACCCAAAATTCGATTTTCACTTTGCCCCTTGGAACCAGCTCTACGCACCCCGCAAAGATCGGTTCCAAACGGACCGCCCGATCGTACTGTTCTGTTCCAACTTCTGCCTCGCTCATTTCCAGGAATTGCCACCGGAAAAGGCGGACAAGTTCTTCGACATCTGGAAGAAACACATTCCGCTCTACGCCGACTACCGCGAGGCCATTGCCGCCAATCATCGGGCGCGGAAGAGCGCGATGGAATTCCTGCGCGCCATCGCCGAGGCGGGCCACTTTTCATTGATCGTCCGTCCTCATCCCAATGAGTCGGATGAGTTCTACCGTGGCTGGTTTGATTCGCTGCCGGAAGAAGCGCGAAGCAACGCGAAGATCGCGCGCAACGATTCCATCTACTCCCTCATTCAGGAGTGCGACCTGGAGATCTCCTGTGAAACCTGCACGACTGCCGTGGAAAGCTGGTTGTGCCGCAAGCCGACCATCGAACTGATCTTCGAGAAACATCCGATGTTCTATCACGACGCCATTCGGGGTTTGAATTGTGAGTGCGATCGTGCGGATGACATCGTGGGGAAGGTCGACGAACAACTGGCCAATCCCGAGCAGACCACATACGCAGAAAAGCGGGAGCGTCACCTGGCAGATTGGTGCGCCAGTCCGAACGGGAATGCGGCGGCCACCGTCGCACAAGCGCTCGGGCGTTTGGCCGACGACGCGAAAACAGATTTCTCCAGCCTGTCTTTCGGTGAGAAACGCCGTGGGTTCAAGCTGCGGTGCCTGGCGGGATTGGGCAAACCCAGCAATTATAATCCGTTCCTTTCGCTCAAGGCCGCGCTCTTCCCTCAACGCTACGAACTGCGGGTCAAAACGTTTGAGAAGACGATCTCACCGGGTGATGTCAGGGAATCGCGTCAACGCATCCGGGAACTGGCCGCGGCTGTATGAAGATCCTGCTCGCCAAACTGAATCATCTCGGTGACACGCTGTTAATGACGCCGACGATTCGGTTTCTGCGAGAGAAATATCCTGATGCGCGGATCGATGTGCTTGTTCGATCCGGTTGCGAGGCGATGCTGAAGGGGAATCCGGATATCAACCACGTGATTCCCGTCGCGAGACCGGAAAAAGCCAATCGGACCTTGACCGACGGATTTTCCGAGTTCGCCAACGCCTTTCCCAGGTTGTTCCTCCGTCGCTACGACTACGCCTTCGACCTGTCGGATTCCGATCGTTCCAAACTCTGGATGCTCCTTTCGGCTTCCAAGCTGCGCGGGATCAACGACGCGTACGAAACCCTCGGGAACAAGCGGTGGATGATGAATCGGATTTCGCGGTTCAAATGGGGAACAGAACACCAGGTGTTGAAGGATTTTCAAACCGTGCTGGATTGTACGGGATTGACCGGCGAAGTCGGTCCCTTGCGTTTTCATCCGCAATTCGATGCCGGTCGCGTCGCGGAGAAGCTGCCTTTCGTATCGGAGCTCAGAGATTTCGTGATCATTCATCCGACCAGTCGGTGGCCGTTCAAGCAATGGCTGCCGAAATGTTGGGCCGAGGTCGCAGATATGATCCGGAGAAAGCACGGACTTGACGTCGTGTTCTCCTGTGGACCGGATCAACGCGAGATCGACACGGTGGCTGCGATTCGCAAACACACGAAGGAGGAACATCGCAGCACCGACGGGTGCATCAACCTCGATGAGTTTGGCTGGCTTCTGGGCCGGGCAAAACTCTTCCTGGGAGTTGATACCGTGGCCATGCACCTGGCGGCCGCGATGCAGACGCCGATCGTCGCGTTGTTCGGTCCGTCATCGGAATGGAGCTGGCGGCCTTGGCAGTGCGAACACGAGCTCGTGTTGGGAAATTGCAAGTGCAAGCGGACGCGCAAGTTCGTCTGTGACAAGACCAAGCCCTATCCCTGCATGCAAGGCATACCGGGCGCGGAGGTGACTGCGGCGACCGGACAATTGCTCAGCAGACTCTCGGCTGACTGATCGAGGTGTTGAACGTAGATCAGTCCGTTCGATCGACCACGATGCCCTGGCGCGTAGCCATGGAGGCGAAGGGACCGTTGGCGGCGAGGAGTTCCGAATAGGTTCCCGTTTCCACGATCTTGCCCCGTTGCAGCACGATGATCTTGTCCATTCCCGCCAATGTGCTCAGGCGATGCGCGATGCAGACGACGGTCCGGTTCTGCTCCAGGCTTTCCAGGGTCTTTTGGACCTCGGCCTCGGCATGGGAATCCAGCGATGCGGTGGCTTCATCCAGCAAGAGGATGGGCGCGTTCCGAACGAAGGCCCGGGCGATGGAAAGCCGTTGTCGTTGTCCGCCGGAGAGATTGACCCCGCGCTCTCCGATCATGGTGTCGTAACCCAGCGGCAGTTCGTTGATGAATCCGTCGGCATTGGCCATCCGCGCCGCCGCTTCAATGTCGGCCCGGCTCGCATCCGGACGACCACAGGCGATGTTTTCGGCCAGGGTCATGTTGAAGGCGGAACTCTCCTGGCTCACCAGTGCGATCAGTCCCCGGAGATCTCCCGATCTGACGTCCCGCAAATCCGTTCCATCGATGGTGATCCGGCCGGAGTTTGGATCGTAGAAGCGCAGCAGGAGATTCATGATGGTGCTCTTGCCGCAGCCGCTTTCCCCGGCGATCCCGATCTTTGCACCGGCGGGAATGGTCAGGCTGAGCCCGTCGATGACCGGTTCGGATTCGTAGGTGAACGTGACATTTTCCAGTTTCAGCTCCTGCTGAAATCCATTCAGCGGCAGCGGCTTGTCCGGCTCCCTTACCCCGGGGTCCTGCTGAAACAGCGTCATGATCCGCTCCGCACCGACACTCGCCTTCTGCACCATTCCGTGCACGTTCCCCAGCTTCTTGACCGGCTCGAACAGCAGCACGACGCCGGTGAGAAAGCCCACCAGATCGCTCAACTTGATGCCGGATTGGAAGATCGTGATGATCAACACGCCGAGACCCAGCATCGTGATCGTCTCCACAGTCGGGTTGATCAGGCGCAGGGCGCGGAGGGCCTTCAACTGATGGTGTACGACTTGACGGGAGAACGCGTGAAAGATGCCGCGATGGCGTTCTTCCAGACTGAAGGCCTTCACGGTCCGAACTTCGGAAAACGCCTCCATAAACAGACTGGCCTGATTCACTCCCGCTTCCCGCGTGGCGGCAACCGCCTTCTTCACCTTCCTGCCCAGGATCAGGATCGGGATGATGCAGATCGGCACGACCGCGACGACCATTGCCGTCAGCTTGAGATTCATCAGCAGCAAGGCGCCGATGATGGCGACGAAGGATGCCGGGTGTTTGATGAGATCCGAAAACGTGTGGGTGAGGCAGTACTGGATTGCGGCGGTGTCCGCTTGGAGGTTGACCAGTCGATCTCCCATCTTGGTGCGGCCGAAGTAGTCCAGCGATAGTTCGTGGAGCTTGTCGATGATGCTCATGCGGAGGTCGTGCACGACGTTTTCACCGACCCAGGCCAGACAGTAGTTGGCGAGAAAACCGATGTATCCGCGGGCGGCGACAAACAGCGGCAGGAACAACAGGCTGCCGGTTATCTGACGCCAATCCAGCTCGCGACCAGACCGTGGCAGCCAGGTGTCGACCACCGGTTCCACAAATGCCGACGCCCGCTGCTTCAGGCGGTCCGTGAATTCCCCAAATGTGCTGGTCGCCGCCGCCTCCCCGGATACGGCTTCCACGGAGGCCGTTTCGCTCTGCGGCTCCATCCGGCTGATCAGGGTTTTGGAAACCCAGATGAATGACGCATTGGTCAACCCGAACATCAGCCCCAGAACCAGCGCCAACACAAAGCGCGACTTGTAACGGATGATGTAGGGGAATCCGAACTTCCAGATTTTCAGCAGGTGCGCCATGCGAGCAACGGAAGGTAGTGAAACTGGTCCGCCGGATGAAAGGTTAATCCCGGCCGTAGCGGATCGCCCCGCTCAGAGCACGGAAAGCTGGCTGGCCTCGATGCGGAACTGCTTGCCGCATTTTTCGCACAACGCTTCGTCCTTGGACTTTGACTTGTAGTCGAGATTGAGACGTTTGCCACAGGCGCAGACGTAGCCGATCACCCGCGCGGGATTCCCCACCACCAGCGCGTAGGGCGGCACGTCGCTGGCGACAACCGAACCCGCGCCGACCATGCAGTAATCTCCCAGCGTCACGCCGCAAATGATTGTGGCATTGGCGCCAACCGAAGCCCCGTGTCCAACCTTGGTCGGGACGATTTCGTATTCGTCGTTGCAGGCGCGCGGGTAAAGGTCGTTGGTGAAAACCATGTGGGGACCAAGCAGCACATCGTCTCCGACCGTCACGCCCTTGTAGACGGAGATTCCGTTCTGGATTTTGACGTTGTTGCCGATCTCCACCCCGAAATCCACGTAGACGTTCTTGCCCAGTTTGCAGTTGGTGCCGACCTTGGCGCCGCGCATCACCTGAACGTTGTGCCAGAGATACGTCCCGTCGCCGATGGAGGCGTCTTCCGCGACCTCGGCACTGGGGTGGATGAACGGTGGTTTGGCTTCACTCATCGGGCAAAAGTTCAGTGTAGACTTGTTGGATCTGCTCGACCATCGCTTCGACTGAATATTGCGAAACGGCCTGCGATCGGGCTTCTGTTCCCATGACTTCCCACGCGGGATAGTCGGTCGTCAGATTGTTGAGAGCCTGCGCGAATTCACTGCTGCCGTCATCAAAATTCACGATCCGACCGGTGAGGTCGTTGGTGACAACTTCGCTCATGCCCGGTGTGTTCGAAACGATCACCGGCCGTCGCCGCGACATGGCCTCCATCACCACTCGCGGAATTCCTTCCACGGTTGAATATGCGGCCAGTGCGTCCGATGCCTTGAGCAATCGAACGACATCGGAACGCGAACCCAGAAACAAGGCCTGTCGTTGCAACCCGGATTCCGCGACGCGCTTCTTCAACGCGACCACATACTCCGAATCCGCGCGGGCGCCTCCGATGAAGAGAATGAAATGTTTGCGATCTTGTTTCAGCCACGGAATGGCCTGCTCGAAGATCTTGGCCTGCCCCTTCACGTGATAGATCGCTCCCACGTTGGCAATGACGCGCGTCGACCGGTCCCGCCACGACGGCGCGTCATCCGACTCCACTTCAATGCCGTCCCGCACCACGGTGAGAATCGAGGGATTCGGCAATTCCTTGGCCAATGCCCGTCGCAGCACGTCTGCCACCGGCAGCACTCGTTCGAAATCGCGATAACGGTATTTGCGAATCCGTCTCGGAGTCAGGTCCTCCAGTCCCGTGCGGAAATGGCAGACGCATGGCACGCCGGCCATGCGGGCTCCCCAGCGACTGTGCGGTCCGACCCAATGTTCGTTGGCGTGAACCAGGTCGATCTCATGTTCGCGGATATGGTTTCGCAGGCGGCGCGCCAGCTGCCAGTTGCTCAGCCAGGACGTGAGTTTCCAGTGCCCGAACTGTTCAATGTCCCACGGGACGCCCAAGCGGTCGCATTCCTCCGTCAACCAGCCCGTATTCATCACCAACACGCGGGCCTCGAAGCGTTCCTTGTTCAACCGCTCCAGCAGGTAAACCAGACTTTTCTGGGAACCTGCGAGCGAGGCGAATTTTTGGGTGATCAGAATCCGGCGGGGACGAGGCATCGAATGTGCGGAATGTTAGGGACCGGTCATCGGTGCGGCAACCGGGAATGTCCGGATGATGGCTTGCCCGCCGCACGCCGCCCACCTACAACGTGCGCGTGAGCAATTCGGGTGATATGGCCAAAGGCGGTCTTTCCGCCGGCATGCGGCGCTTCCTCTATCTGACGATCTTCAGCACCGGTGCGTCGATCCTGATCGTCGAAATCCTGGGGGCGAAGATGCTGTCACCCTATTTTGGCACGTCTCACTTTGTGTGGACGGCACAGATTGCGGTGACCTTGGTGTCGCTTTCCATCGGTTACTGGTTTGGCGGATGGCTGGTGGGACAATCGACGAATCTCAGACGGTTGTATCTGTGTATCCTGGGTGCCGGCGTATATCTGCTCGTCACCGTACCCTTGTGCGCGAAGGTATCGTATGCCTGCCTCTCAATGCCGCTGGCCGTCGGTTCACTCGTGGCGGCGATCTTCCTCTTCTTCGTGCCGCTGACACTGTTGGCGGTGGCGGGTCCGTTTGTGATCCGCGTGTTCACCGACTCGGTGGAATCCGTGGGGGGCAATGTCGGGCGTCTTTACGCGGTGAGCACGATCGGCAGCGTGCTGGGGACCGTGCTGGTCGGTTATGTCGTCGTGCCTCTGCTGCCCAATTCCACGACCATGCTGATCGTGGCCGGCTTTCTGATCGTTTTGGCGGGTGTATATCTCTTCGTGGTCGGCCGCTCGGCCACGGACAACAACCTGCCTGCTGGTATTGCGATCTTCATCGGCGGAATGGTGGCCGCTAAGGGAATGGGGAATGCCGAAGCCGCTTTCCCGGACTATTTCCGCAAGGTGGACGAGGTGAACTCGAACTTCGGCCTGATGCAGGTCTTTGAGACCAAGGACGGCACGCGTCGTTACTATATCAACGATTACCTCACGCAAAACACCTACGATACGGAGACCGGGCAGAGCACCTCCCTGTTCACCCACATGCTGCACGGCTTGGCCAAGGTCTACACGAAGGAGACGAAGGATGTGCTCTGCATCGGCATGGGAGTCGGCATCGTGCCCATGCTGTTCGCGAACGAAGGGAGCAATGTGGATGTGGTCGAGATCAATGACCGCATCGCCGATCTGGCGACGAAGCATTTCGGTCTCAAGCCGGAAAAGCTGAACCTGACCATCGGCGACGGCCGTCACTTTGTGAACGTCTCCAAGAAACAGTACGACGCCGTGATTCTGGACGCTTTCCTTGGAGATTCCTCGCCATCCCATCTCCTTTCCACCGAAGCCTTCGCGCAGATGAAGCGGGTGATGAAGGACGATGGCGTATTGGTGATCAACTGCTTCGGTGAATTCGAGGAGGGGAAGGATTTCTTCACCGCCTCACTCGACAAGACCCTGAAGGAGGTCTTTGAATCGGTGCGAATTCATGCGTCGGGCAATGGGAACGTCTTCTTCGTCGCCGGGAAGGTGAAGGAGTTCGTCCGCCACCGGG
>JAYPXF010000018.1:0-31517 GCA_038154405.1 Verrucomicrobiales bacterium | reverse complement strand
ATCGATGAACCGGCCGATCAATCAGGCGTTGGAAGGGATAAAGACCACCAATCCGGAGCGGGGCGTGGTGTTGACCGATGATTTCAACCCGGTGGAATTTCACGATTCCAACAACCGCGAAGAACTCCGCCGCGATCTCGCTCTCTCAATGCGCGACGGTTGATAGGTTTGTCTTGGCCATTTCGAAACGGACACCTAACCATTCCCCATGGCTTTCGCCGACACCGCGGCCACCCAACCGGGCATACAACTCCTGCAGCGTAGTCTGCAGCGCGGTCGCTTGGGGCATGCCTACCTGTTCGTCGGCAACCAGATTGAGGAACTCGAAGAGGTTGCCCGCAATCTGATCAAGACGCTCAACTGCCTTGAACCCGTCAGGGTGGACGGCGGATCGCTGCCGATCGATTGCTGTGACAACTGCCTGAACTGCCGCAAGGTCACCCACGGCAATCACGCCGACGTCCGCTGGGTGCGCCCGGAATCCAAGTCGCGCTTCATTCTCACCGACCAGATCCGCGGTCTGATCTCGCAGATGAATCTCAAGGCCAACGAGGCGGAGTTCAAATGTGCCGTTATCGTTGCCGGCGACCGAATGAAGGTGGAGGCGGCCAACGCATTTCTGAAAACGCTCGAAGAACCGCCGGAGAAATCGATCATCATCCTGCTGACCACGGAGCCGCAACGCGTTCTGGACACGATCCTGTCCCGTTGCCTGCGACTCACGTTTGGAAGTCTGGGAGAAATCCGCTTTTCCGATCGGCAACTGGACTGGATTGAATCATTCAGTGAGGTGGCCTCTCAGGCCGGTGGCGGATTGCTCGGGCGTTATCGTTTGCTGGGGCGATTGTTGGCCGGATTGGTGGAGTTGAAGGAAGAAATCACGGCGCAATTGGAATCAGCTTCACCGATGAACCAATACGATGACGTGGAGCCGAAGTTGCGTGAGCAGTGGGAGAACGAACTCAAGGCCGCCATCGAGGCCGAGTACCGTCGCTTGCGCGGCGAATTGCTCGTGGGCTTGGAATGGTGGCTGCGCGATGTATGGCTGCAGACTCTGCAGGTCGATTCGCAATTGCTGACCTTGGATCGATTCGCGGCAACTTCACGCCAGGTGGCCGATCGAATCAACGCTGAGGACGCGCAGGAGAATCTGCGAGTGCTGGAACAAACCGGTCGCCTGCTACATACCAATGTTCAGGAGGCTTTGGCGCTTGAAGTAGGCTTCTTAAAGCTCAAACTCGGCTGATCATATGAAGATCCTGTTTCTCAATGGACCGAACCTGAATCTGCTGGGCACTCGCGAGCCGGGCATTTATGGCAACCTGACGCTCAAGGATATCGAGGACGCCGTTCGGGAAGCCGCTCACGCTAAGGGCGCTGAGATTGAATTCCGGCAGAGCAATCTAGAGGGCGAGCTGGTTACATGGATTCAGGATGCGCGCGACCAATTCGATGCGGTTGTGCTAAATGCTGGCGCATACACCCACACCAGCGTGGCCTTGCGGGACGCAATCTCCGGATCCGGGATAAAAACCATCGAAATCCATATCTCTAACGTTCACGCTAGGGAGGAATTCCGAAAAGAGTCGAAGATTGCGCCGGTTTGCGTGGGTCAAATCGCCGGTTTTGGCAAGGGAAGCTACCTCTTGGGACTGGAAGCTGCAACGATGGTCTGATTTTACGATAAGGATAACGTAATTATTGAGTTCGGGTTATTTCTCGGTTTTTCGTAACCAAAACCCGGAGATTCTGCTCTTGACGTAAAGCTTGCTCGGCTTATTCTCCGCCCCGATTTTGTAACATCAACGAGGCAGTCCGATCGGCTGCCTTTTTTGTCCCCTTGAGCGATACCTTGAAAACGAAGGCCAAGAAACCCACATCGGAGGCCCGTATGGATCTAAAAGACATCAAACAAATCGTCGACCTGATGAAGAAGAACTCGATCAACGAGTTCGAACTTGAACGGGAAGATTTCAAAATCAAACTCAAGCGCGAGTTGCAGAACAAATCTGCCGCTGCTCCGGCAACGGTGGTGGAAGTTCCCGCGCCCGCGGCGCCTCAAGCTGCGGCGCCCGCACCGGCAGCTGCAGCACCGGCAGCCGCAGTCCCTGCAAGCGACGAAATTGAGATCAAATCGCCGATGATCGGTACCTTCTACCGGTCGCCCTCTCCCGAAGCCGCTCCCTATGTTGAGGTCGGCACGGAAGTCGGGCCTGATTCGGTCGTCTGCATCATCGAAGCCATGAAGGTCATGAACGAGATCAAGTCCGAGGTTCGTGGCGTCGTGACCCAGATGCTGGTGGAAAACGGCCACCCGGTTGAATTCGGCCAGGCACTGTATAAAGTCAAACCTCTCTGATTCGCGACGATTCTGCGCGTAACTACCTATGTTTGAGAAGATTCTTGTCGCCAATCGTGGTGAAATCGCGGTTCGCGTCATGCGTACGGCCAAGGAAATGGGGATTCGCACTGTCGCCGTCTATTCGGAAGCAGATGCGAATTCCATGCATGTGCAGATGGCTGATGAGGCCATCTGTATCGGTAAAGGTGTCAGCTCAGATAGTTACCTTCGAATCGATCGCCTGATATCGGCTGCCGAAATCACGGATGTGGATGCCATTCACCCCGGATACGGTTTCCTTTCCGAGAATGCCCACTTCGCGGACGTCTGTCAGAGCTGTAACATCCATTTCATCGGTCCGAGTTCCAAGGCGATGAACGCCATGGCCGACAAACAGGTGAGCCGGAATCTGGCCAAGAAGGCCGGTGTGCCGCTTCCTCCGGGATCCGACGGTGTTGTCGAGACCGAGCAGGAAGCGTTGACGGTCGCCAAGAAGATCGGTTACCCGGTCATGATCAAGGCGGTCGCCGGTGGTGGCGGTCGCGGAATGCGTATCGCGCATAACGACATTTCGATGATCAAGGGCTTCCATACCTGCAAGGCGGAAGCCGACAAGGCCTTTGGCAATGCCGGGGTCTATATTGAGAAGTTCATCGAGAACCCGCATCACATCGAGATTCAGGTGATCGGAGACAACAAGGGCAACATTGTTTCGCTCGGTGAGCGTGACTGCTCTATTCAGCGGCGCCATCAGAAGCTGATCGAGGAAACGCCCTCCCCGCTCATCGAGAATAAGCACAAGAGCCTGCGCAAGGCGATGAACAAGGCGGCCATCAAGATTGCCGAAATCGCCCATTACACGAACGCGGGCACCGTGGAGTTCATTGCGGATGATGACGGCAACTTCTACTTCCTGGAGATGAACAAGCGGGTGCAGGTGGAACACCCCATCACCGAGGAAGTCACCGGCGTCGACATCGTCCGGCAGCAGATTCTCGTCGCGATGGGTGAACCGCTGAAGATCGGCACACCCACCTTGAAGGGGCATGCGATCGAATGCCGCATCAACGCGGAGAATCCGTTTGATGATTTCCGCCCGAGTCCGGGTCGCATCGAGATGTATTACCCGCCTGGTGGTCGCGGTGTCCGGGTGGACAGCCATGCCTATGCCGGTTACACGATCCCGCCGCATTACGACTCCATGATCGGCAAACTCATCACCTACGGTCACGACCGTCGTTCCGCGATGGAGAAGATGAGCCGCGCTTTGAGCGAGTTCATGATCACGGGTATCAAGACCACGATCCCGTTCGAACAGGCGATCCTGCAGGATCCGAATTTTCGGCGCGGTGTCTATTCGACCAACTTCATCGAGGAACTCCTCACCGGCGGCCGTCGCGAGTTGATCGAGGACAAGGCCTGACATCGATCCCTCCCGGATCATGAAGAGCCTCTCCCAGTGCCGTCTCTACACTTTCGTGGACACGGCCTATATGGAAGGGCGCAGTCCCGTCGACCTGGTCCGCCAACTTTGCGAAGGCGGTTCCGATCTGATCCAGCTCCGCGCCAAAGGCGAAGATTCCGAAACCGTGGTACGGATCGCCGAAACCATTCTGCCGATCACCAAGCATTTCGGCGTGCGGCTGGTCATCAACGATCATCCGAAAGTCGCCCTCCAACTCGGAGCACCCGTCTGTCATATGGGGCAGGAGGATTTTTTCGATGCCGGCTACACCATGGCCGATCAGGTGCGGGGATGTCCGAAGGAGATGTTGCTGGGGCTGAGCACGCACGCCCCGGATCAGGCCGAACGGGCCATTCGGACCGCGCCGGACTACATCGCGATCGGCCCGGTCTACGCCACGCCGACCAAACCCGGTCGGCCACCGGTGACCTTGGACTACGTGCGTTGGGCGAAGCAAAACGTTGGGATTCCCTGGTTCGCCATTGGCGGCATCAATCTCGGCAATCTCGACGAGATCATCGCTGCTGGCGCCCGCCGCATCTGTGTCGTCTCGGCAATTCTCAAGGCAGACGATGTCACTGCAGAGTGCCGGCAGTACCGCGAGCGTCTGGATCAGTTGGACTGACGTCTCTTCCTCTCGCAGCTTGTAAACCTTGCTTCCCGTCCCTATGTTCCGCCGGTCGCGCGCGACGGAAAAAATCCTTACCGAAGATATTCAGATCACATTATGAGTGTAGTCATCGTTGGCACCACTGCCCTGGATTCCATCAAGACCCCCAAAGCTGAGAACCCCCGCCTGCTCGGAGGCTCCGCCAGCCATGCGGCCGTGGCCGCGAGTTTCTTTTCGCCGACCAGGTTGGTCGGAGTGGTGGGAGATGATTTTCCGAAGCGCTATATCAATCTCTACAAGAAGCACAAGATCGACCTCCACGGTCTGCAGCAGGAGCAGGGCAAGACCTTCCACTGGTCCGGCGAGTACGAGCAGAACATGAACAACCGCCACACGTTGGCGACCGAGCTCGGTGTCATCGAGAACTATCAGCCGCACCTGCCGGACAGATACAAGTCATCCGACTTTGTCCTGCTCGCCAACATTGCTCCGGCTGTGCAACACCACGTGCTCGACCAGGTGCGCAAGCCCAAGTTCGTCATCGCCGACTCGATGGACCTGTGGCTGAACATCGCGCTCGACGACCTGCTCAAACTGCTCAAGCGCATCGACTGCTTTGTGCTCAATGACAGTGAGGCGGAACAGCTGACCCAGGATGACAACGTGTTCACCGCGTTGAAGAAGATCCACAAGCTGGGTCCCAAGTATGTGATCATCAAGAAAGGGTCGCATGGCTCCGTCCTGTCAGGCCCCAAGGGGCTGTTCATCTGCCCGCCCTACCCGCTGCAAAAGGTGGTTGATCCGACTGGCGCCGGGGACAGCTTCGTCGGCGGCCTCATCGGTCACTTGGCCAAGTCCAAGGGTTCGATCGAGAAGAACCTCCGCGCCGCGCTCGTGCACGGCAGCGTGATGGGCGCGATCTGTTGCGAAGGTTTCGGTCTCAAGAAGACCACCGCCGCCACCAAGCAGCTCATCAATCAGCGCGTCAAGGAACTCACCAAGATGACGCAGTTCTGAGCGCCTCTCAATTCACGAAAAAGCCCGGCACCACCTGCCGGGCTTCTTTGTTTCGAAACAGAATTTCGAGCAGATCAATCGGCTTTCAGCGCACCATCGACCAAGCGGCTGATTCCCAGCGGGTTGTCGTCCTTGAGTTCGTCGGGTAGTTGGGACTGGGGCGCGCTTTGGTAAGAGACGGCGCGGGTGAAGCGTTGGATGGCCATGGTGCCGACCGAGGTGCTGCGGCCGTCGCTGGTGGACGGGAACGGTCCGCCGTGAACCATTGCGTGGCAGACTTCAACGCCGGTCGGAAAGCCGCCATAGATGAGGCGTCCGACATTTTCGCGGAGTGCATCAATCTCGGCCGGGGCGTCGGCGATGTCCTGATCCGTTCCGTGAACGGTCCCGGTGAGCTGACCTTCCTGGGCTTCGATGACCTGCAGCAGTTCGATCTCGTTCGCGTAGGTGACGAGCAAGGTCGCTGGACCGAAGGCTTCCTCGGCCAAGACCGGATTGTTCAAGAAAGCACTGGCCGTGACCTGCAAGACTGATGGTCCGACCTTGAACGCGTCCGCGCCGTCTCCCGGGCGATTCAGCAGGACCTTGATGCCGTCACCATTCAAGCCGTTGCGTGCACCGAGTGCGTCGCGGTAGGCAGCGGCGATACCGGCGTTCAGCAAACAGCCATTAGACGAGGCTTCCAGGGCATCGGTCAATTTGGCCGCAAATTGTTCGGTATCATCGCCAGCGGGCAGCAGGACGAGACCGGGATTGGTGCAGAACTGTCCCATGCCCAATGTCACGGATCCGGCGAGCCCGGTGGCGATCTGTTCGCCGTTGGCCTTGAGTGCTTCGGGCAGGATCAAAACGGGATTCACGCTGCTCATTTCGGCATACACCGGAATCGGCTCAGGGCGTTCGGCGGCGACCTTCATCAAGGCCGTGCCACCCGCGCGGGAGCCGGTGAAACCGACCGCCTTTACTTCGGGGCGTTGCACCAAGGCGGTGCCGATTTCGCGGCCGCTGCCGTAGACGAGCGTGAAGGTGCCGGTCGGCATGCCGCAGCTTTCGACGGCGTGCATCACACATTGGCCGACGATCTCAGCCGTGCCGGGATGGGAATGATGGGCCTTCACAATGACGGGGCAACCGGCGGCCAGTGCGGCCGCGGTGTCGCCACCCGCGACCGAGAAAGCCAAGGGAAAATTGCTGGCGCAGAACACTACGACCGGGCCCAACGGATGCAGCATGGAGCGCACATCCGGTTTCGGCAGCGGTTGGCGATCGGGATTGGCAAGATCGATCCGTGCATCCACCCAGGAACCATTCTCGATGAGATCGGCAAACATTCGCAGCTGGCCCACTGTACGGCCGGCTTCACCACGAACGCGCGGTTCCGGCAAGGCGGTTTCCGCCGGCATGCGTTCCACCAGGTCTTCGACGGCGCCTTCGATGTTGTCAGCGATCGCACGCAGGAACGCGGCCTTGTCCTTGCCGGACTTGGCGCGATAGGCGGCAAAGGCCCGGGCAGCCTGCTGCGCCACCGCTTCGACATCAGCGGCGCCGATGCCGACGTATGCCGGTTCGAGCTTTTCGCCGTTGGCGGGGTTGATTCCGTTGAATGTCTGTCCCGAGTCCGAGACCTTGCAATCGCCCGTCAGCGAGCGGCCGGTAAGTTTTGTGTTCATGCGAGTTTCCAGGGATAGCGGTAATTGACGTTGAGCATTTTGGCGGCTTCGGCGTCGCCCTTGATGACTTCCTTCTTCGGATCCCATTTCAGCTTGCGGCCGAGCTGGGCCGAGACCAGGCCGAGGTGGCCGGGGGTGATCGAACGATGCGCGGTTTCCGCGGGGCAGATGCATTCCTTGCGGGTCTTCACGCCTTCGATGAAATTCCGCGTATGATCGGTGGAGGTGTAGACCTGCACCTTGCCGGGATTGAATCCCTTGGCGAGCCATGCCTTGTCCGAAGCAGTGATCTTGCCGCGGGTCACGTGAACCCAGCCGTCCGTGCCGATCCACTTGGTGCCCTTTTCATGCTTCGATGAAATCTCCACTTCGATTCCGCCCGCGTACTTGCTGATGACCCGATAGTCGACGGCCGCATCATAGACGTCCGTCTCTGTCGGATAGGTGAAGTCCTTGGCCTCAACCTCGATCGGTCCGCTTTGATCCAGGTCGAGCGCCCAATGCGCAATGTCGTTGTGATGGCCGATCCAGTCCATCAACTGGCCGCCACCGTAGTTCAGGTTCCAACGCCAGTTGCGATGATGCCGGGCAAAGATGTACGGCAGTTTCGCGCTCGGGCCGCACCAGGATTCGTAATCAAGATTGGCGGGCGGTTCGGTCGCCTGATCATTGCCCAGTGCCCCATTGTGTCCAGACGGCAAACCGACTTCCACGCGTGTCACTTTGCCCAGCAGGCCGTTGCAAACAAGCTGGGCGGCGAGGCGGAACTTGGCATCGGATCGCTGCTGCGAACCGGTCTGGAAGATCGCCTTCTGCTTCGCCACTTCGCGGTAGAGCATCTGCCCTTCGCGGAAAAGATGCGTGATCGGCTTTTCGCAATAGACATCCTTGCCGTTGCGAAGCGCCTCCAATGCCTGCAATGCGTGCCAATGATCCGGCGTGCCAACCATCACGGCGTCGATGTCCTCGCGGGCGCAAAGATTGCGATAGTCCGCATAGACTTCGCAGCCCTTGTATTTGCCGTCGGTCTTGTTCTGGCTGTAACGATGCTCAACCGCTTCCTTGCCGGTCTTGGTTCCGTAGCGCGCCTTGCCCTTGCCCCATTCACCGTCACGCCAGTGCTCGGACTGCACATCGCACAAGGCGAGCACCTGGATGTCTTTCTGGCCGAGGAATCCGCGCATGACGCCCATGCCGCGACCGCCGAGGCCGATCGCACCGAAGGTGATGCGATTGCTGGGCGCGACGTTGCCGGCTTTGCCGAGCGCGGGTGAAGGGATGAAAGCGGGCAGCGCAATGCCCGCAGCAGCGGTCTTCAAAAAGCTGCGACGATTGGATCGAGAAACCGTATTCATGATGAGGTGGGCGGTATTAATCCCGATTCCCCCACCTTTGTCACGTGGAACAAACTGCCGATTGAGGCGGTCGCTATTTCGGCGTCGCTTCGCCGTGCGGATAGCGATAGTCGGCCCTGTTGTCGGTGGAAACCTGTTTCGTCCTACCGTCCTTGATGGTGTAGAGAAAAAGTTTGCGGCCAGCGTGGTAGACGATGGCGGCTTCATCCTTGGTGAAGCGCGGGTAGGCGAACCAGACGTTCTTGCCCGCTTTGTTTGCGATCGGATTGGCGTTGGTGATCGCGCGCTTCTTCGCGTCGAAGTCAGCGAGGTAAAGCGTACGACCCGGGACGCGGTGCTTGAATCCCTTCTGAAACTCAAACGTCACCCTGTCTTCGGCGGGTGACACACTCACCCGCGCGAGAACACCGCGCTTAGCCAGCTCGCATGCAATGCGTTCGAACTTCGGTTTGCCGCCGGGGTTGGAAGTCATCAGATAGTATCCTCGTTCTTTGCCGGGCGGCCTCGAATTGACGAGGATCCGGCCGTCCGTCAGGCACGTGAACGCCCAGGTGTGATAGCTCCGATCGGTGAGCGCGATTTCTTCACCGGGTTTCGCGCCGATCTTGCTGGCCATCACCTGGTAGCCACCATTTTTTGGATGCCGACGATTCCAGATTGGCGTGTTTGTCCCATCCCGTGTCCAGGTCTGGTTGAAGTCGGTATGCGTGCCGTCGGTGAGCTGATGCAGCCCGGTGCCGTCCACATTGATGATGTGGATGGCGGTCTTCCATTTGCTCACGTCCTTGTGAGTCACCACACGCCGGAAGAACACCAGCTTGTCACCCGTTTTGGACCAGGATGGCTTGAAATCCCAATGTCCTCTGGTCAACGGTTTGCCTTCCGGCGTGCCGAGGACGTGCACATAGATTTCGCCGTTCTTGTAATACGAAGAACGATGACGTTCTGCGGCATGGGACTGAAGCGCGAACAGACAGAGAAGGAGGCTGACCGGTTTCATGGGATCACTTCAGTTGTTTGCGTTCCGCGGAGAATACGTTGCCGGTGGGTTTCTCCGGTAACGTGGATTGCCACTGCTTCAGCTTCGCCAGCATCGCCTTGGCGGCTTTCGGTTCGGCTTTGGAGAGGTCGTTCTTTTCGAATGTGTCCTTGGTGATGCGGTAGAGTTCGGTATGGGAGAGATCTCGGTTGGCGACGAGCTTCCATTCGTCATGAACGGCGGCGTAGCTGACCCAATGGTCAGGCTTGCTCTTCGCGGCGGGCCAGCGGGAGGGATATTTCCAGAAAAGCGGCTTGGTGCGTTTGGTGAGTTTCCGCTTGCCCTGGAGGACGTCGGTGATGTTGAGACCGTCAGGCGTATAACCCTTCGGCGTCTTCGCGTCGGCGATGGCACAGAATGTCGGGAGCAGATCGACGGCGGAAATCAGGGAGACGCTGTCGATCTTGCCGGCTGCAACCTTGCCGGGCCAACGAACGATGAAGGGGACACCGATGCCACCTTCGAAGAGGGAAGCCTTGTAGCCCTTGCGACCGCCGGTGATTCCCTTGGCGCCGGCGATTCCCCACCCGGCGCCGGTGGCGGTGTCGTACATCAGTTTCAATTCGCTTGGTCCGGCGGCACGGGCGGGGCCGTTGTCCGAGCTGAAAATGACGAGAGTGTTGTCGGTGAGATTGAGTTCATCGAGCGTGTCCAGAACATCGCCGACGCGATCATCCGCGTGGGACAGGGCCGAGGCGTAGATGGCGTCGGTTTCGCTCTCCATGTCGCGGAAGCGCCATTCGTATTTGGGGACGGTGTGGAAGGGCGTGTGTGGTTCGTGCAGCCATAGGTTGATGAAGAACGGTTTGCTCGTTCCTTGTTCTTTGTTCTTTGTTGTGACGGAGCGGATGAACTTGATGGCGTGCATGGCGTCTTCATGGACGGGCATCTGTTCGCCGGCACAGTTGAAGGCGCCGTAGGTGTCGTAGCCGTATTTGCTCGGGAGTGGCGAATCGGGAATCATGTTGTTGGCAAGATGCCACTTGCCGAAATGGGCGGTGGCATAACCGGCCTTCTGGAGCATGCGGGGCAGGAGCGGAGCATCCGTGCTTAACCAGTCCGGCATGCCGCGCTTGGCATTGCTCGGCACCCAGGCGAAGTGGCCGTCGATGCCATAACGCGCGGGAAAGTGACCGGTCATGACCGCGGTGCGGCTCGGAGAGCACACACCGCTGGCGACCGTGAAGCGGTGGAAGTCCGTCCCTTCCTTGGCGAGCCGATCGATGTTCGGCGTCTTTACGTAGGGATGTCCGTGACAGCTCAGATCACCCCAGCCCCAGTCGTCGGCGAAGATGAACACTATGTTCGGCTGGGTGGCCGCGGTCCCGGATACGACCAGGTTGAGGAGGATCAAGAGCAGTAGTCGATGAATCATTGTTGGCAGAGAGCGAACACCAGACGCACACAGATCTCAACCGCAAACAAGGTTTGCAGAATGATCGGCTCGGGTAACACTCGTCAGCCATGTATCCACGCCACTTTCGTGTCCTCCTGGGAACTTCGATTCTCGCGTTCCTGCCATTGAACGGGAGCAGCGGCGAACGTCGCTTTGTCACCAATGAGCGGCTTACGTTGGGCACGGAATCACGCAGCACGGCATCCATCTGTATCGGGGATCTGAACAACGACGGGCATCCGGACGTGGCGGTGGCCAATGGCCGTCATTGGCCGCAGCAAAACCTGCTGTTCTTCAACCAGGGTCGGGCTCGATTCAATCTGGTCAGGCCGCTGGGAGTGAATCTTGCTCCGAGCTATTCCACGGCGCTTGGGGATCTCGACGGGGACGGTGATCTCGACGTGGCGGTGGGCAATGATCTGGCGCCCAACTCACTTTTCCTCAACGACGGGGACGGTCGCTTTCGCCACGCCGGACACTTTGGCGACGCGACAAGCATCCGGAGCCTGGTCCTGGCGGACATCGATCGCGACGGAGATCTGGACATTCTGGCCAACGTTCGCGGCCGTCAGAATCTCATTCACCTCAACGACGGGCGCGCGGGATTTGAGCGATCCACGACCTTCGGCGCATCCCGGGACTCGACCATCGACACGGCCGTGGGAGATCTGAACGGTGACGGTCATCCGGACCTGGTGCTCGCCAATCGGGATCGGCAACCGAGCGTGGTGTTGCTCAACAATGGAGCGGGCAGGTTTGACCAGCTTAAACCGTTTGGCGATGTACGTGATGAAACCCGTTCAGTCGCGGTGGCAGATCTTGATGGGGACGGTCACCTTGACTGGGTCGCAGGGAATATCGGCCGATCCAATGCGATCTTCTTTGGTGACGGCAAGGGCGGTGTTCAGCGTCACCTGCGGTTCGGAAAGCCGGATGGCCGGACCTATTCCGTAGCCGTTGCGGATATGGACCAGGATGGGAGTATGGACGTGGTCGTCGGCAACGTCGGGCAGGCCAATGCGGTGTACTTCAATCGCAAGGGAGGAACAGAGTTCGCTCCGTTGGAGTTCGGAGCGGCGGCACATGCCTCCTATCACGTTGCGACGGGTGATCTCAATGAGGATAGATTCCCGGACATCGTCGTCGCCAATTCCGGTGCTCGTAACGTGGTTTATCTGAACCTCGCTGCGAAGTCGGCCTCGGATCGGACGGTTCGGCGCGAGGAAACGCGTTCCGCGTCAAATGACTGGCCCTCATTCCGTGGACGGGATGCACGCGGTGTCGCCGATGGCAACGCCCTTCGTACCAAGTGGAATGCGGATCCCGCCGCGGGCGAAGTCGACGGAGTCCTGTGGCGGACGAAGATTCCCGGACTGGGACATTCCAGCCCGGTCATTTGGGGCGATCGTCTTTTCGTCTGCACGGCCGAAGCTGAGAGCGGGAACTCTTCGTTGGCGCTGGGTGCCGGCGGTCGACCGACCGCGGCGGACGATACCGGCATCCATCGGTGGCTGGTCCTGTGCCTGGACAAGCGCACGGGCAGGGAACTGTGGCGCCGGGTGGCACACGAAGGTAATCCGCGGACGACGCGTCACGTCAAGGCATCGCAGGCGAACAGCAGCGTCGCCGTGCACGGGAAACATGTGGTGGCATTCTTCGGTGCCGAAGGACTTCATTGCTTTGACCTGGATGGAAGGCTTTTGTGGAAGCGTGACCTGGGATTGATCGACATCAGCAAATACGGGATCGGCTGGGGCTACGCCAGTTCGCCTGCCCTTCATGGTGATCGAATTGTGCTGGTTTGCGATGATCCCAAGAATCCGTTTGTGGCCGCCTTGCGGTTGAGTGACGGCGGGGAAATGTGGCGGGTGTCGCGAAAGGGTGTTTCCGAACGAAGCTGGGGAACCCCGCTGGTTCATGAGGGAAAAGCGACCACGCAGGTGGTGGTCAACGGCTGGCCGGTGGTCGCCTCTTATGATCTCGCGTCGGGTGCGGAGCTATGGCGAATCCGAGACGGTGGCGACAATCCGATTCCAACGCCGTTTCTGGCGGATGGACTGATCTATGTCGCCAGTGCGCATGGCCGCAAATCGCCAATCTACGTCATTCGTCCGGAGGCGCGCGGCGACATCACCCCTTCACGGGAGCAGCCCTCCAATCAGGGGATCGTCTGGAGTGTCATGAAAGGCGGTTCCTACATGTCGACGCCGGTGGTTTATCGGGACCAGATCTATCTGGGGACCTACAGCTTCCTTCGCAGCTTTGACTCGAGAACCGGTGAGGCGATCTTTGACGGTCGCCTTCCTCGAGGTGCCTCGATCATCTCTTCCCTGGTCGCCGGCGACGGAAAGATCTACTGCCCGGCGGAGAACGGTACCGTGCATGTGCTCAAGGCGGGGCGCAAACTGGAATTGCTGGCAAGCAATCAGATGGGCGAACCGTGCCTCGCGACACCCGCCATATCGGAAGGCGTGATCTACTTTCGGACCACCGGGAGTCTCATCGCCATAAGATGAAGCGGGTGATCCTGACTGAACCGCCGCCGACAGGCGGACGTGACTCTGTGTATGGGTGAAAGACTTTAGACGAATCATTGAAGTCGTCGCCAACCCGGCCCCGTGTTCTTCGCTGAGGGCAGAGTGCGAGGCGGGGCAATGTCACCAACCGGGCGCAGGAGTCCGTTGGTTGCGCGTTTCAGTGGGATATCTACACGTTTGATATCCACCAGATCGGCTCCGCGAGTCTTGCCGATCTGATACCGGTTGCCGATCCACTTGAAGTTCTTCGGCTTTGCCTCGACCCGGAACAGTTCCCATTTGCCCGGGAGAAAGGAATTGTGAGCGATGATACTGTTGGCGGGATTTGCCGAGATCCGTTTGCTGGCGCTGACGCCGAACTCGATGGAGACCTTGGTGTCGATGAAGATGTTGCTGGCGACCAGGGCATTGCGGACAGGCGCATAGCCGCTGAGCGGACTGTCAGGCATGCCGTTCATGAAACACACCGCGGCTCGCTCGCCGCTTCCGCGCAGGCCTTCGAAGTAATTGTTCGTCACGCGATGATCGCGGCCGATGATGCGCACGCCTCCGGTTCCCTTTTCGGCATGGCCCAGGAATACGTTTCCGCTCACTTCACAACGGTGACCATGGCGCAGCGTGAGTGTTCCCGAGCATCGTTCGAAGACGTTGTTGCGATAGATGTTTTCGCAGGACTTGTTCGAGATGGCTTCGTTTTCGCCGTTGCAGCGTTCGAAGTAGTTGTCTTCCACGATGGTTCGACTGTTGAGTTCCGAAACATCGCTGGTGCCGATGCGGATGGTTTCCCCGCCATTTCCGCCCAACTCGGGACGATGGCCGAAATGGTTGTGATCGATCCGATGGTTGCCGATTTTTTCATTCACCCAGACCACCAATGTCGGTCCCTTGTTCCGCTTGCCCGCAAAGTGGCAGTGATCCACCCGGTTGTTCGTGCCGTAAACGTTCAGCCAGCGCGATTCCTTGTCATCGCGGGATCCGGTCGTTTGCTCAAATGAACAACCGGTGATCCGACAGTGATGCGCGTGTCGTTCGCTGTGGGAGCGGAATCGAAATGCATCACTCACGCCGCGGGTATTGCGAAATACCAGTCCCGACACGGTCACATGCGTACCCGAAAGCCGGAACTCGACCTTGCCGGTCAGCACGACTTTCCCGGGCGATTCGGCGCGAATCAGAATCGGGTTTTTCGCCGTGCCGCCAAGTCTCTCAAACCGCAGTTCGGGATCTTTCCAGATGCCGTTTGCCAACACGATGGAGTCACCAGCGGAAACTCTTACCAACGCGGTTTCCAGCCTGGTGTCCGGGTTGATTCGGAACTCCGCGGCCGGCGAGGATTGAATGATGAGACACAAGAGAAAGGCACTGACGCGTGGGGCTCGCGCCGGGGAGAGAAGTATCATGTGAGGTTGGTTGGTGTTTGGGGTTCATTGGTTGGATTTTCTCTTCGGAGCGACGGGCGCGGTGACCTGTTTGTTCTTCCAGTCCCGCCGCAAATCCGGTGCGCCGGCTGCGACCAGATGTTCTTCAAGGATCTTGGCCATGCGGGTGACGCGTGAAGCTTTCTCATCGGCAATGTTCGTCACCTCGTAGGGATCCCGTTTCAGGTCGTAGAGCTCAAAGGACACCTTGGGAAAATAGGATTTCACCAGTTTGAATTTACCTTCCCGATGGATGGACACCGCCTTGTCACCGGTCTGCGTTGGCCGGGGCAGCGGATGGTGCCAGAAGTAGCGGTCGCGAGTTGTGCTGCCTCCGTTCAGGGCCGGGACCAGGCTGACCCCGTCCACATGATGTTCTGATCGTTGGGGCAGTCCGCACAGATCAAGCAGGGTCGGAAAGATGTCGGTACCGACGGCGAATTCCTCGGTGCTCGTGCCGGCTTTGAGTTCGGCGGGATACCGAACGACGAACGGCACCCGTAGGCCGCCTTCATACAGATGCCCCTTGCCGGCACGGTAGGGAAGATTGGAGGTGGCGAGTTCGCGTTTGCTCCTGGGGCCGCGATTCGAAAGGCCGCCGTGATCAGAGGTGAACAGAACAATGGTGTTCTTCGCCACACGAAGTTCATCCAACAGATCCAGTATCCGGCCGAGGCTGTCGTCGGTTGTCTTCACCATGGAGGCGTAGACCGGGTGGTCACGGCGACTCTTGCAACTGCCGTCAGCCTCGATGTAGCCCCCTTTGCCCTGGGCGGCGGAGAGTGACGGGATCTTCTTGCGGAAATGTGCAATCTCATCCGGCTTGCCCTCGATCGGCGTATGCACGGCGAAATGCGAAAGGAAGGCAAAAAATGGTTTCCCGCTCGTGGCGGAAACCTGGTGTCGGATCCATTTCTCGGCCTCGGTTGTCAGTCGATCGGTGACGTTCTCTCCATCCGTGCCTTTTTCCAGACCAAGGATCGGACCCTCCTTGCCCGGCTTGCCGGTTCTGGCATTGATGTGAAAGGGAAAAAAGTGACTGCCCACGGCACCAGCGTGGCAGCCACCGACATTGGTGTCATAGCCGTGACCATGCGGGAATTCCGCGTCCGTCTTGCCGAGATGCCATTTGCCGAAGAACGCCGTGGCGTAGCCGCCGTCGCGAAACGCCTCTCCCAGCGTTGGATGTGGAGCCATGGCCTTTCCGGTGTTGGAGGTTTGCGCCGCATCGCGGTAGGGCGAGCGACCCGTTTGAATGGAGAACCGGGATTCAACGCAACGCGGATGCGCGCAATATCCATGACGGAAGGTGACGCCACCGGCCGCCAGTCGTTCGAGATTGGGCGTCTCGTAGAATCCCTGATCCGCTCCCGGCAGCGACGTGTCCATCACGCCCATGTCATCGACGAGAAAGATGATTACGTTCGGTTTCGGCGCGCCGGCGGCCGTGAAGTGCAGCGCGATTGCGCCAAGAACAAACAGGAATCTCCAAGCCATCATCGTGGGCAAAGCGAACACCAAATGAAGATGCCTTGCCATCGGAAATCACGGCCGGAATGGCCCAGCACCATGTTTCGTTTTCAGACCGACAACATTGCATTCAGCGCCTGGCAACGGCACCCGGGACGGGACTACCGCCGATTCAGACTGACAACGGCTTCGGCAAAGCCCCGGCCAATGCCAGCCATGATCTTGGCGCTGCCGAGGTAATGATACTCGGCATTGGACACGCCCTTCTCCAATACCTTCAGTTCTCGGGCGTTGAATTCCTTCGACCGAAGCTCCTCCAGCTCGGCGCGGGATTGATTGCGATTGAGTTTCTTTTCCTTTTGCAACCGCTTCAGTTCGTCCCGGACGTTTGCTTCGCGGGCGCGGAGGCGGGTGAGCTCCGGATCCCAATACTTCTCAGTCAGGACGGTGGCGACATTGCCTTTGAACTCAGCAAGCGCAGCGGGTGCGGCCATGGCGTCGCGAAAGTACTGATGAACTCCGGCGTAACGTTTCTGACGTGGCAGGTAGTCCGCGACGGGACCTCCCGCCCCCATCACCCCAATGACGAATGGTAGTTTGGGTGCCTTCAGATCCTGCCTCACATCGTGGATGAATTGGGCCAACAGACGACTGTAGTTCTCATAGCCACCCTTTTGATAGCGATCGGGATAGACGCCGCCGTCCACCATGTCGTTCCAGCCTTGGAACCAGACCAAGCCGGCGAGCTCATGGCCTGCGGCGGCATCATGGTTTGGATGCGCACTTTTGACGTCGGCCAGCACCTTCTTCACGTGGGCCATCATCAACCGGTAGTAGTGGCCGGTTGCCTGCTGCTTCGCAGCCTTGACCTGGTTGAGATCCTGTTTTCGCTTCTTGAAGTTCGCCAACTGTTCTTCATTGAACACATAGGGACCGGCGCTCGGTGGACGGAAATCGGTGTGCAGGCTCTTGCCGCCCCAAGCCGTCTTGATTATCAGGATGGGTTCGCCCAACAACTTTTGCACGTAAATCCCGAAGGTGAGTTCTGGTCCGATCTTCTCGTTGCTCGCGCCGTAGCCGGTCGTCAAGCGGCCCTGTTTGACGCCGTTGCTGGATAGGTAGGAAATCCAGACATCTCTGGCGACCTTGGGCTTGCCGGATGCGTCCTGAATCTCCCGCAACATCGGCGCGGTCTTCGTGTACATGCCGATGTGTTCCAGCGTGCGGACGTGCGCATGACCCTGCATGTTCGATTGGCCGACCAGGATGAATACCTTGAGCGGCTTCTGATTGGCGGCGGAACCCACGCCGGCAAATGACAACGACAGGACGGCGAGCAAAACGAGACGACTTTTCATTGTGGATGTGTGTATCCAGCAGTTACCCGAATCGCCGTCGCTGTGACAGGTAATTATTCTGTTGAAGGCTTCGCCTGCAACGGTGACTGAAAGTCACCGTTGCGATACTGGTGCAGCGAATCGTCGGAATTCCATCTTGTCCAAGGTCGATTCGGCGGTACGGTGATCGAACCAATCAACCCATTCATGTCATGAGACCATCACTCAACATCTGCGTCCTATTTCTATTGGTCATTGTCGCTGACGCGGCGCCTGTGCCGTCAAAGAATATCGATCTGGGGGACGGTGTCGCCCTCGAACTCGTCCGCATTCCGCCCGGCAACTTCATGATGGGCAGCTCACAGGCGGAGAAGGATTGGGCGACTGGCATTGAGGGCGGTGCGAAACCGGGAACGGTGAGGGAGAAGTATGAAGGAGAGCCGCGTCCGATGCAGGTCCGCGACGGGTTCTGGATGGGGCGCACGGAAGTGACGTGGGGACAGTTTCGGCGGTTCGTAGAGGCGTCAGGTTATGTGACTGATGCCGAGAAACCTGGCGGCATGACCCAGTGTTTCGATCAGACTTGGGATCGCTATTACTACAGCACGGGAATCCGCAATCCATGGAAACCGAGGGCGGACAAGAGTTGGCGCGATCCCGGTTTTGGTGTTCCGATGCAGGACGATTTCCCGGTTGTCTGCGTCAGCTACCTGGACATGAAGGCGTTCTGTCGTTGGCTGACCAAACGGGAAAGCGGGGCGGGAAGACTTCCCGAAGGGATGGAGATACGGTTGCCCACCGAGGCGGAATGGGCCTACGCCTGTCGCGGTGGGAGTAAGGAGAGCAACTACTTCTGGTGGGGCAATGATCTGATGGAGGGCAATGGTCGGCTGAATATTTCGGCCGTCGATTTCCTGCCCGGGCGCGACACGGTCTGGCCGCTCGCAAATGCGCCGTGGAGCGATGGGTACGCCTTTCTGTCGCCGGTGGATCACTACGGCGAAAGGGGTCGAAACGGATTCGGTCTGGCGGACATGTGCGGCGGGGTATGGGAGTTTGTGCTCGATCATTTCGATCCCAAGGGCGGGCACGAGGAGCTTCATTTCCTCGACGGTAAAATTCTCTCTGTGTCGCGTCCGGTCTGCCGGGGAGGAAACTATTTTGATGTCCCTGGCAATGCGCGTTGTGCCGTCCGATTGGGAATCCGTGATGTCGTCTATTCGGACTCGCGGGATGGATTCCGGATCTGTATGGGCGTGCCCAGAAGGACTATTCCCGTGTCGCTCACCAATTAGGCGCTGACATTTCCATCGATGTCGCAGCGAGTGTGAGCGAGTAGATCAGGGCCGCTTCGAAGTCCTACGCGCTCGCGCTCGTAGCCACATCGTCGCATTATTCTAATTCGAGTCATTTGTCTCGAACCTGCTCGCGATCTGCTTCGGTCATTCTGACCTTCGCTTCTTCAACTTTTCCATCGGTTGACTTCAGGCCAAGTGTCACTTCCCAGTCGGGATTGTGACCCATGGTGGCAAGTAGTTCGGGCAGATCTTCGCCGAAGCGCATGCGCGCCTGTTCACCAAACTCATTCTTCGCACGTGTCATAATCCGATCGACAGGGATGCCGTCGATCGATGCCAACGGTGACCAACGACCCTGAACCCGGTCGATGGGTTGATCATTTTCCCAACGAATGCCGGAGAACGGCGCGACCTTGGCGAAGTCAATCCAGGCGCTGCATTTGTTGCGGCCGCCGTTCTTGCTCAACATGGCCTGGTCGCCATCAATCGACCACCCAAGGGCACGTCGGGTGAGAGCTCCGTTCTTCAGTTTCGTCGGCGTATGAAGTGTGGCGAGCGTGTTGCTGGAGAACGTTCCGGGCTTCATGTGCGCCGCGAGGAATTTGGCGAGGTCGCCTGCGGAAGTGACGAGTCCTCCCGATCCGGCCAGGCGGTGTTGATAGGAGGCCCGTTCCGGCAACGGTGGCGGCGTGGAATAACCCGTGACCACCAGGAGATCCGCGTCCACATGCAGGGCGGTGTGCGCAAGTCCCAGTGGTTTGCAGATGTGTTCCTGAAACAGCTCGTTGAGGGGGTTCTTGGCGGCGAGTTCGAGGGCATGTCCCAGCAGACCGAAACCGAGGTTGGGATACCGGGCGGTCGTTCCCGGTTCGGCTTCCAAGGTTACGTCGGGCAACAGGGCATAGAACCGCTCCGGATCCAGATCGTAGTGCCAATAGGCAGACTGAACCTTGCCGGGCACACGGCGAGGTAGACCGGATGTATGTGCGGCCAGTTGCCGCAGCGTGATCTTTGCCCCGGCTTAAGGCGTGTCACTGATGACCACAGTTTTCGGCAGATACTGCGAGACAGGTTGATCGAGATCGACGACCCCCTGTTCGTGCAGAATCGCAGCCAAGGTTGCCGTGAAGGCCTTGGTTACGGAGGCGACGTTGTAGGCGGAATTCGTCGTCGCCTCGCGCCGCGTCCAAGAGTTTTCGAAACCGAGTGCGCGTTGATAAACGATCTGCCCATCGCGCACGATCGCCACGCTCAGACTGGGGTACCCCGATCGTTCCATTGTTCCCTCCAACCAGTTGTCGATTTTCGCAACGTCCGATTCTGTGAAACTACCGATATTGGCAAATGTCGGCGCAATCGGTTGGGCTCTCCCGGAGAAACAGTAGCTCAGGAACCAGCCGGTGAATCCCAAGACGGCCGCACAGACTATAACAGCGATGATGATTCCCTGATG
The DNA here is from genome assembly GCA_038154405.1 of Verrucomicrobiales bacterium. GTDB lineage: Bacteria > Verrucomicrobiota > Verrucomicrobiia > Limisphaerales > JAYPXF01. The sequence continues at coordinate 11,111 of JAYPXF010000018.1, read as the reverse complement.
TTCCCGATACCACTCCCGAAACCGGGAATCCTGTTCGCTTTCGTCCACGCCTGATTAGCAGAAACAGCCGCGCGAATCCCTACAAAAAAATTCCTTCGGATTGTTTGTTTGCACGTGCGGGGAGATCGATGACCATGCAGCCTGTCCCGCGTTAACCATGAGTGATTCAATCCAGCGTTCTCACAATCGCCGCGATTTCCTTGCATTGGCCGCCGGTGGTTTCGGCGGCATGGCGCTTTCGTCTCTGCTGGCAGCGGAAACAGATTCAGCCGTCAGTCATGCGCCCAAGGCAAAGGCGGTCATCCAAATCTTCTGCTCCGGCGGTTTGAGTCACGTCGACACCTGGGATTACAAACCCGAACTGGAACGCCGCGCGGGAAAGCCCTTTGATCCCGATGGCAAACTGCAGTTCTTCGCCTCCAAGCCTGGGAATTGTCAGCCGAGCTTCTGGAAGTTCCGACAACACGGACAATCAGGACTCTGGCTCAGCGATCTGCTTCCTCGGTTGGCCACCTGCATCGACGACATTGCCTTCGTGTATTCCATGCAGAGCAAGACCGCGCTGCATGGCCCGGGCAATTTCATGATGAACACCGGCCAGACGCTGCCGGGTTTTCCCAGCATGGGTGCCTGGGTGACCTATGGTCTTGGCAGTGCTGCGGATGACCTGCCCGGTTTTGTCGTGCTGCCTGATGTGCGAGGTCTCCCGCCCGGTGGCATCATCAACTGGGGTGCCGGTTTTCTACCGGCGGAACATCAGGCCACCACCTTGGACACTTCCAACGCGGAACAACCCATCGCCGATCTGTTTCCGCCGAAGGATTTTCATGCCCAAACCCAGGCCAGTGACAAACCGGGGCTCGGTTTTCTCAAACAACTCAATCAACTCCACCAGAAGACACGCGTCGGCAACACCGAGCTCGAAGCCCGCATCAAGGCCTACGAAATGGCGGCCCGCCTGCAATTGAGCGCCCCCGAGGTCACGGATTTGCGCGGCGAATCCGATGCCACCCGCAAACTCTACGACGTGGAGAACGAAACCGCCGGTCCGTTCGCCCGCCAATGCCTGCTCGCCCGTCGCCTGGTCGAACGCGGCGTGCGATTCGTGCAGATCTATTGTGGTGCAGAGAACACCACCGCGGAGAAGATTCGCCCCAACTGGGACAGCCACGAGGACCTTCCCCGCGATCACGGATATTGGGGCGAGATTCTCGACACCGGTGCCGCCGCCTTGTTGAAGGATTTGAAATCACGCGGATTGCTCGACCAGACTCTGGTCATGTGCACCTCCGAATTTGGCCGTCAACCAGCCGCCCAAGGCAAGGCCGCCAAAGGCCGTGACCACAACGGCGGTGCCTTCACTGCGTGGCTGGCCGGCGGCGGCGTGAAGGGCGGCACCGGCTACGGCGCCTCCGACGAACTCGGATTCAAGGCCGCTGAAAACGTCGTCCACAGCTACGAACTCCACGCCACCGCACTGCACCTCCTCGGCCTCGACCACGAAAAACTCAGCTGGTACCACAACGGCCTCGAACAACGCCTCACCGGCTTTGAAGGCCATGGTGTCATCAACAAACTGATCGCCTGAGATGAAACGCCTCCTCCTCATATTGGTCACCAGCAGCGTTTCGATGAACGCCACCGACTTCGCTCGCGACGTGGAACCGATCTTTCGTGAGCATTGCCACAAGTGCCATGGACCGAAAAAGCAGAAGTCGGATTTCCGTCTCGATCTGCGCTCCAGCGCCTTGAACGGCACAGCGATTGTCCCCGGGGATGTCGGCCGGAGTCGTGTCGTCGATTTTGTCCGATTGCCCACGGGAGATGAACATCGCATGCCGCCCGAGGGTGCCGGGCTTTCCGAAAAGGAGATTCGGATTCTCGAACAATGGATCAACAAGGGAGCAAAGTGGCCGGATTCACATGCCGGGCGAGATGCTCGTCTGGATCATTGGGCGTGGCAACCATTGCGAACGAAGTTCAATCACAAATCCATTGACTCGTTCCTGAACGATGCCTTGGTGATCAAGGGGCTGCATATGTCGGCTCCAGCAGATCGCAGGACACTGATCCGTCGACTGTCGTTTGATCTCCATGGGTTGCCACCATCGCCGGCGGCAGTAGCGACTTTCGTCGCTGATTCCGATGCACAGGCTTACGCGAAGCTGGTGAATCAGCTCCTCGATTCACCGCACTTCGGTGAACGGTACGCGCGGCATTGGCTGGACATCGCGCACTATGCGGACACGCACGGCTTCGAACGCGACAAACGACGTCCGCATGCCTGGCGCTATCGCGACTACGTGATCAAGGCATTGAACGAAGACAAGCCATACGACCGCTTCATTCGGGAACAGATCGCCGGTGACGTTTTCTGGCCGGACGACAACGACGCCGTGGTCGCCACCGGATTTCTCGCCGCGGGCCCTTGGGATTTCGTCGGACAGAAAGAAACCAAGAGTTCGGTTCTCCGTCGCTCCGCCCGGGCGCTCGATCTGGATGACATGGTCACGCAGGTGATGACGGCCACGATGGGCATGACGGTGAATTGTGCCCGTTGCCATGATCACAAGCTCGATCCCATCAAGCAGGAGGAGTACTACCGACTGACCGCGGTGTTCGCCGGAGTGCGGCGCGAGGAACGAGTCGTCAGCGCCAAGGCGCAGCGGGACTTCGATCGGCGGAAATCCGATCTCACCAAGCAACGCAATCAGGTCGCGCATCGCATCGGTCAACTTGAAGGGAAAGGACTTGATCTCGCGGACATTGTTGGCGGTGGCAACGGTCTGGGCTCAGGCACTTTTGGGAATGGCATCGACCCACGCAATGCCGTCGTGCAGACCCGCAAGTTCGGCAACCTCGGCAATGTCACACCCAACAAGTTTTCCAAATCCAAGTTTCCATTTGTCGACGGAGTATTTGTCGCCGACGGCACGAATGGCACTGGCCGCATACCGGTGAGTTCGACCGGCATCACCGTGACCGGTATTCCCAAGACCAGTCGCAACGCCTGGGATCATATTCGACACGGCCCCGTTGCCAGCCAGCACTCTCCCAGACTTGAAGGCATCGATTTCACAAAGGACGGCAATACGTCCCTCGGCATCCACGCCAATGCCGGCATCACGTTCGATCTCGTCGCCATCCGTAAGGCAACCGGTCACGAGAAACTGCGCTTCGATTCCCGCGTCGGATACTTCGGGGCGAGTGGCGGTCATCGTGCCGACGTCTGGGTGTTCGTCGATGGGAACACGGCGTTTGCCTACCGTCATCTCCAACGCGACAAGGGTTTGCAGAACATTGACATCTCCCTGCCACCCACGTCCCGATTCCTCACCCTCCTTGCCACGGACGGCGGGAACAACTACGGCCACGACCAGATCGGTTTCACGAATCCGAAACTGAAACCGGCTGACCCTCCCGCCATTTCCCCCGAGCAGCGCCTGGAACTCGCCCAGCTGCGCCGGGAGGCCAAGAACCTTGATCGAAAGCTGAAGGGCCTGGGCTCGCCTCCCAAATTCTACGGTCTCCTCGCGAACAAGGAGATGCCCAAGGTCCGCATGCAACGACGCGGCAATCCGGAGGCTGAGTTCGGGGATGTTCTCAGTCCAGGAGCCGTTGCTGCCGTCTCGATGCTCAACGCAAATCTCGGCGACTTGAATTCCGATGAGCAGGAGCGTCGCAAAGCTCTCGCCGCATGGATCACCCATCGCGACAATCCCCTCACCGCCCGGGTGATCGTCAATCGTCTCTGGCACTGGCATTTCGGCCAAGGTCTCGTGGACACACCCAGTGACTTTGGACTCGGTGGCGGCCGTCCATCCCATCCCGAACTTCTGGACTGGCTGGCAACCAGACTCATTGAGAACAAGTGGTCATTGAAGTCCATTCATCGTCTCATCCTGAACAGCGCTGCCTACCGGCAATCCTCGGTGTATGCCGCGAAGGCCGCCGGCACATCCGTTGATGCCGAAAACCGGTTGCTCTGGCGCCAGAACGCCCGCCGGATCGAAGCTGAAGTGCTGCGTGATTCGGTTCTTTTCGTCAGCGGCAAGTTGAACACGGAACGCGGTGGCCCGGGATTCGAAGATTTCAAATATAAGGAAGCGTACGCCCCCGAATACACCTACATCACTGCTGATGAACCGAAGCTGTGGCGCCGCAGCATTTATCGCTATATCGTTCGCACCACCCCGAATCGATTCCTCACCACCTTGGATTGCCCCGATCCCGCGAACTTCACCCCCAAGCGGCTGACCACCACCACGCCGCTCCAGTCATTGGCGCTCTACAACAATGACTTCATGCTGCGTCAGGCGCGGTATTTTGCCCGGCGAGTGGAAAGCGAATCCAGCGAGCCGGATGCCCAAACCGAACTCGCCTTCCGACTTGCCTTCGGTCGTTCGCCCGCTCCCGAAGAAACAAAGCTGGCGGTCGGTTTCATTACGCGCAAGGGTCTCTTCGCACTGTGTCGTTCGCTCTTCAATGCGAACGAGTTCGTGTACATCGATTGAGATGAAAACGAGAATACCATTCCTGCTGATGCTGTCGCTCGGTCTGTGCCTCGACATGGACCTGTTCACTTCCACGGCATCGGCTTCGAAGATCCTCTGGAGCCAGTACTGCCAACACCTTGGCGAGATGAAGCTGCTGGTGCATCTGGATACGGACCCGACCGCCGAGTTCAAAGGCAAACCCGAGGCGGTGAAACTGTGGCTGCGTGACGATGCGCGTGATGATTGGAAACACGCCCGGACCGAACCCGTCAGGCGGCTCACCGCCACGGCCCTGTTCAAGCTCGATTCCTGGCCGCGGCAGACCCGGCGATTCTTCAAGGTGACCTGCGGCGATTCGTCGTGGGACGGCACTTTTCGCGCGGAGCCAAAGCCCGGTTCGATCCTCAAACTGGCCGGGCTCTCCTGCCACAAGGACATCGCCTGGCCCTGGAAGGAAGCGATTGCCGAGTTGATCGCGCACGATCCGGATCTGGTTTTCTTCTCCGGCGATCAGATCTATGAGAACGATTATGGCAGTCCGATGTTCCGGGCGCTGACCAAGGCGGAGGTTCCGAAGGGAATGAAAAACTACCTGACCAAGTGGAGGAAATTCGGCGAGGCATTTCGTGAGCTGATGCGGCACCGCCCGACAATCATGATCACGGACGATCACGATGTCTTCGCCAATGATCTCTGGGGTAGAGGTGGCGTACGGATGAAAGGCGATCGCACGACCGGCGGGTATCCCACCCATCCCGACTGGGTCAACGCCGCCGAATTCACCCAGACCGGCAATCTGCCTGATCCGGTCAACCCCGGACCACACGGTGACGGGGTGTTGGCCTACTATACCGCCCTGGAATATGGCGGCGTGCACTTTGCCATTCTCGAAGATCGGAAGTTCAAGAGCGCCCCTTCGGAGGTCATCAAGAAACTGATCGCACCACCCGGTTTCAAGTGGCCCAAAAAGCGCAAGACGGACTTCAAGATAGAGGTCGTTCTGGATCCTCACTACGACTGCACCAAATTGGACCGCCCCGATCTGAATCTTTTGGGCGGGGAGCAGGAACGCTTTCTCACGCGGTGGTCGGCCAAGCTGAAGCGATCCGGCCGGATCGGTGCGGTGTTGACGTCCAGCCCCTGGGCGCATGTTGCCATGTATTCTCCCACCTCCGCTGACACCGATTCCAATGCCTGGCCGCAGTCCGGACGCAACCGTGCCTTGAAGGCGATTGGCGACGCCCCGGTGGTGATGCTGCACGGAGATGTTCATCTCGGGACACTGGGTCGACATGGGGTCGAGGATTTCAATGACGGACCGGTTGCCTACTCCCTGCCTTCATTCTCCTCCCGCGCGAGTCGCAAGTGGAACCCGCTCGAAGCCGGAAAGAACCGCCGACCGGGTGCGCCCGAGAATACCGGCGAGTTTCATGATCGCTTCGGCAACAAGGTCACCATGTACGGAGCCGGCAACGGATTGAACGGCTACGGCATCATCCTGTTCGACACGAAGAAACGGGAGATCGAGCTGCAGTTCCATCCGATGAATGAAGAACGCCGGCCGATCAAGGTCGGGGTATCGGGTTGGCCGCACACGGTAAGATTCTAGGATGTGTTCGAGATCATTTCTCCCCCAGGTTCAGTTCACCACAGATGATTTGCTGAGACCTTGTCTGTGGTGAACTGAATCTGGGGGGAACCAATTGGAGATAGCGGCATCAGTTTCCAATTCGGTCGGTACGCGCTTCGTCGCGGACAATCGAAATCAACGATACCTGGAATAGAATCGTTTCAGTTCGTTGCAGGCCTGCGTGAAGATCGGTTCGGCGAATCCGGCAAAGAGCTGCTGTTGTCCGGGCGGTGTCACATTGCGTTGGTTGGCAATCTTCTTCAGCCCGGCGGGAATGGCGCGTTCGTCGCCGCGATAGGTGCCCCATTCGTGCTTCCATACGTATTTGCCGGGGAACTTCTTGTGATTCAACACCCGTGATCTCGCGAAGTCGGAGATCCTGAAATCGAGTCTCGCGCTGGAAGTGACCGTTCGCTTGTAGGTGATCACGGTCGCCTTGGCCGTGCCGAGAACTTCTTGCGGGGGATCGGTATTGGTGCGGCCGATCACGATGTTGTCCTTCTGCACCGGCTGGGTCTTTTCCTCGACCTTGGACTGCGCCACGGCGAATCCGTCGAACTTCATCTGCACGACATGGTTCGTGGATCGGATGCCGGCGGCATCGGTGGAGGTGTGGAACCGGACAAAGGCTCCCGGTTGGTATTCATTCAGGAATTGTTTGAGGTTGTTTTCCACGAACTTGAGATCGATCTCACGGGTTGTGCAGGCGATCTGGACCACGACGTTCAGCGTCGCAAGTTCGCGGGCTTCCAGCATCTTCTGTCGGCCATCAGGAATCGAGGGATTGTAAGAAAAGGCCTTCTGGAAGTGATCGTACGCCTCGCGGGCGCTGTCGCGATCACCGCGATCCAGTGCGGATTGACCGGCCGAGAACCTTGCTTGGGCGGCGCTTGCCCGGGCGGTTTCCAACGCTTGGTCGTGGAACTGGGGGTTCGGCACGATTGACCTGGCCGCCGGTGTGCTCGTGACGGCATCCGCCAACCGGTTCAACCGGCCGTATTCCGTCACCACCACTTCCCACTTGAACGCCGCGGAGGACCGTTCCGCCCGTTCAATGTTCTGCTGATGAAGTTGCACCGCTGCCGGATAGGCCTGACGCAGAGTCGCCAACGCGCTCTCGTTGTCAGTGTCATTCTTGAGTCGCTTGGTGGCCTGGATGACCGCGGTGTCGTAGTCGCCGCGGTTGTAGGCCTTCTCACCCGTGGCGCAGCCTCCGAGAACGGCGAACGCGATTACGGACAGGCTCAGTAGCTGGAAACCTCGAAATATATTCATGGCGGGAAACCTTGGGCGGACGATGAAGGCCGAACAACCGGGTCGCAAGACTCAATGCGCTTGGGCGCATCACGGGGGTTCGATTCCACGCCAAAAAAATCCTGCCATTTCGGGCAAAACAACTTATTTGAAACCGATGACCCATCATCTAATCACGTCCGTACGGCTGATCCTCGGTACGGTCTGCTGTGCATCGATTCTTCATCCCACGGCAACTGACGCCAAAACGCCCGATCGGACACGGCCCAACATCATCCTGATCATGGTGGATGACATGGGATATTCAGACATCGGCTGTTACGGGGGCGAAGTGAAGACGCCCAACCTGGATCGGCTTGCCGCGGGTGGCATGCGATTCCGGCAGTTCTACAATACCGCCAAGTGTCACACGACCCGTGCGGAACTGCTGACCGGCAACTACGCCTACAAGGTAGGCGACCACAATCTAGAACACGGTGCGACTTTCGGAGAGGTGTTGCGGACGGTCGGCTATCGCACCTTGATCGCCGGGAAGTGGCATCAGAAACCCCTGCCGACCACGCGGGGATTCGATCGTTACTACGGCCTGGCAGACGGTTGTGCCAATTTCTTCAATCCGGGTCTGGAAGCCCGTGAAGGCGAAGGCGCGCCGGGGCGTAAGGGCAAGAACCGCGTGCGCCGCTGGGCGATCGAGGACAAGGTGATCATGGGTTACACCAATCCCGACAAGAAGTTCTATCACACCGACGCCTTCACCACCTACGCGATCGATCGGCTCGACGAATACAAGGGCGAGGACAAGCCCTTCCTGCTCTATCTCCCTTACACCGCACCGCACTATCCCCTGCATGCCTGGCCGGAGGACATTGCGAAGTATCGCGGCAAGTACATGGCCGGCTGGGACAAGATCCGGAAGCAGCGTTTCAAGCGCATGAAGAAGATCGGCATCATCGGCGACCACCACAAACTCACCCCTCGTGAAGCGCGGGCTTGGGATGATCTCTCCGATGAGGAGAAGGACGCCGAGGATCTCAAGATGGCGGTCTACTGTGCGATGATCGATCGGGTGGATCAGAACCTGGGTCGCCTGTTCGCGAAGGTGAAGGAACTCGGCAAATGGGAAAACACTCTGGTCATGTTCCTGACCGACAACGGCGCGTGCAAGGAGCAGCCGAACACCACACCTGATATTCCGCCCGGCCCGGTGGAAAGCTACCGGACCATCTCCGTTGAATGGGCCAACGCCAGCAACACGCCGTACCGGAAATTCAAATCCACCGACAACGAAGGCGGCATTCGCACCCCCTTCATCGCCCATTGGCCAGGCGTGATCGAGCCGGGCACGATGACCGACCAGGTCGGCCACATCATCGACATTTCCGCAACCTTCATGGACATCACCGGTGCGAGGTATCCGTCGGAGATCAACGGCAACCCGACCAAACCCATTGTCGGCAACTCCCTCCTACCGGTCTTGCAAGGCAAGAAACGAAAACCACACCGCGAACTCTACTGGCATTTCAGCAAGGCCAACGCCATTCGCCAGGGCGACCTGAAGGCCGTTCGCTACGGCAAGGCAGCCTGGGAACTCTACGATCTGGTGAAGGACCCCACCGAGATGAACAATCTCGCCGACCGGATGCCGGAGAAGGCCAAGGAACTGGCAGGCCTTTGGGAGGCTTGGGACAAGTAGGCCCAAGAGATTTCCCGCAGACGGTGGTCTCACCGATTGCCAGATTTGTAACTGGCAAGGGTTCGCAATTCATAAATCGATTGGCTTAGCCGACCCCGTTCGGTTCACTACGCCCCGATGCCAGCCAACCGGGCCATCACGATTGCCATCGCCCTTCTCTTCGCCTCGCTCGAAGTGAGCGCCGAGGAGCAGCGATACCTGCGCGCCTACGAATCGCTGAGTCTGTATAAGGGGCCGTCCGAGTCCGGGGTCGATACCTCGACCATGGATCGCAAAGTGATGTGTGGTTACCAGGGTTGGTTTCGCACACCCAAGGATGGCAGCGGGTTGAGCTGGCAACACTATCGACGCGCCGGGAGATTCCAACCGGGCTATTGCAGCATCGATCTCTGGCCGGATCTCAGTGAGTTCGATGAGGATGAGAAGCAAGACACGAAATTCCGCCACTCGGACGGGCGGGTGGCACAGGTCTTCAGTTCACTCAATCAAAAGACCGTCGATCGCCATTTCCGCTGGATGAAGGACTACGGGATCGACGGCGCGTTTGTGCAACGCTTCGCCCTGCACGCCCGGCCCGGCATCGGCTACGACGGACTTGCGGCCGACAACCGCAAGCTCCTGGCCTGCCGCGAGGCGGCCAACAAGTCGGGTCGCGCCTATGCCTTGATGTATGACCTCACCAGCCTGCGGGATGGGGACTTCGATCGATTGTATCGCGATTGGAAGCTGTTGCGAAACCGCATGCGGATTACGAAAGATTCCGCTTACCTTCGGCATGACGGCCGACCTGTGGTGGCCGTCTGGGGCGTCGGTTTTGATGATCGAAAACGCGGCTATTCCCTGAAGGTCGTCGAGGAGTTCATTCGCTTTCTGAAAGACAATCCCGACTACGGAAAGTGCAGCGTGGTGCTCGGCGTTCCTACCGGATGGCGCGAGCAAAAGCACGACGCGACGAAGGATCCGGAACTGCACCGGATCCTCAAAATGGCCGATGTCATCAGTCCCTGGTCCGTCGGTCGCTATGCCCTGAACGTGGAGATTGAAAAACACGCCGCCGAGTATTGGCGACCCGATGGCGAATGGTGCCGACAACACATACTTGACTACCTCCCGGTCGTCTTCCCCGGATTCAGCTGGCATAACATGCACGCCGGCAAACGCCGGCTCAACCAGATCCCCCGTCGCGGTGGACAGTTTTATTGGAAACAAATCCTCGAAGCCAAAGGCGCCGGCGCCCGGATGCTCTACGTTGCCATGTTCGATGAGATCGACGAAGGCACCGCCATCTTAAAGTGCACCAACGATCCTCCGATCGGCCGGAGCCCCTTCGCCACCTACGAGGGCAAACCCAGCGACCACTACCTTTGGCTAACCGGACAAGCCGCCCGCCTGATCCGCGAGGAACTGCCCCAACGTGCTGCTTCGGACAGACGAACCGGAAAGTAGCAACCGTCCATCAACAATCGCCTACGGCTTGGGCAACTGGTAGCACGCGGCTTCTTGTCCATTGCGGACGAACAAGCGGTCCCCGACCACCACCGGATGGTTCCAGGTCTTGCCGTTCAACAGCTTAAGCTTGGAGAGTTCCACGTGATCTTCCGGGGTCGCCTTGACGAGAACACCCTCGCCGCGCTCGCTGATCACGAGCAGCAGCCCGGAATATTCAAGCAGGAGAACCTGCCCCTTGCCGTAGCGTCCGCCTTTCCATTGGCGATCACCGGTTTGCAGATCGATGCAGGCAAAGATGCCACCGTCGAAGCCGTAGATGTTTCGGTCATGGACCACGAAATCATTGAAGTCGGCCTTCAGGTTTCGGCTCGTCTACATCTCTTCCGTACTGAATCCGTTTTCGGTCCCGGTCAACTTCACGCGTCGGGTGCCGGTGCTGCGTTCACTGGCCAGAACGACGCTGCCGGCATCGACCAGTTGCGGCTGTAGCGCCCGATAGCCACCGTGTTTCCAATCATATTCCACGAGCGGCTTGCCGGGAGCGGGTGAAGCCCACTTTCTTTTTCCGATCGGTGAAGTAGTTGACCAG
>JAYPXF010000017.1:7148-43758 GCA_038154405.1 Verrucomicrobiales bacterium | reverse complement strand
ATCCACAACCGGTTCAGGCGCGTGCTGCTTTAATTGCCGCCGAACCACACCTGGTAGGTGCCGGGAGCGAGACCGACAAAGCCGAGTTCGGCCATGTAGGGGCGGGCGCAGCCGTTGGGGCAGCCGGTCATGCGAACGACGATCTCTTCTCCACCAAGACCGATCTCTTCCAAAAGATTCTCGATGCGATCAAGCAGACCGGGCAGGTAGCGCTCGGATTCGGAAAGCGACAGACCGCAGGTCGGCAGCGCGGGGCAGGCCATGGCGTTGGCGTGCAGCGGAGTGGCCTGGTCCTCGATTTTCACCCCGTTCGATGATAGGGCTTCGGAGATGGCGTCTTTGTCGGCCTCGGCGACGTTGGCGATGATGAGGTTCTGGTTGGCGGTGAGACGGAACTCCACGTTGAACTTGTCGGCGATCTGCCGCAGCGCGGTCTTCATCTTCACATCGTCGGTGTCCTTGATGCGACCGGTCTCGACAAACAGACCGAAGAACCACTTGCCATCAACTGCTTTGTTCCAACCGTAGATGTCGGCCTGCTTCTCCAGTTTGTATTCGCGCGCGGGCTCGAACTTGATTCCCGCACGTTCTTCAACCTGTTCGCGGAACCACTCGACCCCTTTCTCCTCCAGGACGTACTTCAGGCGGGCGTGCTTGCGGTTGGTGCGGTCACCGAAATCGCGATGCACGGTCAGCACTGCCTGGGAAACCTTCTCCAGGTGCTCCGGATTAAAGAAGCCGATCACGTCGGCCAGGCGGGGATAGGTTTCCTGTTGGTTGTGCGAACGCCCCATGCCACCACCGGCAGTCAGGTTGTAGCCGACGAGCTTGTCGTCCTCAACGATGGCGATGAATCCGAGGCACTGGGTGTGGACATCGATGTCATTGATCGGTGGCACGATGAACCCGCTTTTGAATTTGCGCGGCAGATAGGTCTTGCCGTAGAGCGGATCCACGAAGTCCTTGTTCGCCTCTTCTTCGAGATCGAGCTGCACGCCGTCGATCCAGATTGCGTGGTAGGCCTTGGTCTGCGGAGTGAGGGCTTCCATGACTCGCTTGGAATCCTGGAATACCTGTTCGCGAACCGGTGTGTAGGCCGGTGTCGGTGGCGCCATGACGTTGCGGCTGACGTCGCCGCAGGCGGCCAGCGTGGAAAGCAGGGCGTCGTTGATGCGCTTGATCAACTGGCGCACGCCGCTCTTTAGAATCCCGTGGAACTGAATGCTCTGGCGGGTGGTGACGCGTAAGGTCTGGTTGCCGTACTCGGTCGCGAGTTCATCGAAAGTCTTGTACTGGTCTGCAGTCATTACGCCGCCCGGAATACGGCCGCGCACCATGAGCATCCACTTCTTACCTTCTTTGCGCGTGTCGCGGTCATCCTGCTGGTAGATGCCGTGGAACTTCAGAAACTGTTCGTCATCCTTGTCGAACTTCTCGGCTTCCGGGTTGTCGATGGTGGCCGAAATGTTGCCCGCGAGCGTGGGGATCGCGTCTTTGATGATTTCGTTATGAGTGAGTTTGTCGGACATGGTTTAAATTATTACTAAAGTGATTATTTTACTAATGTAAATCGACGAGCCCTGTCAATCGCTTATTTATTGGAATTAACCAAGCCTTTTGACGCGAATATGAGCTTATATCGACTCAGACGCCTCGAAGCGAGCCGGTCGAATCGCCGAATTCGGTTGTGGGAACACCAAATTTGTTGAGCAGATTCACATACAAATTGCTCATGGGCACATCGTCACGTTGGGTCACGTGCCGGTCGGAATTCAGTTTGCCACCGGCTTGACCGGCAAGCACGACCGGCAGATCTCGATGGCTGTGGCGGTCGCCATCGGAAAGTCCGCTGGCGTAGAGGGACATGGAGTTGTGGAGAAGTGATTTGCCGTCCGCGTCTTTCACCTCGGACATGCGCTCCAAATAGTATGCGAACTGTTTCGAGTAGAACTTGTCGATTGTCCGCAGCTTGCTCATGTAGGCGTCGCGGCGCCGGTGATGGGAGAGATGATGGTGGCCCTCGGAAACTCCGATGTCCTTGAAGCTCCGATTGCTGCCGTCGTGTGCGAGAGAAAAGGTCGCGATCCGCGTGCTGTCCGTCTGGAACGCCAGCACCATCAGGTCGATCATCAGGCGAATGTGTCGTTCGTAATCGCCCGGAATTCCTTCCGGCGCCTCCATCTTCACATCGGGCAATGCACCGAACAACTCCGCCTTTTCAATGCGTTGTTCCACTTCACGCACACCGGTCAGGTACTCGGCGAGTTTCTGTTGGTCGTTGCGGCCCAGTTGCGCGTGCAGGGTCTTGGCGTCGGACAACACGAAATCGAGAATGGACCGCTTCTGCGAGACTCGGGCCTGATAGTTCTTCTTGCGCGCATCACCGTTGCCACTGCCGAACAGCCGTTCGAAAACCAATCTTGGATTGTGCTCCGGGCCCATCGGCGTCACCGGACCGCGCCACGAGAGATTGAACTGGTAGGCGCAGGAATAACCGGAATCGCAGGCGCCGGATTTGCGAACACCATCGGTCGACAGTTCCAAGGACGCGAACCGGGTCTCATTGCCGACCGCCAACGCCGCGACCTGGTCAACGGAGATGCCGAGCCGAATATCGGAACCGGCCGTTTTTCGCGGCCGGGCACCGGTCAGGACCGTCGCGTTCGCCCGGGCATGATCGCCGCCACCATCACGTCCGCCATAACCGTTCTTATGCTCGAGCTTGGAAAGAATCTGGATGTCCTTCTTGAACGCCGCGAACGGCTGCATCGTGCGGTTCAACTTGAAATCTGTACCGGTGCCGTGGGGACGCCACGCATCGAGGATCACGCCATTGGGAACATAGAGGTAGGCCATGCGCAACGGTGCGCCGGTCGACGTGACCGCCCGGCCGGCCGCTGTCGCGGTTTCGGTCAGCAACGATTCAAAGGCGGGCAGGGCGACACAGGCACCCAGTCCACGGAGAAAATGGCGTCGGTTCAATTCGTTCATGTTCAATCAATCTGTTCGTTTTGGATCAATAATCAACCGGGCAAATTCAACTGCTCTCAATGTGCCAGCAGGCGCGAACCGTCGCCGCGGCGTTTCTGGAAGGGCGCACTCTCGGCGATGAGGTAGAACAACGTTCGCATCCGGCCCAGATCCGCATCGAGCTGTTTCGCAATGTGGTCGATGGTCGGCGTGTCGTAATACTCCATGCCGCGGCCCAACGCATAGGTCAGCAACTTCTCGGTCAGGCAACGATAGAAGTCCGGACGGCGCTGAGTGGCAATCACCTTCCCGAGTTCCTTGGCGTCACGAAACTTCTCGCCGGTGATCAGTGCGCCGTCAGTCTCGATCGGCAGTCCGTTCTGTTCATCGCGCCACATGCCAAGGGCGTTGAAGTTCTCCAAGGCGAGCCCCAGCGGATCAAACCGTTCATGACACGAGGCACAAATGGGTTTTTCGCGGTGCAAGGCCATGGCCTCCTTCATCGTCAACTTGCCACCGCGCCGCCGCACGACTTCCTCCAGTTCCGGAACATTGGGAGGTGCGGGTGGAGGCGGCGTGCCCAACAGGTTTTCCAATACGAACAGGCCGCGTTTTACCGGGGAGGTGCGGGTGGGATTCGACGTCACCAACAGCACGCTGCCATGGGTGAGGATGCCGCTGCGGCGGCTGTCTGCCGGGAGTGCGACCTTCTCCATGCGATCGTTGCGGACGCCTTCGATGCCGTAGAATCGCGCCAGCGTCCGGTTCAGAAAGGTGTAGTTGCCGGTCAACAGATCCAACGCGCTGCGATCCTCCACTACCAGATAACGAAACATCATCTCGGTCTCGGCACGCATGGCGGAGCGGACCTTGTTGTTGAACACGCGATAGGCCTGGCGGCTGTCCCGAATGCGCAGGATGCGACGGGCATCCACATGGATAGCCTCGACGTCACGCGTCTGCAGCCATTGCCCCACGAAGTTGCGGATGAACCGCCATGCCTTCGGATCTTCAATCATGCGATCGATCTGGTTGCGCAGGTCTTTGCGAAGTTCACCCTTCGATGCCAGGTCCATGAGCTTTTCGTCCGGCAGCGAACTCCACAGGAAATATGAAAGGCGTGAAGCCAGTGCGAAATCGTCGACATCCACGACCTTGCCCGGATCGTTCGGATCCGCCTGAATCTCCGCGCGGAAGAGGAAGCGCGGCGACGAAAGGACTGCCGTGATTGCGTGCCCGATGCCTTTCTCGAACATGACGCCTTCCTCCTGATCGTGGGCTATGGCCAATTGTACCAGGCGATCGAGAGTTGGCTCATCCACCGGACGGCGAAACGCACGGGTCGCGACCTGTTGCAGGATGCGGCGGGCATACACTCGACGACCCGCGACGTCATCAGGCGGCGGACCATCAGTGAAGACTCGCAGGTACTGGGACGGGTATTTCCGATGCGCTCCACTCAGTGGTCCCTGCACGTAGACCGATCTAACCGCCAATCGCAGTGGATTCTCTCCAACTTCCGGTTGCTCCTTGGGCTGAATCTGCAGGCCCAACGTGTTTACTCCGCGGCGAAGATCCGCTTCGCCCGTGAGATAGATGGACTTGCGATTGTCCCAGCTGAGATCTTCCGTCACCAACTGCTTGCCGTTGGCGCGCAAAGCCAGAACGGCTGAATGCGCCGACGCCTCCATCGATCCGGCCACCCGCATTTCCACCCGGATGCGATAGCGGCCGGCATGCGAAATGGTTTGTCGGTGCTCAGTGAGCGAGGCGGTTTCAAATCGCAACCAGCGCGCATTGTTCTTTGGCTGTCTGGGATCGCGAAACTTGTCACCACTGATCTGGAACATCGGAATCCGGGGTCCGGTGATGGGGATGGCCTTCTCCACGATCTTTTCCGCCGACCCGAGGTACTTTTCCATCAGCAACGGTGAAATGCTCAACACATCACCAATGGTGTCGAATCCGTAGCCGGTGTCATCCGGCGGAAACTCTTCGTCCGCTTCAAAATCAACACCAAGCAGATCCTTGATCGTGTATTCGTATTCCGTGCGGTTGAGTCGCCGAATAGTCACGCGGCCCGGATCAGGGTTGTCCGGATCCACCTTGAACACGTCGCGTTCGATCCAGCGCATGATCTTCTCACGCTCGGCAGGGGTGGGTTGCCTCTTCTTCTGCGGCGGCATCATCTGCGAACGCAGGTTTTCCCAAACCTTCAGCCACATTTCATGATCGGCCAGTTGCTTTGCTTCCGTGGGATGACCGTCCAGCTGAAAACCGCCTTTGTCGGAACCGTCGGCGTGACAGTCATGGCAGTAGTTCTCTAACAAGGGCACGACCTCGCGTTTGAAATTCAAGCCGGAGCCGTCGGCAAATGCTTCCGCAAGTGTAAGCAGCAGTCCGATGGAAAGCAGGAAAACAGATCGTATCATTCGTTAGTCAAGACACGCTGATCAACAACGTGCGGCGTTCGACGGCATTCTGCGGACGGACATTCGATCTGGAGGAACCGGATGTTGCGCAATGTTCGAACGACGTTGTCAAACGCGCCGGACCGACGGATGCTCGGCGCGGAGCATGAAAATCATCACCGACGAACGTTGCACCCAGTATCGCGCCATCGGACATCCGGAACGTCCCGCGCGCATTTCCGCCACGGTCGAGAAGCTCAAGGCGCAGAAGGAACTGACCATTGATTGGGAGTCGCCGGCCGCAATTGAAGAACCACAGGTTCTGCGGGCGCACTCGAATGAACACTACGGTGAGGTGAAAAAACCTTCAGGTCACTTTGACGGAGACACTCCCGCCTACACCGACATCTTCGGTCACACCTCACGTTCGGTCGGCTCCGCCCTGAAGGCGCTGGAACTCGCGCGCAAGGGGGAGATCGTATTCAGTCTCATCCGTCCGCCCGGTCATCACGCGACGCAGAACCGCGCCATGGGCTTCTGCTACTTCAACTCGGTGGCAATCACCGCGTTGGAAGCCTTGGCGACCGGCGCCAAGAAAGTCGCCGTTTTCGACTTTGACGTACATCACGGCAACGGCACTGAAGCCATCCTGCTCGGCAAACCCAATGCGTTCTTCTATTCCATCCACCAGCACCCATGCTATCCGGGAACGGGAACCAAGAACGTTGGTGACAACTGTTTCAACTATCCCGTCCCACCGGAAACACCACGGGGTGAATACCGCAAGATATTGCAACGCGCTCTGGATGACCTGAAGAAGCAGAAGCCGGATCTGGTCTGCGTGTCCGCCGGCTTCGACGCCTACGCCCGCGATCCGCTCGCGCAGGAAACCCTTGAAGCCGAGGACTTTCATTGGCTTGGTGAATCCATCCGCGGGCTGGACGCCACGGCGGTGAGTCTGCTGGAGGGCGGTTATAGCGATGATCTGCCTGATCTCATCTTTGCCTATCTCAAGGGCCTCAATGGCAAATGAGCGCGTCACCGCCACCGCTTCCCTGCCGCCGGACTGACAAGGATCCTCTGCAGGGGCCATTGGGCATAGCACTGGTCGTGTTGGGGGCGATCATCGGGCTTGGATTGACCTATGCCGGGTTCGAGTTGGAGAACAATCCTGAGTTCCTCGATGTCATTCAGATCGAGAGCGAGATCCCTCCGCAGTTGAAGCAGCGGTTGGTGGAGAAGGGGATTGTGGAAGCCGACGAGCGGGTTCTCTACTGCTATTCCTCAGATTTCGTTTCCATTGTCGGAGAAGACGCGATCGAGGACGACGACAACGGTGAAGTGATCACCGATCGTCGGGTGATCTCTTTCTACACCTTCGGCGATGATGAGCAGGTGCTGTGGCAGGAGAACTACGCAAATATTCGATCAATCGAGGTGGTGGAATGGGGATCGCTGTTCGACTACACCGAGGTGAAGGTGGTGATCCAAGACGACGAGTTCTTCCTGCATCTGTCGGCGGAGCTAGGGCGCGATCGACAGGCTGTCGACACGATGAAGGAACTCTGGCGGAAAGCCCGGAGGAAGGACGCAACCGGGATCAATGATACGAACGCGTCGCCTACTTCGGCATCGACGCATTCGGAAACCAATAGATCATCCGATTAGTCGCCCATTCGGCCTTGGCGCTTACATCAGTCCTGGCAGTCCGGCGCAGATCGTTCGACTTCACGTTCGAAACGTGACCGTCAATGAAAGCGACCTTGGCGTTCATGCTGTGACGCGCCAGATGATTGCGACCGGTCACATAAGGAATGCGACCTTCCTGATTATCAGTGAAGAGTACGGTTTGCACCGGGCGCAGAACATTGTCCTCCGTGGTGGCCTGACCGCGATCTGTCACGAGGCGTCCGTTGATGCCGTAGTGAAACAACGGTTTGTTGAAGTCGGGCAGCGCGCGAACGATGCGATTGGTCGGGGTGGGGCAGAGGAAGATCGAACTGCGTCCGGGGATCGGGATGTTGTTCGTGAACTTGTAGGCTTCCACGAGGCTGGCGGAACTCATGTATTTGGCCGTCGTATTGTACCATGCCGCCTTGTTCTTGCCTTTGTTGATCGGCTGGCCAGGCGTGCCATCGAACGGATACTTTTCCTGGTTGGAGTCCGCGTGCATCCGGATCGCGATGCCCCATTGGCGCACCTTGTTGGCACAGGCAATGCCCATGGCCTTGTTCTTTGCCTTGCCCAACACGGGCAACAGCAGGCTGGCCAACACCGCAATGATTCCGATCACCACCATCAATTCGATGAGGGTGAAGCCACTCAGGATCCGTCTCTCAGTCTTCCTTTGCATAGCTGAAGGGGCAGCCACCGTAAGTCATCCCGCAAACTCTGTCCCTTCAAAATTCCACGTATTCGGCAATATTTCTGTAGGATATGCCATTTTTAATTCTTCCATTTGGAAATCCCTTTGCCTCGGGACGGGGAATGTTGAATCGTCGGCCCATGCATTATCTGACGCGATTTGCGTTTCTGCTGGTGGTGACGATGACCGCGCAGGCAGCGCAGCAGCCCAATATTCTCTTTATCTTCACGGATGATCACGCAACCCAATCGATCAGCGCCTACGGCTCCAAGCTGAACAAGACGCCGAACCTGGATCGGTTGGCCAAGGAAGGGATGCTGTTCCGGCGGGCCTTGGTTTCCAATTCGATCTGTGCCCCGTCGCGGGCGGTCGTATTGACCGGCAAGTATTCCCACCTCAATGGGCAACGCACGAACAAGGACGTGTTCGACGGTTCGCAACAGACCGCACCGAAACTGATGCGGAAGGCCGGCTACCAGACCGCCATCGTCGGCAAGTGGCACCTGAAGTCTACGCCGACCGGTTTCGACCACTTCGAGGTGCTCAAGGGGCAGGGCTCCTACTACAACCCCATGCTCCTCACCAACGGCAAACAGGTGAGGCACACCGGATACACGACGGACATCATCGTGGATCGCACGATCGATTGGCTCGAGAAGCGCGACAAAACCAAACCCTTCTTCCTGATGTCACAGCACAAGGCGCCACATGGCCGCTGGGAACCCGCGCTTCGTCACCTGACACTCTACGAAGATCGCAAGATTCCCGAGCCGGACAGCCTGTTCGATGATTACCAAGGACGTGGTTCGGCCGCCAGAATGCACAAGATGGGCATTGCCGATCATATCGGGGATCACCGGTTGATGATCAAGTATTCCAGCAAGTTCACGCCGGAGCAGTTCAAGGTCTTCGACGGATACTTCCGACCAAAGAACGAGGAATTCCTCGCCGCCAATCTCACCGGCAAGGAACGCACCCGTTGGCATTACCAGCGCTACATCAAGAATTACCTGCGCTGCGTGAAGGCCGTGGATGAAAACGTCGGCCGGCTGCTTGACTACCTCGACAAGTCCGGCCTCGCGGAAAACACCGTCGTCATCTACAGCTCCGACCAGGGTTTCTACCTCGGCGAACACGGCTGGTTCGACAAGCGCTGGGTGTATGAGGAAAGCCTGCGCACGCCATTGATCGTCCGCTGGCCCGGGGTCACCAAACCCGGCAGCGCGAACCGCGACATCGTCTCCAACATCGACTACGCCGAAACCTTCCTCGACATCGCCGGCGCGAAAGTCCCCAACGACATGCAAGGCCGCTCCCTGGTGCCGCTTCTGAAAGGCAACACCCCGAAGGACTGGCGCAAGGTCTTCTACTACCAGTATTTTGAAAGCGGCGGCCACGGCGTTTCCAACCACTACGGCGTCATTGACCGCCGCTACAAACTCATCCACTTCAAGGACAAGAACCTCGATGAATGGGAGATGTACGATCTCAAGGAAGATCCCAATGAAATGACCAGCATCTATGGCCGCACGGACTACGTGAAAGTCCAGTCCCGCCTCGGCAAGGAACTGACCAGACTCCGCAAAGAACTGCAGGTGGAATAAGCGAGGCGGCTTTTTCCAATGTAGTGATGAGCGTGAGCAAGTGGAATCTGAGGATTCCGAAGCTCTACTCGCTCACGCTTGCTGTTACATTTCGCCTGTTCTCACACCCGCATCTCAATCGTAGTACACACTGCCCTAGTATGCGGGCTGGGGATCCACGCGTGACCCACTTCTTTCATTTGGGCTCCGTAACATCTCGATCTTTTCCGCATTGTTTCCAGCGTATGACGTCCGCATCCCATTTTCGCGTCTCAGAGTAGTTGGGTCGCGCCTTCGGTGTGTGCGCTTTGGGATACGAGTGGGTGTTCGGAATCAACGGAGTGAATAAGTCGACCTTGCTGGATGGGAATTTGGCGGGAGACTGCGAATGAACCGAGAGCCAACTGGTGATATCGCACCCGTCATCCAGAAAACTCGCGTCGGTGGTCCTGGGCCTGGCCGTTTTTACCGGTCTGCTGCTGCTCGTGATCGCCCGGCCGCGAAGTGAAACGTCCAGCGGCGTTCAGTTGCTGTTGACCACTCCCAAACTGTCTTCCAAGTCCGCCTTTGAGCTGCGCTTTGACCGGGACATGGTCGGCCAAGATCAGGTCGGACATTTCGCCGCGATGTCGCCGTTGCGGATCGAGCCGATGCTGAAGGGCCGGTTTCTGTGGACCTCGCCGCGTTCCGGCGTTTACCGGCCCAGCGAAGCGCCGCGTTTGGCGACCGAATATCGATTTCGACTCACTTCCGGTCTGACTGAAGCCAGTGGTCGTGAAACCACCGCTCGCCTACAACGGTTCATGAAGATGCCGGGTGTGAAGATCGCGAACATCCGCGGGAACTATCATTCCACCAACAACATCCCAGCCAATCCGATACTGCGGGTCGCGTTCAATACCAAGTTCGATTCGGAGGAACTGGCCGGCGTGGCGACTTTTGCAAATGGCGATCAGCGTATTGTGGCGAAGGTGGACGCCATCAAGGGAACACGACTCCGGGGATCTCGGATTCCTTATGCGAAGGGCGAGCGCACAAGTGAGATTCCGCAGACCTGGGCGTCGGCATTTGCCCGGGCGGACGTCGCGGATGCGGACGAGTTGGTCGGCAATGCTTTCGAGTTTCGTCCGGAACAAACACTCGACCCGGGTGCAGATTGGAGATTGGTGATCGACTCTGCTGCGCTGGGTGGAATCCCGCTGGAGAAACCCTTGGAGATCCGAATCGGCGCGGTTCAGCCCATGACGGTGCGTCAGCTGAAACCAATCAACACCCTGTATGGCGGCAAACGGATTGAGGTGCGTCTCAGCCGGCCAGTGGATCTCACGATACCCAATGATGAAGTCCTGGGGCATTTCACCATTGCGCCGAGACCGGAGAACCTTGCGGTTCGACGTGGCTACCGGCAGTTTTCGTTGAAGGGGGATTTTCAGTTGGGAGTGAATTATGACGTGGTGCTGCATCCCGGATTGCAGACGGCTTACGGCCTTGGCATGACGGAGGCCTATCATACGAATTTCACGTTTGCCGCGATCCGGCCGCACACGCGCTTTCCGGCCTATTCCGCCTCCGTGCCGGCATCGGGCCGCGGAAATCTCAAGTTCCTCGCGATCAATTCCGGGTGGGTCGATATCCGGGCGAAGCGGCTGGGACCAGAAGTGTTGATCCATGCGTTGCGCGGCTACGACTCGGTCTACAAACCTTGGCGCACGAAACATGGAGAAGTGGCGTTTGATCTCGTGCCGGGCATCAGTCTGCCGTCGCTGAAGCCATATGCCCGGGCGCAAATGGATACGGCTGCCGAAATGAATCTGAATCTCAATCGACTCACCGGCCGTCGTCGGACACCTCTCTTCATTGAAGCACGTCCGGCCATGAACCCCCAGCAAGGCGCGACCCAGACGATCGTGCAGTTCACGGACTTGGGTATCCTTTGGAAGCGCCATGCGGGAGGCGTCTACGTTCACGTGTTTTCCCTGACCACGGGCCGGCCGCTGGCCGGAGCGGAAGTGTTCCAGCTGAACGACGACAACGAGATCCTGGCGCGATCCAGCACCGCTTCGCGCGGACTGGCCGGCTTCAAGGAGTTCGCCGCCGGCAAATGGATCATGGCGACGTATCAGGGTGATGTTCATGCCCTGCGAATGGATCGGCATTCGCTCTCGCGCTACGGGGAGGGTTATCGCGTGGCATGGCGACGATTCGTGGAGCCGCAGTCGAAGGTGTTGCTGTTCTCCGATCGTCCGGTGTACCGCGCGGGCGACACCGCGAAGTTCAAACTGATCGCCCGCCGCTTGGGTGACCGGGTTCAGCATATCGAAACAGACAAGGCCAAACGCGGACTGCGCTTCTCGATCAGCGATCGACGCGGCGACGTGGTCTTCACGACCAATGCCGTTCCCTTCGCGAACGGCACGCTCGACTTTGCGGTGCCGTTGCCGCAACGACCACTGGGCAAATACCACGTGAACGTCAATGGAAACGGACTGAACGGTCACCACAGTTTTGTGATCGCCGACTACGAGCCGGACGCGTTCGAGGTGAAGTTGGGCGGTGGCTCGTCCTATCGATCGGGACAGCCGATCGAGATTCCTTTGCACGCGCAATACCTCATGGGCAAGGAGCTCTCCAGCGCCAAGGTGCGTTGGTCGTTCAATGCCCACGAGAATCGATTCACTACCGATGACTTCGACGAATTCACATTCTGCCCCAACATCCGGGATCATCGCCTGTCCGAACAGCCGCGTGGCTCGTCCCAGAGCGGGGAGGGTACCTACACTTCTGATACGAACCTGATCATCCGGGCTGGCAGCAGCATCACGAACGTCACCTTCTTTCCCCGCCGCGTCACGTTGCGTGCAAATGTCACCGACCTCAATCAACAGACCATCAACGCGAGCCGAAACTTTACGATCGAAAGTTCGGCCTTCTACCTCGGCGTGAAACGACCGGAGCGCTGGCTTTCGGTCGGGGAGACTTACTCGCCGAAGATCATCGCGATCAATGCCGACGGCACGCCGCGGGACAAACCGGTCATCATCGACGTGAAACTGGATCGCGTAGAATGGCATTCCATCCGGGTGCGCCAGGCCGGCGGAACGATCAGTTATCTCAATGAACCGCACCGCCGCAATCTGGTTTCGTTGCGCACAAACTCCCAGGTTCCCGTTCGCGAAGGCATCGGCTGGCGGGTGGATGGCGCCTTGCCATTGCCGGAACTGAAAGAGACCGGCCAACATCTGCTGGAGGTCACCGCGCGTGACGCGAATGGACGCGAAGCGCGCACGTCATTCCTCTTTGATGTCACCGGACCGCACAAGGTGGCGTGGAACTATCGGAACAACACACGCATTGAGCTGGTTCCCGAGAAGTCGGAATACCGTGCCGGCGATCGGGCGCGCGTCATTGTGAAAACGCCGATTGCCGGACCGGCATTGGTGACGGTCGAACGCGACAAGATCCACCACGCCTATACGACCAACCTGACCGGCAATGCGCCGGTCGTGGTGGTGCCGGTCTACGGGGTGGATGCGCCGAACACCTTTGTTTCGGTCACGGTCCTGCGTGGCACGGAAGGTAGTCCGCATGAACACCCCGAACCGGAATTCCGCTACGGCTTCTGCCAGTTGAAGGTACTGAATCCAGAAACGGCACTGGCGGTTGAGCTGAAGACATCCCAACCAAGCTATCGTCCTGGCGAACTCGTGAGTGTGGCTTGTGACGTCCGCAACCAGGACGGGAAGCCCGTGCCGGACGCCGAGGTCACGCTGTATGCGGTAGATGAAGGGGTACTCAATCTGACGGGTTACAACACACCGGACCCACTCAGCTTCTTCAACGAGGAACGTCCGTTGTCCGTTTCCACCCATCTCTCGTTGCCCTTGCTTCTGCCCGAGAATCCGGCCCTGCTGCAATTCGACAACAAGGGGTTCATCGCCGGCGGTGGCGGACGGATGCGCATGAAGGCTCGGCAGAACTTTGAACCGTGTCCCTTGTGGGAACCGTCGTTGCGAACGGATGCGAACGGTCGGGTGCACGGCGAGTTTGTCGCACCTGACAGTCTTACCCGTTTCCGGGTGATTGCCGTTGTGCACGAAGGTGAAAACCGCTTTGGCAATGACGAGTTGAAATTCGCGGTGAACAAACCCCTGATGATCGAACCGGTGATTCCGCGTTTCGCTCGTCGTGGTGATCGGATTCGCGCGCATGCCCTGGTCCTCAACAATTCCACCAACGCGGGAACGATCGAGGTCACCTGGCGTCGTCAAGGCGCGGCCTGCACGGACGGGCCGCCGGAGTTGAGCAAGCGTGCGAAGATCTCAGCCGGAGGAACCACCACGATCGACTTCCCGATGAACTTCTTGGAAACCGGAACGGCGGATTGGACCTGGTCCGCGGTCCTGATCGGAGCGGAAAAGACCCACGTGGATTCCGTGGTGAGCAAACTACCGGTTCGGGAACCTTTGCCTTTGCTGAGCTCGGTGCGCGTTGGTGCGGTGAGCGGCACGACGAATCTGTTGACCGGGGTTGATCCGGTGTTGCTGCATGGGAGAGGAAAGGTGACGGTCCGCCTTTCGCATTCGCCGTTCCTGCAATTGTGGGGCGGGGTGAATTATCTGCTGCGTTATCCCTATGGCTGCGCGGAGCAGACGAGTTCGAGTCTCTTGCCGTGGTTGATCGTCGCGACCGACGAGGCATTTCAACAACTGCTCGGAAAGACGGATGCTCAGGTCTCCGAAGCCGTCGACAACGGCGTTGAGCGCCTCTTGTCGATGCAGACCCGCAATGGCGGACTCGCATACTGGCCCGGCAGCCAGCGATCCGAGGTGTTTCCAAGTGCCTATGGTGGAATGATGTTGGCGTTGGCGAAGCAGGGTGGTGTGGCTATTCCAGTGGCGCGTCTCAAGCGATTGGCAGACTACCTGCGCAACTTCCTTCTGAACCAACCGCCACGGGCGATGCCTGCGTTCGACGAGCAACACGGCATGGCGCTCTACACCCTCGCGTTGTTGGGGCAACGGCTGCCGGAAATCTACATCCGTATTCATGACCAGCGCGGAGCACTTTCCGCGCAAACGCGCCTGCTGACCGCGATGGCGATCCTGGAGACGGGGCGGACCCGGGCCGACCAGAACCTGGCCGAGCAACTGGCAGATGATCTGAAACCCGTGGACAAAAGAAAAGGGTCCCGCTATTTCGGTTCCCACATTCGACGGCTGGCATTTGAGGTGATCGTTCATGAAGACCTCGCATCCGGCCGAGCAGACACGCTGCGCGCAGAATTGATGAAGCTGCGCAAAGGTGGTCACTGGTACACCACTCAGGGCAATGCCTGGACCTTGTTGGCACTGAGCCGCGTGGCCGCGTCCGCAAAGCCGCCTCGAGGCAATGCGCGGGTCTCCTGGGGCGGCAACGATCATGAGGTTGATCTGTCTGCAGAATCGATCCAGACGATCGAATACCCGCTGTCGAATGCCAAAGCAGGGCAGCCGCTCGAATTGCGGATGCCGGCCAACCAGCGGATTTTTGCCCACGTGCGAGTGGATTCGTTCGTGGAGGAATCGTTCAAACCGGTTCGCAGTCGTGGCTTCGAGGTGGAACGCAGCTACTCCGAAATCGATGAATCGGGCAAAGCCGTCGCCGCTGACCAACTTGAGATTGGCGACACCGTATTGGTCACCCTCAAGCTGAAGGCGGATGAGGACGCGGCTTACGTCGCGATCGATGATCCGTTGCCGGCGGTGTTGGAAGCGATCAATCCGGAATTCAAGTCGCGCCAAAGCAGTACAAAAACGTATCTGGGTTACAGCTGGTTCAGCGATCACACCGAACTGCGGAAGGATCGCGCCTTGTTCTTCCGCAATCGGATGCCCAAGGGTGAATTTGAAATCCGCTACCTCGCCCGCGTGCGCGCGGAAGGCAAGGTGATCGCCGCCCCGACCCGGGTGGAGGAGATGTATGAACCCGATCGCTACGGCTTGAGTGATCGTAATCATTTGGAGGCAAAGTATTGAAAGCGAGAATCTGGATTCAACGGCTCAGACGCTGGGCGCTGCCCGTGATTGGATCGATGGCCGTGCCGATCTTGGCGGCATGGGCCGCCCTGCCACTCGTACCATTGCCCGATTCGCTGTTCCAGGACCCTCGACCCAGTGTGGAACTGCTGGATCGCGACGGTTATTCGCTGCGGGTGTTGCCGGCGGATGCGGCCGGCTATCAACGTTCGGTGACCGAGGCGGACATTCCGACCGGCCTGGTTCACGCCACGATCGCGGCGGAGGATAAGCGGTTTTGGAATCATCCAGGCGTGGACTTCAAGGCCACCGCGCGCGCCGCGTGGAGTCTGTTGCGCCATCGCCGGGTGGTGTCCGGTGGCTCCACGATTTCTCAGCAGCTGATCAAGATCGCGCAACCACGGCCGCGCACGTTGAAAACCAAGATCATCGAAGCGTTGCAGGCGTTGCGTCTGGAACAGGTCTGGTCCAAGGAACGCATTCTCAGCGAATACCTGAACCGCATTGACTACGGCAACCGCCAGATCGGCTGCGCGAACGCCGCGCGGCACTACTTCGGCAAACCGGTTTGGAACCTGACGGTCGCCGAGGCCGCGCTCATCGCCGGACTTCCGCAGAATCCGACGCGTCTGAATCCTTTCAGGAACTTTGCCCGGGCGCGTGCTCGCCAACATTGGATCCTCGAACGCATGGAGATGAACGGTTTTGTTTCCAACACGACCGCGGAGCGGGCGAAGGCCGCAGCGATGAACCTGACCGCTTCCCCCAACGCCTTCCACGCACCTCACTTCACGGACCTCGTGTTGCAGCAGACCGGCGAAGGAAACGAATCCGTTCGCGCGTCACTTGATCTCGATTTGCAACGAACTGCGCAGCGGATGCTGCGACGTCAGCTGCGCTCCCTGCGCGGTCACAACGTGAAGAACGGCGCCATCGTGGTGATCGAAAACGAAACCGGTGAAGTGCTCACGCTCGTCGGTTCTCAGGACTACTTCTCCCGTGACGGCGGCCAGATCAACGGCGCTTGGACACCACGGTCACCGGGCTCCGCGTTAAAACCATTCCTTTTCGGGCTCGCCTTGGAACGGAAGCACAATCCCGCCACCGTGTTGGCAGATGTATCGACGGATTTTCCGACCGCCTCCGGGATCTATCGCCCGGTCAATTACGACCGCCGCCATTACGGTCCCATGCGATTGCGCGAAGCGCTCGCGTGTTCACGCAACATTCCGGCGGTTCGTCTGTTGGCCGACATCGGTGGTCCGACAGTGTTGAAGGATCGGCTGAATGCACTGGGGCTTTCCACACTCACACGCGCGCCGGATTTCTACGGTCTCGGCATGGCCATCGGGAATCCTGAAGTGCGGTTGCTGGAACTGGCCAACGCCTATGCCTGCCTGGCGCGATTGGGCGAGTACCTGCCCTATCGTTTGACGAAATCTTCCGGTCCGACGAAGCAACGTGGTGAACAGGTCTGTGATGCGACCGCCGCGTACCTGATCGCCGACATTCTGAATGACGATCATGCCCGCGCGCGTGCATTCGGTATGGACTCACCGTTGGAGTTTGCGTTTCCGGTCGCGTGCAAGACCGGTACCAGCTCGGATTTTCGCGACAACTGGGCCTTCGGCTACACGCCCGAATTTACCGTCGGCGTATGGGTCGGTAACTTCGACGGGCAACCGATGGAGAAGGTTTCCGGCATCAGCGGGGCCGGACCGATCCTGCACGGATTGTTCAATCATCTGAACCGTCGCTTCGGAACGGATTGGTATTCGCAACCGCAGAACATCGTTTCCCTGGCTGTTCATCCGTTGACAGGGCGGCAGCTCGCCGGTGATCGGAGCATCACACCGAATGCGCTTCACGAACTGTTCGATCGTCGCAATCCACCGGCATTCGAAAACCCGGACGACTACGATGAACGAGGTCGAGTGCGGTTGCCTGCTGAGTTTTCGCGCTGGTTGAACTCACCGGAGAATCATCTGGCCGGAGTCGCGACCATCCAGCCACAGGTGAAAATGGCCTGGCGAATCCTGTCCCCCGTTTCCGGCAGTGTGTTCTTTCTCGACAACGACCTGCCAGCGCGCAGTCGCCTCATTCCGCTGCGGACCACGGCGAGCGACGGCATCGTCTGGCATACCACCTCATTGGTTCCACGTGTGGAAGATGGTGAGACCTTTGTGGAGCTGAAACCGGGTGATCACGATCTCGTCGCCATCGATCCGGAACGTGGCATCCGCCTCACCACCACGATCACCGTCAAACCGCTGTAGCGGAATCTGCAAAAATGCCGACTTTGAGGAAGCGGCCGGTCGGAAGATTTCGCATCTTCCGCTACGTTTGAGAAAGTGGTCTCAGAATCCCGGAGGTCGGCGTCCGGGTGGTCCGCGACGTCCGCCGGGCGGCCCACCTCGGCGACCAGGTGGGCCGCCCCCACCCGGACCACGTCGTTGGAAACTCGGATCAACCGTGCCGCGGAGGTAACGGGGCAGATACGGCCATGTGTCGGTGATGAAGTAGTGATAGATCCCTTTCGGGTACTCCGGCGTCACTCCGAAGCGGCCGTTGCATTCATCCAGGTGACCCAGACCGCGAACATACTGATAGTCTTGAATGAAGGTTCCGTCATATCTTCCCTTGGGTCCGGTTGGTCGCACGCCGGTTCGCAAACGAAAACTTGGCTTCATCGCGATCACCGGACTCTTGGGGTCCATCGGATTCTTGAACCCCTTGCCGGCATAAACCGGAAAGCCGTCCGCTGCATAGCCGATCAAGGTCATTCCTCCCTTGTCCAGGCGCTGGACGAGTCCGACCGGCATGGCGTGGTAGTGATACTTGCCCGTCGGCTGCACGTGGGCGTTGTGTTGGTCTAGGCCGAGGTTGATGCTGCCGTCCTTGGCTTCGTACTGCCAACCAGAATTGAAGTTGCGCTGCCAGAACTCCGCCGCGTTCGGTTCCATCGGCACACCGTTCAACGCGATGCCGAACAGGCCGAGCCCCAACCAGGTGGGGGTCGCGTTTGTGCGTGGATTCAGCGTGAGCCTGTACTGATGATTCTGCGGTCGGATTGAATTCGGATTGTTCCGATTGGGGAAACGACCGGGCTGATGATCCGGAATCCCGTTGGCGGTGATGTAGCGGTATCCGCCACTGATACGAATGCTCACCTGGTTCTTGGTGGCTGACTGACCGGCGCCAAAGCCACCGGATGCCAGCCCGCCGGGGAGGTTTGGCGGCCGTTGTGCCCGGGCTTGACCCGCGAGCAATGCCGCACAGAGGAGGAAGAGAATCGTTGTTTGTTTCATGAGGCAGGCTGAAGTAAACGCCGAGGCATCCGTCTCGCCCACCCGAAAATTGTGAAGAGAGCGTAAATCTTCGAGGCGCGAGAACTCACGGCATCTTCAGATCCTTGAACTCGAACGGCACTGCATACTTGCCGATCTCGCCGGCCACGACGATCACCAGTGTGGGATCGTCGATGCGGTGACGACCCACACTGAAGCCGACATTCATCTGATGTTCGTCGCGGAACTTGCTGCGATGCAGATGAAATCGCTTCATTTCCTTGTCCCCGTCCGGACTGATCATCTTGAGATCCACGATCGAGTCCGTTGGCGCCTTTGCCGCGAGCTGTACGTTCGAACCACTCACGAATTTTACGGTCATGTCGAATTCCTCAAGTCCCGGTTGCTCGAGCTTCTTGCCTTTCAGGCTCTTGATGCCGGGCACTTTGATGACCTTCAACGAACCTGGCACATGCATCAGGAGGGCGCCCTTGACGTTGTAGGACTCCGCCAACCGCGCCGGCTCGGAAAGCCCGATCTGAATTCCTGACACGTTTTCCTTTTTGAACTTGGTTCGGAACTCCTGAATCGTGTCATCTTTCTGGGGGCGATGGAGCGTGAGTTTCCTGCCGGTAGTGTCTGCCGCCTCGTTGATCGTCAACTGGCTCCACCCGGACGGCTTCAGGTTCGCCGGCCATTCCACGTCCATGTGCAGGGTCAACGGCGCGTTGCCGAAGAAGATGTTGTCCTCCGTGTATTTGGCATTGCGCATCAACTGTGCCCTCGTGGCCGTGATCTTCACCTCTTTGAGCTGCTCGGCAGTCTCGCCCGCCGGTGCGCTGTAAGCGCTCAAGTCGACCGGCACGGAACCGGCCGGGCCGAGCGGCAGTTTGAAAGTCACGCCTTCAGCCGAACAGGTGGCGAGGGGTTTGATCTCACTGTGCTTCCTGAAACTCTCCCTGGTGGTGTCGGACTTGAGCACGAACACCCAACGGGCCTGATTGCCGGATTTTTCCATGGCGTTCCCCGATTGAACGTCGCTTGGCAAAATCAGCTTCCGGTCGATCTTGAGTCCCAACATCATTCCCTTGACCGCCGAGAAATCCATCTCCTTGGTGATGTCGTTCTCACCATCCGCCGACATCAATCCCTGGGTGATCCGCGCCTCCAGTCGTCCGTCGACCTTTTTGAACTGCCAGTTCAGCTGTTCTTCGAGTTCCTTGACCCGATAGAGATCCACGATGGATGCGAAGGTGATCTCACCCCGGGCAGTCAATGAACCCTTTTCCTTTTTCAATGAGTAGGAAACCAGCTTGGCACCCTTGGCCTTGGTCAATGCGGCTCGCAGCTTCTGCTCCGACATCAACAAATCGCCATCCATCTTGAAGCCGTCATTGGATTCCATCATCGCCGTCATCTTGGGTCCGAGTTTCCATTTGAACTTCCAACTGCCCGACCCGTCGCGGTTCACGGCAAAGGTGTCATCTAGTTCAAAACAGCCGGTCAGAAGTACCGCGGCGAATACGACAAGGAGGAAAGAAAACTTTTTCATGTGGCGATCGGGTTCACCGCCGAAGCTGCTCCCGGCGCGAAGGGAATCCAAGAACTTTGTATTACATCACGCCACCGAGTTTGCAGTCGCGGTGACGATGTGCCGGATTATGGATAGAGATCCCGCACGCCGTTCTGAAGGCAATAGACCTTGTTGACTTCGGATTCGGTGAGCACGCGATTGAAGACGGCGAGTTCGTCCATGTGACCGACATAGGCGGCGCCGAGCACGAGGAAGACACAAGCGGGATCCCACTCGAACGTGAGGTCCCAATTCCTGATGACACCTTGAAGTTTTCCGTCCAGATATAGGCGTCCCTTGGGTTTCTTTCCGTTTACGTTCTCCAGGGTGAGCGCAGCGGAGAGGTCTGCCGCTTTGCCGGTGGTGAACGCGGTGAATAGAATCACCGTGACGAAAGTTGCTGTTCGTTTCATGAACTGGGTGGGATTAGTTGCGGTTAAAGGCTTCAAGTTTTGCGGATGCGCTCTTGCTGACGGAGGGGTTGACTGATTTGTCGTCGGTGAGTTTCTTCCAGGTTTCCCTGGCTTGATCTTTGCGTTCAGCGGCGAGATGCAGATCACCCAACACTAGTAGCGTTGCATGTCGCCAATAGCCGCGTGTCTTGCCGAGATCAACCTGCTCAACGGTACGAAGGGCTTCGTCGTGCCGTCCGTTGCGCGAATGAATCAGGGCGGCCATGTGAACGGATCGGAATTCATCTGCGCCACCGATGGATTTCTTGCCCTCATAGTTCTGGCGATAGATTGCCAGAGCACCCTCTTCATCTTCGAGATTGGTCTCAAGGTTGAGGGCCCTCATCGTACGGATCGTGACCTGTGTGCGGCTGTCGGGTTCGTACTCCAACGCGAGCTTCAGATCCGCGTCCGCCGCTTTCGCCGACTTGGTGAAATAGTGCGCTTTGGTCCGTTCAAAGGCGCCGCTGGCGATCTGCCAGAAAGGCCATCGGGTCAGGTCTTCAAGTTTGTAATCATCGGTGATCTGTCGCCACTTGCGTTGGGCTCCGAGTATCTGCATGAGAGCGGTCTTGCGAACGGATGGGATCGGAATCTGGCGAGCAAGGTCAGACGCACGTTCCATGTCCTCCATGCTGATCGCGCATCGAACGGCCCGGTGGAGGGCATCCGATTTTCGTTTCTCGCTGATCTTGTCCGCCGCCGCGAGCCGAAGGTAGGCGGTGAGTGCCTCGTTCCATTTGCGGGCGCGGAAAAGTTGATCGGCTGCCAGTCCGCCGATGATGTGATCGGTTACGGTCGGATCGGATTCAAACTTGTGGGAGTTGCCGCCGAAGAAATGGGCGAACTTCATGGGCACGTGGAAACCCTTGGTGCCGGTCGGGGAGAACGCGGACAGTTCCGTGCCATTCTCTCGCACGCGTTGACGGCACACGTTCACGAACCACGGCAGGCTCTTGGTGGGTTTGCGGCCGATGATCTGGTGCAATGGATCGTTCGCATCCTGCGTGATGGGCAGGCGCACCTCCGCGGTCCAATGATCATCGGCGATGTGCGTGGCCACCTCGGCCTTGGACGACCAGTTGAACCACTGGCTGCGCGGTGCGCCGCGATCGAGGTCGATCAGGGCGCCGGCGGGATTGATGGCGAGCTGATAATAGCTGTGGGCATCGGTGGCCAGTTCGATCTCGATGCAGTCGCCATATCAGATCGCCTGGTCACCATCCTTCTTGGTGGCGATGTTCAGCTTCTCGTCAGGCCGTTCTTCGCAACGGATGGCGAAGTAGAGGTTCTGCCCGATCCATTCGACCTTGATGCTCGTGCCAAAGGTCGGCAGGCGACCGGTCTCGAGTTCCCGCAAACGACCGGTTGAGGCGACCGGTATCTTGATCCAGGGACCGTCATCCAGTCTGCCATCGATCGTTATCTTGCCGCGCATGTCCGCGCCGCTGACGAGCCGCAGGCTGGGCACGGGACCACGGTTCTGTTCCAGCATCTTGGCCTTGCTGCGCAGACCTTCGAGAAAGTTGTCGATCAGCCCCACGCGCTTGGCGAAGACGGTTCCGGCCGCGACCTTCGCCTTCGCGGCGGCGAACAGCGTGAGTGCGCGATTCGCCTTGTCCGAATCCTTCTCCATTGCCCGCCAGTTTTCTTCGCAATGGGAGAAGAACGCGCGCATCTCGGAAGCCACCGGTCCGTAAAATTTGTTGACGTACTCGTCGAACATCTTCACCGGATCCTGATCCTTGCCGCCCCAATACATCCGGCCGGTGAAGTAGAGCAGGAAGTGATTGTAGCCGATTGCCTTGTCGCTGAAATCCATCGTGATCCAGATGTCTTCACCGCGGGACTGGCCCTTGGTCTCATTCACGCTCTCTCTCCCAGGACCTTCGGCATGTAGGCGGGCAGATACCAGCCGCGGCCGGTGAAGGGATAGTTCTCAAAGATCTCCAGCGGCCGATCGGTCTTCTTCTGCCACTCGCGGCGGAGACGACGGAGGTCATCCCGATCTTCCTGCAACGGCCGGCGCCCCCCGACGATGATCACCTGCACGTTCGGTTCCAGCTCGTCGATGTTGCGGGGCGGCTCGGTGTAGATGCCATAGGCGCAGTTCGAGATCCGTTTGTCGGGATGGGTCTTGCGAACTTCCCGGGCCACCCGATTCACAAATTCCCAGACGTAATTGGAAAGCCGTCCGCGCTCTCCCAATTCAGGCGATTCCTTGCCTTCACAAAGCTCGCACTGACAGATTGCGGTGTAGCCATCGGGCGGCATGATGGAAACCGCGACCATCTTGAAATGATCGAACTGCACCTGTGCGAAGCGAACGGCTTCCTGCAACAGTTCCTCGTTTGAGTAACACAGCTGATTGTTCCTCACGTTCGTCTGGTTGTGTCGCTTTCCACCATACAACGCGAACCAGTCGGGGTGATTCTTGAGGGTCCGTTCGTTGTCCGTCATGCCATGCAGGCCATGGGCGGCCTGTCGTCCGTAGGGCTGTGTCACGCCCAGCCGGAATCCCCACATCATGGCATCGCGGCCATAGACCTAAGAGCGGAAGTTCAGGATGCGCATCGGGAAGTCCGGATGCACGGTCTTGTCGACCGTGGGCAAGGCGATCGATGGCATCTTCGGCAACACTTCACCGATCTCCCCGGGCATGTACCAACGCACCCCCAAGTCTCGAAGGAATCCGCATACGGCATTGAAGGATCCGCGTTCGTCGTAGGTCCACGCATGCACGTTGCCGTCCTTGTCCGTCTTCTCCTCCCGTTCGGTCCAAAACCACGTGTTTCGGCCGGAGTAGTGCTTGTGCAGCTGGCTGTGCATGTATCCCCATTGGGCTCCGGTGATCTTGTCCCAGGCCGCCTGCATCTTGCCGCTGCGGATGTCCTGATAGCTGCGCGGCCAGGGTTCGATCGGGGCGAAATCAGAATCCTGCCCGATCAACACCAGCCAGTCTGGGCCGGACGCGATGCGATAGGCGCCGTACTTCAGACCCTCGTCGGTGATGCCAAGCCTGTCCGTGTGCGGGCTGCGCCCGACGTAGATCC
This sequence comes from Verrucomicrobiales bacterium, assembly GCA_038154405.1. Lineage (GTDB taxonomy): Bacteria > Verrucomicrobiota > Verrucomicrobiia > Limisphaerales > JAYPXF01. Next base: position 20,050 of record JAYPXF010000017.1, on the reverse strand, counting down.
TGACCGGCTGCGTCCCCGGCTTTGATACGATGTTCAGCTTGGCCCCGGTGATCTTGTCCACGTAGACCTGCAGATCACGCGCGGCGAGATGCACCGTGCGTGGCGGATCCGCAGCGATGACGATTTCCGCACGAGGCTTCCCATTCTCGACCAAAAAGCCGGCCGTGGATGCCATGGCAGGGCACAGCAAAGTGATTGCGAGCAGGCGAAGGATCATGCGGGCGAACATGTCATTTCATGACCGATCCCGCACGCTCGTGATTCAGCAAAATGATCTCGTGAATCCGAGCCCCGGTGTGCATCGTCCACTCGACAGGCAATGTCTTCGTCTGCGTCATCATGATCGACTTTCAATATCTCTCCAAAGGCCTCAACGCGTTGGCTCGCGCTCATCAGATCAGCCCCATGGCCGGCCATCTCGGCGCGTCCGTAATTGCCGGTTACTTTGTCGGCGAACAAAGGCCGAACCTCGACCAGAAGGTCTTTGACGGAATCGAGGGTGATCTCAAACGTGTGATGGTCGGAGAATCGGTGTTTGGCAAAAGCAAATCGCGCGATCCCGAATTGTTCGCACCTTTTCGCAAGGAAAAGGCCGACGCATCCCTCGTAGATGGAATTGCCGAGGCGCTGAATGAGACTCTGAACCAAACGCGCGCCTCGGGGCACAATGTGATCTTCGCCTCCCTCGCCATTCGCGCGCTCAAGGAACATCCGGAATTGGCCACGCCGTCCGTGACCGACGGCATTCGTAAACTGATTCTCAAGTTCAAGAGCATTCATCCTGGTTGGGGTTTTCTCGAAAAGAAGCGTGTGTCCGGAAACGACGTGAAGCTGCGCGAAGACGACGGCGCGCCCGAATACGCCGACATGGAAGGCATGGCGGATGCGGTGTTCGATCTGATCATTCAACTGGATCCGGATTTTCGCCGTCAGGGATATGGCGGACCGGTGCACATCTGCAATCATGCAGCCGCGATCACGGACCTTGCGCAATACGGTTATCCGGAGCTGGCGCCCAAGGCCATCAAGGCGCATCGACAACACCTGCGCCTCTGGCTGGCGCTTCCGAATCTGATCAAAGAGCTGGGGCCAGGCAAGGTGTCCAAGCATGCCGCCCATTCGCCCGAATATTGGACCGGCAAGATTCGCTACGACAGTGCTCTGCTGACTCATCGGGTGAAGACCATGTTCGGCTTCGACGAACTCGCCGCCGTGACTGAGAACGAGGACAAGGTGCGGGATGCGTATGCGAAACTTCGTCACCTGATCTGATCATTCAAAACCCGCTCACAGCGACATCAGATATTGCCACCACAGGAAAGAATCCGCTTCCGGCCCGCGGCTTCGCATGATTCAGTTCGCCGCGTGATCGGGACGATCATCAACGGAGTCTGCATCATTCTCGGCGGCATCATCGGTGTCGTGGCCGCGAATCTTGTCGGCAAACGCGCGCAGATCTACATCAAGATGTTGCTGGCGGCGGCGACGCTCTATGTGGCGACGGAAATGATTTTCAAGGGATTGGGTGGTGGATTCCTGAAATGTCTGGGCCAATTCGGCATCGCCATGCTCTCGCTGATTCTGGGCAACGCGATCGGCATGGGTCTGGGCATTCAAAAACAGCTCAACAAATTGGGCCAGTACGCCAAAGAGAAGATGTCCAAGGGGGCTGCGGGTGACGATCGGTTCAACGAAGGCTTCATCACGTGCACGATTCTTTTCTGCGTCGGACCGATGTCGATCATCGGGTCCATCGAGGACGGCTTGGCCGGCAACTACAAGATCCTCGCCATCAAGGGAGCAATGGATGGAATCGCCACGATCGGTTTCACCGCCATGTTCGGCTGGGGCAGCGCCGTGGCGGTCGTCCCCGTGGTTGCCTATCAGGGAACGATCACGATCTGCGCGGGGGCGCTGGAACCAATTTTGAACGAGGCGATGTTTGATTCCATCCGGGTGACTGGCGGGCTAATGGTCTATTGCATCGTCGTGGTCATTCTGGAGATTCGCAAAGTTCCGTTGGCCAACTACCTTCCCGCCCTGGTGGTTGCTCCGCTACTGACGAAGTGGTGGATGTGAATATCCTCCCGCTTGTAGTGGCTCGAAATCACTTTTCCAATCCGGCCAACCGCTTGTCTATGTTGTCGGCTATCTTGCCGTCACGAATCTCGATGCGGCGTGGCGTGATGGCCGCGATGCTCGGATCGTGGGTGACGAGTACCAGGGTGCGTCCCTCGGCATGGAGATCGTGGAAGAGGTTCAAGATCAGCTCCCCGGTGTGCGAATCCAAATTTCCCGTGGGCTCATCAGCAAAGATGATACGTGGATCATTCACCAGGGCGCGGGCGATGGCGACGCGCTGTTGTTGGCCGCCGGACAGTTCGGACGGACGATGCTTGCGGCGATTGTCGAGCTCCACGAGTTTGAGCGCGTTCATTGAACGTTCCCGCCGTTCCTTTGCCGAGACGCCGCTGTAGATCATCGGCAGTTCCACATTCTGCAACACGTTGAGCTTGGGGAGCAGGTTGAAGAACTGGAACACGAAGCCGATCTTGCGATTGCGGATGCCGGCCAGTTGACGCGGCGACGCGTCGTGGATCATCTGACCATCCAGGGAAAGTGTTCCCCTCGACGGAGAATCGAGGCAGCCGAGGATGTGCATGAGCGTGGACTTGCCACTGCCCGAAGGTCCGATGATGGACATGAACTCGCCCTGGCTGATGTCCATGGACACCCCGTCCAACGCGCGGATCTCCTCGCCGCCGAGGCGATAGACCTTGGTGATGTCGCGCAATTCCAGAAGAGCCATGGTTCGGTGATCAGTAATCAGTGATCGGTGGTCAGTCGATTGAGAAAGAAGAGCGCGTCCATGTCATGAACTGGATACCGATGACTGACCACTGATTACTTCCTTTTGCCGTCTTCCGACTCCGGCAGTTCGATCACCGTGGCATCATCCGGCGGCATTTCAATCGCGACCAAATCGCCTTCGGCCAGACCGGACAGGATCTCCGCAAACTTGTAATCCGACACACCGACCTTCACCCGTCGTTGTTCGAACGCGCCGTCCTTTACCACGTAGACGTGTCGACCGTCTTCTTCCGTGAAGACCGCGGCGAGGGGCACGGACAAGGCATCATCCGCGGAAACGACGGGAATGGAAATCTTTGCGGTCATACCGGGCTGAATCTGTGGATCCACGTCGGTCAACAGAATGCGGGCGCCGAAGCCCTTGACGCCGTTGCGAATGGTGGCCTTGGGGGCGATGCGTTCGACTTTGCCCTTCACCTTGAGACCGATCACCGCCTCGATCGAGACCTCGACTTTCATGTCTTGGGACAGGCGGGTGATGTCCGCCTGGTTGACGTGTGCGTCGATGATCATTTCGTTGAGATTGGCAATGGTCATCACCTCCGTGCCGCTGTTGAAACCGCCGGAGCCGGACACCGCCTGTCCGACGGCGGACACGGAACGGGTGAGGACCGTGCAGTCAAAGGGCGCGAGGACGCGGGTCTTGGAAAGTTTGTCCTGGGTGAGCTCCAAATTGCGTTGTGCCTTGGAGACCGAGTTGGTGGCGAGTTCATAGCTGGTCTGGGCCCGGTCGCGGGATTTGCGCAATCGTTCCTTACTCAGTTCCAGGTTTCGTTCGGCCTGGGCCACGGCGTTGCTGGCCAGCTCAAACTGGGTTGTCACACTTTGGATGACCTCCTTGGAAATCAGCTCCGAGTCGAACAACTTCTGGTGGCGGCCCAGATCGTCTCTGGCCTTCTGTTGCTCCAGTTTCGTGCGGGACACCGCGGTCTGACGGAGCTTCACCTCCACTTCACCGTCCGATTGATCAAGGTCTTGTTCCGCCTGTTTGATCTGCAGCCGAGCACTCGCAATATCGGTCTTTCGGGTTTCCAACTCGATCTGCAGATCCCGGTCGTCGAGCGCGAAGAGCAGCTCGCCGGCTTTCACCTGGTCGCCGATATCGACGGGCAGTTCGGAAATTCGACCATTCACTTCGGGGCGCACGGAGACCTGTTCCGCAGGACCGATCTCGCCCGCGACGCTGATCGAGAACGAGATGCTGCGTTGCTCGACCACCGCAGTCGTCTTGCGTTCCTTGGCTGCCTTGCCGGTGCCGTTTTCACCGCCGTTCTTGCAGGCGGAGAAGCTCAATGCCAGGCATGTAGCGGCCAGAACTGTTTTCAGTCGGTTCTTCAAGAAGCGGGGAAGATAGGTGTCTGCCGGTTGTCCGGCAAACCAAACTCTTGTTGCTCCTGCGAGTTATCTCCGACCGAGGGAGCTGAGGTAGGCGGTCAGATCCAGCAATTCATCCTGCGTCATCCCGGCGGTGAGACCTTCGGGCATGAGTGTGCCGGCTTCGGTGCGTTCGGCTATGTCCTTCTTGGCAATCCGGATTTCGCGTCCGTCGGCCGCCGAGCGAAGCGTCAGTTCGGAAGCGGTCTCCTTCGTCTTGTAGCCCTGGTGATACTCGTCATCCCGGGTGGTGATGGTGGTGGCGAGATAGCCCTCCTTCACCTGTCGCTTGGGCCAGAGAATCGCTTCAACTATCAACTCGGTGGTCATGCCCGTTCCGACTGCGGAGAGATCCGGACCTTGATGTCCGCCGATACCGTTCACCTTGTGGCAGGCATTGCAGTTCGCGATCTGGGAACGGAACACCTTCGCGCCATTGGCCGGAATCCCGTTCTTCTTCGCCGCCGCGGCCAGTCGTTTCACGTAGTCCTCGGAATAGGTGGGCGGAAGGATCCGTGAACCCATCGTCTTGAAGAGTTCTGAACGAAGGGTGGCTGCGTTTCTTCCGGATGCGGCGAGAACGCGCAGGGCGAGCTTTGCCGGATCCACGGGCACCGGCTTTTCCCGGATCGCATCCGCCAAGGCATCAAGGCCGGTCTTGTGATTGAGGAAAGGATGCAGAACGTTGCGCACCTCGGATTCACTGTCGGAACCGGCGAGCAGTTCGGCTCCGAAGCCGGCGGCTGTGTTGACATCGGTTTTGGACAACGCAGCCACGGCGGCGAGACGCAATCGGGTGTTCTCGGATTCCTTTGCGATCGGTAACAGTTGCTTGTTGGCCTTCGCACCGGCCAGTCGACCAAAAGTCTCGATCGCGGCTTCCCGCAGCGGCGTAGACGTGGCTTGCGAATTCATCAGATGGGCGATGCGCGGGGCTAGTGCGGTCAGTTTCATGGCGCCACTCAATCGGATCGCACCGGTCGAGCCTTTGGTGATCGCCTGCTCCAACACCGCGACAATGTTTCCGGCGGGTCGGATTCCGCGCACGCGAACGGCCTCGGCCAGTTCATCCAACACTTCCGGATAAGATTTCCACTGGTCGAGTGCGTGACGCAGGTCGGCCGGTTGACCGACATTGGCGAGCAGCTTGAGCAGATTCACGCGCGCTGTTCTTTCGAGCGATGAATCTGCGGCGAGCTTCCGCAGTTGACCGGCGATGTCCTTGCCGCCGTCCTCCTGCAAGACGAAAGCGGCGTGCGCGGCGCGACCGCCGAACGCCAGCTTCCCGGTAAGAAAGGCCGGCTTCCAATCCTCTGCCAACGCATGAACCGCTTGGCGCAGCGCATAGTCCTGAAACCGATCCATCGGCGCATCGAGGGCCTGGATGGCGATCTCCATGGCACGGGGTGTCCCAACATAGGTGGCGGCCACAATGGCTTCAAGGCGGACGCGGGGATGATCGTCGCGAATGAATCTCTCGAGAAGTTCAGGTGCATCATCAATTTCGTGAGCCCAGTTTCCGATCATCCGTACACCGTAACAGCGCGCTTCGGAATCACCGGCGTTCAGCAGCCGCTCCATGTTCTCGCGGGGAAAGACTCCGTGCGCTTCCAGCACGCCGGTCGCGCGATACAGTTGTTTCAGATTGTCCGGCTTGAATGCGCGACTCGCCGACACGACTTCCTTCGACGGCCGCGCAAAGAGCAGTCGTTTGGCCTGGTAGCGGGTCCATCGTTCTTCCGAACGAAGTTGCCCAACCAATTGGACCGCGTTCATCGATGCCAGGTCGGGTTGCTTCACCAACGCACGACTCTTCGAAGTGATGCGCCAGATGCGGCCGTGACGTTGATCGCGACGGGGATCGCGGTAGGACGTCTGGTAGTGACCGACGATCTCGTTGTACCAATCGCACAGGTAAAGTCCGCCATCGGGACCGACGCGGATGTCGACCGGTCGGAACTCGCGGCGGGTGGACGTGATGAGTTCCGGCAGGCGGGTGGTCTTGTATCCAGAGCCATCATCCTCGGCGCGATAGATCGGCACGGAATTGTTGTAGTAGCCGGCGAAGGCGACGCAGCCCTGCAGTTCATCAGGCAGATGACTTGTTCCAATGATCTCGATGCACATGTTCTTGCTGTCGGTGAAGAGCGAGATCGTGCGTCGCCGATGATCGGTGCGGATCATTCCCGGCACCGTGTAGAAGGCAGCGTAGGCGTCGCCCGTGTTGTGGAACACCTGTCCCCATTCGGTGAAGGCGACGCCCCAGCAATTCGCGCCGGCGGTGGAATACTCGAAGAAGTTGTCGGCCTTCAGCCGATGCGGATGAAAACGCCAGACGCCCGCCTTGAGGTGCTTCTCGATTCCCCACGGCGTTTCGACCCGCGTGTAGACGTGATGGCCCTGCGTGAACCAGAGTCGGCCGTTCGGTCCCCAGGTCAGCGAGTTGATCAACTGATGCGAATCACCTGTCCCGAATCCGGAAAGAACGATCCTCTGCTGGTCCGCTTGCCCGTCGCTATCGGTATCACGCAGATGAATCAGTTCCGTGCCGTGACCGACGTAGAGACCGTTATCACCGAGCTCGAGCCCCATCGGCATGTGCAGGCCTTCGGCAAAACGATGGAACTTGTCCGCGCGGCCGTCGTTGTTGGTGTCCTCGCAAACCAGGATGTAGTCGTTCGGCTTCGCGCCCGGGAGCAGCTGTGGATAGGTCGGCAGACACAACACCCAAAGTCGCCCGCGTTCATCCCAGCGCATCTGCACGGGGTTGACGATGCCGTCGGCCTCGGAGGCAAACAGATTGGCCTGAAGATCACCCTGCAGGGTGAAGGACGCCAACTGTTCTTCCGGGGTGAGTTTGGCGATCTGTGAATTTGCCCGCGTCGGTGGAGCCGGCAATTGCGGGAGATTCTTCGCTCCCGAAGCATGAGCGTCGATTCGCGCCTCCGCCGTCTCGAGAATCGGTCGCAGGCGTTCCAGTTCTTCCCGCATGGTGGGGTCAGCACGTCCGAACGCGACATGCATGCGGTCGCCAAAGGCGAAGGCGTAGTTCATCGGCCGCCAATAATCGAACCACAGCCGGTTCTTTTCCTGAATCAACTCTCGCAATCCGGTTCTTGCGATTCCGGGGCTCGCCGGCACTCCCAATTGCTCGGAGATCATTCGGTCCACGCTTTCGTGGGCACCAGGGACCAGATGGATTCCGTCGCGCGTCAGCGTCTTGTCGCGCCGTAGATCCAGCAGATCCACGAAGAGATGCCTTCGTTGGCGAGCAAGCCTGCGAATGGCATCTCGATAGAGTCGTACGTCCTGGTTCCGTTGTGTCAGATTCGGAGCCAGTTTTGCCGGCGGCCGATCGAACAGCATGGGCGACACCAGCACGATTTGTTTGGTCTGCCGTTCAAACTGATCCAGCAACTTGCCGTAAGCAGCGATGAATTCATCGAGGCGGCCGGCCCCGTCAAGGGATTCCATCTGTCCAAGCTGAACGAACAGCACGCTCGCCTTCAGCCAGGCCAACTGTTCGTGCCAGGCACCGAAGTTCACATCGCGCCATTGCTCGTAGACCGTATCCCCCTCCCACGCGACGTTACGGAAACGCAGGCGATGATTCGGGTATGTTGACGTGAGTATCATTTCGAGGTGGCCATACTTTTGGGCGGCCTCCAAGTTGCTCGCACCGATGAAAACGACGACATCGTTCGGTTTCAAAGCGAACTCACCGTCGGCAAACGGACCGGGCGGTTGTTCCGGATTGGGCGCGCCCGCCACCCGTCCGGGAGTTTTTTCCGGCTTGTTGAACTTGTTTTTTGCCAGCGGATCGTAGTCGAACCGACTGCCCGGCGAAAACAGGACCTTCATCTCACTGATCTGCCGATTGAACAGATACAGCTCGTCGAGTTGTCCGCGGAAGAACTTGCCTTCGCCGGCGCCGATCAACAGGTCGGCCGGCTTCATTGCGAAGGGCTGAATTTTGCCATCACCGAGGTGACGCGCGTTGATGTAGAGTCGGGCGAAACCGCCGTCGACCGCGCGGTTCACCGCGATGATCACGTGACCCCAACGTCCGTTCGCCAATACGTTGGCCGGACTGATGATGCTGGAATCATCCGCCTTGGCCTTCCCGACCGTCTCCAGTTTGATACCCAATTCCTTGGTCTGAACCAGCCGCCAGCCGGTTCCACTGTCATCGATCTGCGAAAGAATGATCTGCTCGCCGGCGCGACGAGGCTGCACCCAGAGGGCGATCGAGAAACTGCCCTCGCCCAACCGCGGTGCCTGGGCGGCGGGAATGCGAATGGCGGTGTCGGTACCGTTCAACCGCAGGTTCTTGCCGCCCAGTGAAGTATCCGGGAAACCGGCGGAGCCGAGCAAGTCACCCGGCGCTTTCCGATTGCTGGTGTCACCGGCGTCGCCGTCGAATTTCCAATGACCGATCAGTCCGCGAGTCACCAGGGAAGGCGCGACGTCGACGGCTCGGACAAATGATGCAGCCGCAAAGAGCAGACATGCACAGAGGAATGGGAAGCGCATAACGCTCCGCAAAATGTGAGTCGCGCAACGGCAAGTCAAGCGCGTCGGAGAACTTGGGATTTCTAGGGCCGTTCCCAGACCGCCGGCAGGTTCCTGGATTCCTCGCCGTAGGTTTGGGACACGATGAAGCCGCTGGCCTGGGACATGTAGAAGATGCGGCCGTTGGATACGATTGCCCCGAGGCATTCGCGTGAGTCGATGGCCGGGCCGGTCGAAACGAGTTTGCCGTCGTTGGAGAGATCGATCATGTCCATGTTCGCACCCAGCACGAAGGGCTCGGACAGGGTGAAGCGACAGCAGGCGTAGTTGTGGCCAATCGTGTCGATGACCTTGCCGGTCTGCCGATCGTAGATGTTGCCCTTGCCACGCAAGGCGTTGGAAAAAATGTATTTCTCGCCGACCGACACGACGTTGAGAGCGGAGGTGACGGGTTCGGATTGCCAGAACAATGAACCGTCTTTGGCATCCAGGCACCAGACGAAGCGGTCCTTGCCGGCCGTTTGTTTTGCGGCCGCGAAGCCACCCATGTAGATACGTCCGTCGCGCGCGCTGAGCGTGCACTTGGAGGTCACATGATACTTGGTGTTCTGCCAAAGGATTTTGCCGGTGGCCGGGTCCATGCAGGCGGTCAGTCCGTTGTTCTCCGTGGGCAAGCCTCGGCGCTTCTTTGATTCCGTGTCGTAACCGAAGTAGACGGAGTAGTAGAGCTTGCCGTCCAGAATACAGATGCCGCAGTCGTTCCCACCGCGGCCGTATTCCGAAAAGTCCTTCTGCCAGATCACCTTGCCGGTGTTGAGATCCCAGGCCCAGACGGTGGGCTTCTGGTTCTTCGGGGTGTAGGCAGTGGCATTCGCGAAGATCCAGCTCATGACTTCGCGACCATCCTTCGTCTCTGCCGGCTTGCCGCGAAACAAGAAGGCCTTTTCGGAACCCTGCGCGGCGTATTCACCGGAGCCCGACGCATAGATCGCGATGTTGTTGTGAACCACCGGCGGGAATTGTCGGCTCCAACCGGGCGAACCGGTGAACGGCGCTTCCCAAAGCAGTTTGCCGTTGCTGGCGTCGAGGCAGCGCACACGTGATTGCTTGATGCCGCCCTGTGGAATGAGCAGCTTGCCCTGATGATAGAGCGGGGAGGTAAATGAAAGGTAGACGTGCGGCCAATGGCGGCGCCAGAGCAGCCGCCCGGTGTCCTGTTCCACGGCTATGACCTGTCCTTCGGCCGTGTGCATATACATCCGGCCGCCGCCGCAGACTGGCAGATGCTTCACCGTGCCTTCCAAGCGACGTGCCCAACGCATGCGCAATGGCGGTTGCAGATCCTGGTCGTTCGCGTTGGAACCCTGGAAGTCGCCGTAGTTGGAATACCAATTGTAGCGATCGCCGGCCTTCGGTCCTTTCAGCGGACTGCGCACCTTGGTCACTCCGAGATCTTGGGTCGGATAGGACGCCTTGCCGTTCGCGCCGAACACATAGAGATAGCCGTCTTCACAGGCGGCATAGATGCGGCCGTTGGCAATCGCAACGGGAGCTGTGATCGGTGCGCCGAAGGCGGTATCGAGAGCGGTGGGTTTTCCTTTCTTCAGCGGAACGATGTGGAGTTTCGAATCCAGACCGCCGAAGACGACGTGATTGCGTGTGACAGCAGGTGGACTGATTGAAGGTGCTTCACTCAGGACCCTCGGCTTTTCTGCATCCTTCTCATGCAGGCAAAGACCGACGCCGTGTTCCGGACGGGTGCGATAGACGTTGCCATTGCGAACGGCAACGCTGGCGAAGCCGAGCAGGCCATGCACGTTGATGTAGGTCTCCGTACCTTTCACGAAATTGGTTTTCAACTCGTCGCCCTCGAGACGAAGTATGTCGACGCGACCGGCATTGTCGCGTCGATGCCACTGGATGTAGACATTGCCGTCCTCGTCCGCGCTCTGACCGAAGGTGGCGGGATATTCACGTCCGGCGTACTGGGGGATCTCGCCGATCTCGCGAAGCATGGGAGCCTTGCCGCCATCGCGGAGAAATACCGTGCGTCCACCCGCCGGCATCACCACGGTGTCACCCACGAGGCTGATATCGCGGGAACAGACGAAGTGGTCCTTCCAGTTCACGCGATCGCCCCGGAACTTCACCCAGTCGGCACCAAGCCAGCGATTGCCGGTGAAGCCCACGACCTCTTTCACAAAGTCCCAGTTCCAAGCCGGTTTTCCGTTCGGTTCGACGGCGTAGACCTGCGCCCCCAGCGTGGCGAAATAAACGCGACCATTGCCGACGGCCGGGGCGGAGAAGATCGGTTCCCGACAATCGATCTCATTCACAACCTTTCCGGTGGCCGCGTCAAAGACGTAGTAGTATCCGGCGGTCGTACCGACGTGCAGGTATTTGCCGGCGACCGCGGGAGCTGCGACGTTGTTGCAATTGCCCGCGCCCCCGCGGGTGGCATGTCGCCAGATCACCTTGTGCGTCTGGGCGTTGATGGCGAAGACCACGCCCGAGCCGTCGATGACGAAGACACGGCCGTCGGCAACGACCGGTGCGGCGAAGATGGCATCCGTCGTGGGAACATAGGCGATCAGGCCCGGGTTGGCAGGCAAGTTGGCCTTCGGGGCATTGCCGGAGCGCAAGGCATTGCCCTGGAGCTGTGGCCAGTCGGCGGAAGCAAGCGCCAGCGAGGATGCCAGCACGATGCCGGACAAAAGGGATTTCATGCCACGCATGTTTCGGCCGAGGACACCGGTGCGCAATGAATTTTTCAACGACGGGATGGTAGGGACGCGCTGCTGCGCGTCCGCGGCCTAGCGGCAGCTTGTCCCCACCCACAGGGGGGCTGCGATTCATGAGATTGACGATCGGGCCGGCTCACCTACGCTCGGTTGACCCATGAGATCGACAATCGCTTGCCTGACCCTGTTGCTGCTCGGACTGAGCGCACCGTGCGCTTCGGCTGCTTCGGAGCGCCCGAACATCCTGTTTATCTACACCGACGATCATTCGCATCGCACGGTGAGTTGTTACCCGGAGGCCTACCCGTTCGTGAAGACGCCGAACATCGACGCGCTTGCGAAGAAAGGGGTCCGTTTCAAATACGCCTACATCGGCACCTGGTGCATGCCGTCGCGGGCATCGCTGCTGACCGGGCACTTTCAACACGGGGTCGAGTCGATGCGCATGGAAGGGAAATATCCCGGCAGCGTTTATGATCCGGAGAAATGTCCGTTCTGGCCCAAGGTGTTTCGGCAGAACGGCTACCAGACCGCGCAGATCGGCAAGTGGCATACCGGAACGGATACCGGTTTCGGCCGCGATTGGGATTATCAGATCGTCTGGAACCGGCCGCGTCATGCCTCCAATGCGGGCAACTACTACAAGTCCCAGATAACCGAATTCAACGGCGGCGAAGCCCGACGGGTTGAGGGTTACACGACGGACAACTATACGCAGTGGGCGGTCGACTACCTGAACGGCAAGGGGCGTGAGAAGGACAAGCCTTGGTATCTCTGGGTGTGCTACGGTGCGGTTCATGGACCGTTCACTCCGGCCAAGCGGCACCTGGATGATTATCCGGATGTGAAAATTCCCACGCCAAAGGACATCTATCCGCCGCGCATCGGCAAACCCAAGTGGGCTTCCGAATACGAGAAATGGTATCGCGGCGAGGACGGTCGACCGCACAAGAAGGGCCGCCGTCGAGCCACCGGTGAAATGGCGCCGGGCAAGGGTATTCACGGCAGCGATCTGAATTCGTGGATTCGGCAGTATCATCAAGGCGTGCTCGCGCTCGATGAGGCGGTTGGACGACTCGTGAAGACGCTCAAGGAAACCGACCAATACGAGAACACGCTGATCGTGTTTACATCGGACCAGGGCTTTGCCTGGGGACAGCATGGCATGCAGAACAAGGTTGCGCCGTATGACGCGACAATTCGCAGTCCGCTGATCTTCTCAATGCCCAACCGCCTGCCTTCCGATCAGGTGTGCAAGACTCCGGTCGTCGGACCCGATCTCATTCCGACCTTCTTTCAGTTTGCCGGCATCAAGCTCCCGTGGAAGATGCACGGGCAGGGCCTTTCGGAGATGTTGGCGTTTCCCAATGCCGAGCGGGACCGCAGTGCCTTGATGGTCAACAC
>JAYPXF010000017.1:0-7138 GCA_038154405.1 Verrucomicrobiales bacterium | reverse complement strand
GTACTACGGTTCCGATACGGACCGCATCCCGACCGATCCGGACAAGCTCTATCACAGCGGTGGGATCCCTTGGTGGGTGTCGTTGCACGATGGCCGCTACAAATACATCCGTTCACTTGTCGCCGGAGAAATCGAGGAGCTCTACGATCTGCAGAACGACCCGGAAGAACTCATCAATCTGGCCCTCCAACCCACCCATCGAAAGCGTCTTGCCAAAATGCGCGGCGAAACGATCGCGGAGCTGAAACGAACGGATGCCGGCTTCGCGAGCAGTCTTCCGCCGACCTCAACGTCGACGAAGTAGAACGACGGCAAGCATGGTGCCCGGTGGTAACCGCATCACGCCCGCCTTAGCGGGATACTTCCATTGCACCAAACTGCGCCCGGGTTCGCACGACGTAGTAGCCAAGATGACGAATCTCGTCGATGTAATCGGGGAGGGGATGAGTCAGGGTCTTGCCGGCGATCTTGAAGGTGAGTCTGCGCTTGGGAATATCGATGGTGATCTCAGCCGGATAGGAGTTGCCGCCCTTGATTTGGGCGTTGGTGCCGGTGGATGATTTGGCGCCGTAAGGCCCGTCGTAGATGGCGATGCGGTTGCCGCCGACGAGGAGGCCGAGCTTGATCGTGTCGGCATCGGTGGATTTCTTTCCGAGAGCGATGAAGCCGTTGCTCGGGAAGGCGTCAGGTGGTTGGATGACCGTGGAAATCTTGGCGACACCGGTGATGGGTGTGTCCAGTCGGCGCAATGCAAGGCCGTTGCCATCAGAGGCGAGTTTGTGGCCGAGTTCGGTCTGCTTGACCTGGATCCGGGTGAGCGTATCGAAGTCCGGAGAGGATTTGGACGGTTGGAATTTTCCGACATTGGATTTGCGGTTGTTACGTAACTCGGTGGTCGAAGGTTTGCGGATCTGCGGCGGTTCGATGCCCAATTCGCGGCATGAGGCATCCATCTCGGCATCCCACTTGGCGTAAAGTTGCTTAAGCTCTTCAAGAATCTCCGGGTGGCGGGCACTGAGGTCATTCTGCTCTTCAAAGTCCTTGGCAAGATTGAAGAGGTAATCGCGAGCCGGAGTTTGATTTGGGCCAGGTCGTTCCGTGCCCTCGGTGGACCAGACGTATTTCCAGTCGCCGCGGCGGACGGCGTAGTTGTTGTTCCGCGTGCGGGAGCGCCAGAAGAGGGCTTCATGCGGAGTGCCCCTTTTCCTGCCCGACAGAAACGGCATCAGGTTGGCGCCGTCGATCTCGGCCATGTCCGCGTTTGCCAACGAAAGTGCGGTGGCGCTGAGGTCGAAGGACATCACGGGTTGAGCGTAGGTGGTGCCGGACTTGATGACGCCGGGCCAACGGATGGCGAGTGGAACCCGAATCCCGCCCTCGAACGTCTCACACTTGGAGCCGCGCAGGGGGGTATTGCGGGAGCCGTTGACGGCGTTGCGGGTGGTGGGGCCGCCGTTGTCGTTGTGGAAGATGACCATGGTGTCGTCGGCACGACCGGAGGCGTCGAGTTCCTGGAGCACCTGACCGATGGCGTCATCCATGGCGCTGAGCATCGCGGCATAGGTGCGGCGTTTGCCGGTGAGATCGGGAAAACGATCAAGATACTCGCCCGTCGCCTGCAGCGGGGTGTGCACGGCGTTAAAGGCAAGGTAGAGAAACAATGGTTGTTCGGTGTCGCGATGCCGTTTTAGGAAGGCCGCCGCTTCATCTCCGAAGGCGTCGGTCAGGTAATTCGGATACGGAACGGAGCTGGTCTGCCGCACAATCGGTTCGTTATAGCCGCTGCTGTAGCCCTTGGGATTCGGGAGATACATATGGCCGCCACCCAGGAAACCGAAGAATTCGTCGAAGCCCCGTTCCAATGGTGTGTAGCCTGCCTGGCCGCCGAGATGCCATTTTCCGACCATGCCGGTGAGGTAACCCGCTTCATTGAGCCGATCAGCCAGTGTCTTGATCGGCAGCGGCAACGGACCGGTCACCTGTGGCAGATCATCATTGCCGCTGCGTTGCTGGTAACGGCAACTCATCAACGCCACCCGAGTTGGCGTGCAATAGGAACCGTTGGCATAGGCATTGGTGAAGTGCACGCCTTCGCTCGCAATGCGATCGATATGCGGTGTGGGGATGTCTTCGCAGCCATGAGCACCGATGTCGGCATAGCCCATGTCATCCGCCAGAATGAGAACGATGTTGGGGCGGGTTGCTCCGTGATTGTTGATGGCGGAGATGCCGAACAGCAACGCCATGAAAAGAAAACGTAAATGCGACATTGGGTTCATCGTAGAATCAGCGGGGCACGACGAAGATTCTAAGCACCCAATCCACTACAAAGCCAATCGGTTGACAGCTGGCGCTGGGGAGGGTGCGATAGTTCACAAGAGTGGAGGCGGGCCGGCGGACTTGCCGGTGGCTTTGCTGGTCGGGAACTTGGGTTTCCAGGTCGGGTGTTTTTGGGTCAGCCAGTTGCGGATCTTTTGTGAGAGCGGGGCGGCGATGGAGGTGTGGGTTTTGATGAGATCTGAATCTTCGCCGATGTCATCACTCACGTTGTAGAGCTGCCAGGCGTCGGCTTCGTAGAAATACAAGAGCTTGTAGCGTTGTCCTTCAGTTTCATCGATGGCGACCACGGTGGGTTGGGCGCGGGAGTCCATGTAGCCGGGGAACAGATAGAAGATCGGGGCGCGCTCTCGGTCGGTCTCGGGATTCAGCAGGACATCGACGAAGGACTCGCCGTCAAGCGGGTGTTTTGCAGCGGGAGGTGTCCACTTGTTTCCGGCCAATTTCAGGTAGGTGGGGTAGTAGTCAACGGTGTGCACCATGTGATCGGTGACGGTGTTCGCGGGGATGTAACCCGGCCAGTAGGCGATCAGCGGCACGCGAACACCGCCTTCGGTGAACATGCCCTTCTTGCCGCGCAGGGGGCGGTTGTCCTTGTGCGTGCCGCCGTTGTCCGAGGTGAAGAGGATGAGCGTGTTGTCAGCACACCCGGAATCGTCCAGGACCTTCAGCAGGCGACCTATGATGAGATCAATGCTGGCGACGAACCCGGCGAGTTCATCACCGGTGGCCGCCTTGAGGTCCGGGCGCGAACGTACGGGGCCGTGCACGGCGTAAGGATGAAGCTGGAGGTAAAAGGGCTGCTTGCCGCCTGCAAACTTGGTGATGGTTTCCTCCATGGCGTCGGACAGGGCATCACTGACGTGCTTGGGCGTGCCCTTCAGGGACATGGGGAAGTTGTGCTTCCTCAGATAGGCCTCGGTGTAGGGTTCGCCAAAACGGTCGAAGTGACCCCGACCGAGCTTCTTGAACTCCCATTTGCCGTCCTTGGACTTGCTGGCGAAGCAGACCGGTTGATGGCCCTGGGTGAAGCCGCCGATGTTGATGTCGAAGCCGACGTTCTCGGGAAGGGTCTCTTCGCCGCCGTGACCACCGACGTGATACTTGCCGATGTGCGCAGTGGCATAGCCGTTCTTCTTCATCGCCTCGGCCACGGTGATCGCAACCGCGGCAACATCTTCGGTCTGTTTCGGAGCGATGAACCTGGCCTCCTCTTTCGAAATGCCGCCTCGGCCGTGACGATTGAGGCTGCCGACACAATACACATCATTGTGAATGCGGGCGGGATACTGGCCGGAGAGCATCGCGGCGCGGGTGGGCGCGCAGTTCGGCTGCGCGTAGGCGTGAGTGAAGCTCAGACCGCCGGCCGCGAGCTTGGCGAGATTCGGGGTTTGGTACAGTTTCGGATGGGTGCCCATGGTCCCCTGTTTCACCCCGATCTGGTTCCACCCGAGATCGTCCACCATCACGGTGACGATGTTGGGCTGACGTTTGATCTTGGAAAAAGGTACGGGCGTGAACTCGGGATTCTGGTGATGAACCAGTTTGATCGGAGCAACGGGCGCTGCCGGTTGTCTGCCCGGAACGGACTTGCTCCCGGCGGCGATGTCTCCCAACAGTAGAAACGCGAAATCACTTTCGCGGCTGCCGGCATGGGTCCAACGCCCCTTCGAACTCTTGTTCTTGCGGATGGCGTGACCATCCCCGTAGCCACCACTCAGGCGAAAGCGGAGATTGGATTTCTCGGACGAAAGTACGAGGGCATAATTGCCGGGCTTCAACTTCGGCGGAGATGCAAATTCGATCTTGAGGGACACATCGGCGATGCCCTTCGGCAGGGCTCCGGTGTCAGAATGGAGCGGATCACCGTCCGGGAAGCCGTTCTTTGTCTTGAAAAGACTCAAGGTCAGATCTGCGGGGTCGGCATTGCTCAGCGATACGATGATGCCTCCAAGCAAACCGGCCTTCTTGGTGGTGAAGGTCTGTCCCTTGCTGTTGCCCATGGCGACCAGTGTCCATCCGGCCCGGCCGGCCGGTTCTCCCAACTGTTCGCTTCCGACGGCCACAGTCAGCTTGAGCGCGGCGGGGGCAGGGAATGCGAGCAGGAAAAGGGTGATGGTGGTGATGAGATTTTTCATTTTTGGAATGCGACGGTTGCCGAATTGCCCGGAGTTGGAGCGGCGATATTTTCGGGAAGGGATTATGAACGGATTCACGGCCCGGCAAGCTCACCGCAGGCGGTCCGCGGCGACAAGTTTGAAATCCGGGGTCAACTGCCGACCGGGATCTTATCGGCGAGCTCGCGAACGCGGCTGAGCAGGATTTCCTGGGTCACGGGCTTGTTGATGAAGGCGGCGCCCACCTCGTCCAGTTCCTTAAGGTCGAACTCGTCTCCGCTGTAACCGCTGATCAACAACACGCGCAGATCCGGTTTGCAGGCGGTGAGTTTGCGTGCGAGCTCGATGCCTGACATCTTGGGCATTAGCACGTCACTGACGAGCACCTCGAAGTCCCCTTCGCGGGCCTCCCATTTCTCCAGCGCGGCGCGGCCGTCTTTCGCGGCGACAACGGTGTAATCGGCCCGGGTCAGGACCCGTTCCGCACTACGGCGAACCGCCGGCTCGTCCTCGGCGAGAAGGACCTTTTCCGTCCCCTTGAGATTGGGACTGATCTCCACCTCCTCAGTGGCTTCCGCGATATCCGCGTCTACCAGGGGCAGATGGATGTGGAAGGTTGCGCGTTCGCCCGGTTGACTGGTCACCCGCACCCAACCGCGATGTTGGCTCACGATGCCGTAGACGGTCGCCAGCCCCAGTCCCGTGCCCGCCCCGATGTCCTTCGTGGTGAAGAAGGGTTCGAAGGCCCGCGCCAAGGTGGAGTCGTCCATGCCGCAACCGGTATCGGAAACGGTCAACTGCGCAAACCGGCCGCTGGTTGCCTCGGGCAATGCCTCCGCCGTTTCCTCATCAATTTCGACCTCGTCCAGAGTCAACCACAGCCTGCCGTTGTCGTCCATCGCGTCGTCTATCCGAAGGACGCTCCGAGAGACGACGAACACTACGTTGACCTCCTCGACGAAGTTTCCATCTTCAGCACCGTTCTGACGGGGGACGAGATTGGCAGCCTGGGAAAACAACCGCGCCCCGCAAGGCTGGAAACCAATTTACTTACGACGATCATATCCTCTCGATGATTCGGGATCGCTGCAATGGCTGCCACACGACGACAAACGCAAGACTGATCTGGATCAGTCTTTCTACAAGTCCGCCCTCCGGGACGCCGGCGCGAAATAGCGGAATTCACGGTTCCCCGAAACCTGACGTATGAGCTACCCTCCCAACCAACACATGACCATTTCACGCCGACATTTTCTGCAAGCCAATGGCGCCATGATGGCCTTGCCGTTCCTGCAATCGCTCGGACACGGCGCCACGCCCGGCAAGTCGCTCAAGCCGTCAAAGAAGCTGGCGATCATGTATGTGCCCAATGGTTTGGTCCGCCGCTGCTTCTTCCCGGGTGAAGAAGAGGCCGAACTGCCCGGCTTCATCGGCGGCTTCAATGCGGACAAAACCAAGAACGAGCGACGATTCAAGAACGAGCCGGGGATCTATCCGTTGGAGCTGACCTCCACCATGCAGCCCCTTGCTCCTCACATCGAGGACATCACCCTGGTCACCGGACTTGATCGGACGTTCAAGAACGGTCAGGACGTGCACGCCCAAGGTGCGTCGTGTTACCTCACCAGCCTTTCTCCCGTGCAGGCCTCAGAGGCGGGAATCAAGCACCCGAACGGACGCAGTCTCGACCAGGTGATCGGGGACCATGTCGGTGGGGACACCGT
Source organism: Verrucomicrobiales bacterium (assembly GCA_038154405.1). GTDB lineage: Bacteria > Verrucomicrobiota > Verrucomicrobiia > Limisphaerales > JAYPXF01. The sequence continues at coordinate 960 of JAYPXF010000017.1, read as the reverse complement.
CTTCCCGACGTTGGAAATCAGCTGCAACGGATTCACCGCCCCGAAGGAATCCATCTATTTCAACAACATCTCCTGGTACGGGCCGGACCAGATCGCGCCTTCGATCCGCGATCCACGCAAACTCTACAACCGCCTGTTCATGTCCGGCGGATTTCGTTCACACATCGCGGACGTGACCGACCTGATCCTCGCCGATGCCAAGGATTTGAAGCGCCGCCTTGGTCGTGACGATCAGCAGACGTTGGACGGCTACATCGAGATGGTTCGCGATATCGAGATTCGCGTGAAGAAAATGGAAAAGCTCGTCGCATCGGTCGACATTGACATTCCGAAAGACGAAGTCCTCCCGCGCGGCGAATACATCCGCCTGCAGATCGACCTGATGCTGATGGCCTTTCAGACCGGCATCACCAACATCTGCACCTTCATGGTCGGCCCGGAACGCTGGTCCGCCTCACTCATGTATGAAGGCGTCTACGACAAGCCGGTCGATCATCATGTGATGAGTCACAGTCAGAAGGGCGATGGCTACAAGAAACTGCAGAAGCTCGATATCTTTCACGTCCAGCAATACGCCTACATGATCAGGCGGATGAAGGAGATCACCGAGTCTGATGGAACGACCATGCTCGACAATTCCCTCGTCACTTATGGTGCCGGACTCGGCGACGGCGCCACGCATCAATACTACGATCTGCCGTTGATCGTCGCCGGCAACGGGCAGGGCCAGATCAAGCAGGGCCGCTTCATTCAGAGCAAGAGCGGCACGCTCAATTCCAACCTGTGGCTTACTCTCGCCCAGTTGATGGGCGCGGACCTGAAGAGCTTCGCCGACAGCACCGGAGTCCTTTCCGATCTGTGGACGTAGCATGAGAACTGCTGTAACGATCATCACCTTGCTCGTCTGGTTTCCCGCATTGGCAGCCGATGAATACTCTTAGTTCGTTCAACCGCTCCTGG
>JAYPXF010000016.1:37426-45223 GCA_038154405.1 Verrucomicrobiales bacterium | reverse complement strand
GCACTGTGGAGTGAAACTTCCAAGACTTGATCTCACTGACGCAACCGTTCGCCCTTGTGCTCTCCGGAGAGGAATCAATTGTTTCCGGCTGCCGAATTCGGGTCGACGATATGAGACCGGTTCACCCATACTCGGCGCAGTCTCGCACTGGAAATGACGACGTATCGGTTCAGTCCTTGTCTTCTGTTGATGGCCTTCTCGGTTTACCCGGTTGTGGCGGCCGAAGACGCACAACGTGCGGCGATGGCTTTTTTCGAAAAGGACGTCCGGCCCATTCTGGTGGAGCGATGCTATGACTGTCATAGCGGCTCGAAGCAGAAGGGCGGCCTGCGGGTGGATCACATCGGCTATCTGAAAACTGGCGGCGACACCGGGCCTGCCTTGATTCCGCGGAAGCCGGAAGAATCTGCGCTCATTGAAGCAGTGCGCTACGGAAATGCGGATTTCCGGATGCCACCAAAGACAAAGCTGCCGGATGCCGAGATCGCGATCTTGGAAAAGTGGATTCGCATCGGTGCGCCCTGGCTGGAAACGGACAAGGTGGTCGTGACGGCGGGCGGCTTCACCAAGAAACAACGCGAATTCTGGTTCTTTCAGCCGGTGATCAAGACATCACCGCCAGAGGCCGGTGGAAAATGGGTGCGCAATGACATTGATCGTTTCATCGCGAAGAAGCACAGCGAATTGCGGCTGTCACCAGCACCGGAGGCGGATCGACGGGAATTGGCGCGCCGGGCGTATTTCGATCTTCACGGCCTGCCACCGAGCGCGCAGCAGATTGACGCCTTCGTGCGGGACAAGGATCCGAAGGCATACGAAGAGCTCGTGGACGAACTGCTTGCCAGCCCGCGCTACGGCGAACGCTGGGCACAACATTGGTTGGATCTTGTGCGTTACGCGGAAAGCGATGGTTACAACCAAGACGCCTATCGCCCGACCGTGTGGCGCTATCGCGACTACGTAATTGGATCGTTCAACGACGACAAGCCATACGACCGATTTGTGCGGGAGCAGCTCGCCGGTGATGAAATTGCGCCCGACGATCCGGAGACACTCATCGCGACGGCCTACCTGCGTCATCCGGTTTACGAATACAACCTGCGCGACGTGCGCGGCCAGTGGGAGGTGATTCTCACGGACATGACGGACAATGCGGGTGAGGTCTTTCTTGGTCTCAGCATGGGCTGTGCGCGATGTCACAACCACAAGTTCGATCCCATTCTGCAACGGGACTACTACCGTCTGCGCGCCTTCTTCACGCCCGTGCACTGGCGTGACGATCTGAAACTGGCCACGCCGACGGAGAAGCAGGCTTTCGAAGAACAGCAAATGAAATGGGAATCGGCCACTGCAGAAACTCGCGCCAAGATGAATGCACTCACAGCGCCGGGAATCAGCAAGAAGGTCGAAGCCTGGCGCAAGAGTTTCCCTGAAGACCTGCAGGCGATGACGCTCAAGCCCGTTGATCGTCGTGAGTCATTGGAGAAGCAACTGGCCGGCCTTTGCGAACGCCAGTTGAAATTTGCGAGCGGTCAGTTCCGAGCGGATCGGGACCTCAAGACTGACGAAGCCAAGAACGAATACAAGGCGCTCCAGGTGGAATTGAAGAAGTTCGATCATCTGCGACCGAAGCCGTTGATGGCCGCCTTCGTCGCCACGGATGCCGGACCGCAGGCGCCACCGAACACGTTGGAAACACGCAAGGGCGGTTTGGAAATCGAACCGGGCTTTCCGTCGATTATCACGCCGGATCTGCCGAAGATTGCGCCGACCAAGAACTCCACCGGACGCCGGCTAGTGCTGGCGGATTGGATCACCCGCCCGGACAACCAGCTTGCCACCCGCGTCATCGTGAACCGCGTGTGGCAATACCATTTCGGACGCGGAATCGTCGCTTCGGCAAATGAGTTCGGCGCATTGGGTGAACCGCCCACGCATCCCGAATTGCTTGATTATCTCACGACGAAATTCGTCAGCGGGGGCTGGAAGCTCAAGGCGTTGCATCGCGAAATCATGTTTTCCGCCACCTATCGCCAGACGGCGCGTCGCGAGCCGGATTTGACTGCTGCGAAGGTCGATCCGGAGAATGACTACCTCTGGCGTTTCCATCCGCGCCGTCTTGAGGCTGAACAGGCTCGTGACGCGATGCTGGCGGTCAGCGGCGAACTGGATCTGAAGCCCGGTGGCCCCGCCACTTCGCCGACCGGTACGCGTCGATCCATCTACACACAGAAAAAGCGGAATCGACCGGACGAACTCTTGACCGCTCTCGGCAAACCGGCCGGTTTCGCCAGCGCTTCCGAACGCCAGAGCACCACCACGCCGACGCAGGCCTTGCAGTTGATCAATGGCGATTGGGTGCTCGCACGCGCTCGCAAGGTGGCGTCCCGCGCAAAGGGCATCGACGACGCGTGGCTGGCGGTATTGGGACGTGCACCTCGCGATATGGAAAAGGCGACGGCAGAGGCGTTTCTGCGGCAGCGCATCCATGCCGCCGAGTTACAGCTTCCCAACTCCAAGAAAAGCGAACTGCACCGTAATCGATTCATGATCAACAGCGAACGTGAGCGGTTGGCCGTGCCACCGGGTGCAAGGGAAGGGGACGACTTTACCATCGAGGCCGTGGCGAGTCTGGAGAGCATTGATGTGAACGCCGAAACGCGCACACTCGTCACGCGCTGGAATGGAAACAAGAAGGACTTTGGCTGGAGCGTCGATGTCACCGGCGTGAAGTCCCGCTTTCAACCGCGCAACATTCTCCTGCAACTGACTGGCGAAGATCGGAACGGAAACATCGGCTACCAGATCGTTGCGTCCAACCTCCGCTTTCCCGTGAAGCGTCGACAACACCTCGTCGTGCATGTCGCCGGATCGCGTCGCGAAGTCACCTTCACCTTGCGCGATCTCGAAAAGCCCGGGGCGGCTGCAGAAACTGCCACCGTGCGCATGAACGACCTCACCAAGCTCGGCCACGGTGATTATCCGATCGTTCTGGGCGGCCAAAGCGTGCGCCGCACCACCCGCCAATGGAACGGCGAAATCGAGGCCCTGCGCATTGTGCCCGGTCGTCTTCCTGATGCCGGGCGCAATGCCGCCCCGGGCAAATGGCAGGACGGCCTGGTTGTCTGGCGCGCGAAGGACAAACCGGATCCGCGTTTCACCTGGTACGGCTCCACCGCATCAGCTCAGGCGAAGGACCCACGTTACCTGGCCATGACCGACCTTTGTCAGGCCTTGCTGAACTCCAACGAATTCTTTTATCTGCATTGAGGCCATGTCCTGCCACCGATACGATCTTCCCACTTCCCGCAGAGAATTCCTGCAGACGGCCGGTTGTGGCTTTGGCGCGCTCGCACTTTCCTCGCTCGAGGCCGATGCCAAATCTGTCCCGCCGCCTCATCACATCACCAAGGCCAAGAACGTCATCTTCCTGTTTATGGAAGGCGGTCCCAGCCACCTGGACACCTTCGATCGCAAACCGCTGTTGAACAAACTTGCGGGGCAGTCATTGCCCGGCAGTTTCAAGGTTCCGCTTACTGCGGCCGGTGAAGGCAAATCCCCGCTCCTTGGGAGCCCGCGCACGTGGCAGCAATACGGTCAGGGCGGCCTCTGGATTTCCGAGTGGTTTCCCAATGTGGCGCGGCATGCTGACGATCTGGCGGTGGTCCATTCTTGTGCCTCCAGCGGCATCAATCACGCCGGCGGTGTCTGCTCGATGAACACCGGTTCCATCTTCGGCGGCCGACCCTCACTTGGCGCCTGGGCTTCGTATGGACTCGGCACGGAGAACAGCAACCTGCCCGCCTTCGTCGTCATCAAGGACAGCGGCGCAACCGTCGTGAACGGCGTTCGCAACTGGGGCAGCGGCTTCATGCCCGCCGCGTATCAGGGAATCGAATTCAAGTCCGACGGCACTCCGGTCAAGTTTCTCGACAATCCCAAGGGTGTTGATCGTCAACGCCAACGCGACAAACTCGACCTGTTGGCCACGCTCAATCGCGACTTTAACGCCGGCCGGGAAAGCAACACTGAACTCGAAGCCCGCATCCGCAGTTATGAACTGGCCTACCAGATGCAGACCGAAGCCCCCGGTGCGGTTGATCTCAGTCGGGAAACAGAAGCCGTTCGGAAACTCTATGGGCTCGACGACAGGCCCACTGCGACCTTTGGTCGCAACTGCCTCCTCGCCCGGCGCCTCGTCGAAAGCGGAGTGCGCTTCGTGCAGCTCTACAGCGGAGCGGGCAGCAAGTGGGACAGTCACACCGATATCGAGGTCAAACACCCGTCGCTCTGTCGTGCCGTCGACCTACCGATCGCAGGCCTGCTCGCCGACCTCAAGTCACGCGGCCTGCTGGACGAAACCCTCGTCATCTGGGGCGGCGAATTCGGCCGGACCCCCATGAGCGAAAAAGGCGATGGACGCGATCACAACCCCACCGGCTTCACCATGTGGATGGCCGGCGGCGGTGTGCAAGGCGGCCGCACCTACGGCGCCACGGATGAGCTCGGTCTGTATGCGATACAGGACCGCCTCCATGTCCACGATCTCCACGCCACCATCCTGCATCTCCTCGGTATCGATCACACCCGCCTCGTGTATCAACACAAAGGCCGCCCCGAGCGCGTCGACCAAAACGAAGGCCGCCCATTCCGTAAACTCCTCGGCGCCTGAGTAAGCGTTCAGTCCACGGTACGGATTGTAAGCCTCATTCTGTGGATGGAGTTCGGTCCGTCCTTTTCGCCGGCGTAGTAAACGAGGAACCATTCGTTGCCGCTCAGATGAGTCATCCGCGGTTAACCGAAATCTTCCGCGGAGGGATGTGATACGATGCGTCCGATTCGTTTCCATTGCAGGGTGGCCGCATCGGTCTGCCACAGATGTGTCTGCCGGGCCTGGTTGCGTTACCGGCGAGCTCAGCAAAAAGATCGTCGAGAATCCGGTCTCCGTACCGGACTTCCACGCAACCATCCATGCCGCCCTTGGCATCCATCCGCATCACGAACTCTTCGACGGCTCCCGTCCTGTGCCGATCACGGATTGCGGAACTCCGGTCAAGGCGCTGTTCGGCTAAGTCGGGTGTGGATTGGAAAAATTTGGCTGATTTGTTCGGGGTAATGATGCGTCAGTCTGTGCTGTGATGTTTGAATCACCTAAATTGGGTAGGGACGAGTTGCTTGTCCGCGGAAGCGTGGCAGCGCATCCCTGCTGGATATGGCTGTTGCTATGCTCGATCGGGGCGAGTGTTCCTGCCATCGATGTCGCCCAGTTCGACAAACATCCGGGCAAGGTTGTCTACCAAAAACTGTGCGCGGACTGTCACGGTCCGATGGGCGAGGCGGTCAAGGGCAAGACCGACGAACCGTTGCGCGGCAATCGTGACCTGACTTCGTTGGCGCGCCGGATTGAACGGACCATGCCGGAGGACAATGAGGACCAATGTGTCGGCGATGATGCGAAGGCGGTGGCCGATTATATCTACCACCTCTTCTATTCCGAAGCCGCCCGCGCGCGAAATACTCCGGCTCGAGTTGAAGTCACCCGGCTTACCGTTCCGCAATACCGCAAGTCCATCGCGGATCTGGTGCTCGGCTTTCGCGGCTCGATCAGCGTCGGCAAGGAACGGGGATTGCGGGCCGGTTACTATGGCGGGTATCGCTTCAACTCACGGACCAAGGGCAAGGGGCATTTCGACAGCCATGACGATCTGATCCGCTTTGACTACGGTGAGGGGATCCCGACGCAGGCTTCAGAAAAGCTCAAGGAATGGGAAAAGCTGAAGGCAAAGAAGGAGAAGCCGAAGCGCGGTGAAGTGCTTGGCAAGATCACGCCTGATGGATTCGCGGTCCGCTGGGAAGGGTCGATCCTGCCGGAAGAAACGGGTGTCTATGAATTCGTCATCCGTACGCGCAACGGGGTGACCTTGTGGGTGAATCGTCATCACGCGGATTACGATGTCGCGGAAGGCACGAAGACGATCGACGGCTATACGACGCCGCACAACGACCTGCGCGAATTGAAGGGCAGCGTGTTTCTGATCGGCGGTCGCCCGTATCCGGTCCGGATGGAGTTCTTCAAATACAAGGAGAAGCGGGCGCAGGTGGAGCTGCTTTGGAAACCGCCGCACGGCGTGTTGCAGACGATTCCCAAGCGCAACTTCACTCCCGACGTCATCTTGGATTCGCTGACGATTTCCACGCCGTTCCCGGCGGATGACCGCAGTGTCGGCTATGAGCGGGGGACATCGGTTTCGAAGTCTTGGTTTGCTGCCGTGACCGCCGGGGCGACCGAAGCTGCCGACTATGTGGTCGAACATCTGAACGAGATCGCCGGTGTGGATCCCAAGAAGACCACCGAAGCCGATCGGAAGAAGAAGATTCATGAATTCGGATTGAAATTCGTGGAGCGAGCTTTCCGTCGACCGCTCCAGGACGAGGAAGAGCGCCGCTTCGTGAACCGACACTTTGAAGGCACGAACAGTTTGGAACAGGGTGCCCGCCGGTTGGTGTTGTTTACCCTGACCGCACCGCGATTTCTGTATCCCGGAATTCGAGGTAGCCAAGAGCCCGATCAATGGGAGATTGCCTCGCGGCTCGCGTTGGCGTTGTGGGATTCATTGCCGGATCGGCGATTGCGCGGTCTCGCCCGTCTCAATCAATTGCGCACGCCCGACGCGATCGCACGGGAAACGGGCAAGTTGCTCCATGAATGGCGCACCAAGTCCAAGCTTCGCGGCTTCTTTCATCACTGGCTCGAACTGGAACGCGCCGCCGATCTCTCGAAAGACAAGCAGGTTTACCCGGAGTTCAGCAATGCGGTGCTTGCGGATTTACGGACATCACTGAATCTGTTCTTGGATGAAGCTGTCTGGGGTAAAGACGGCAATTACCGTCAATTGCTGCTGGCCGATTACCTGTTTCTCAATCAGCGCCTGGGCGAACTCTACGGGCGCAAGGACATCAAGGGCGGGTTTCAAAGGGTATCCCTCAACCCCAATCGCCGTTCGGGTGTTGTCACGCATCCGTTTCTCCTGTCGTCCCTCGCTTATCACAACAACACCTCACCGATCCATCGCGGCGTGTTTCTTACCCGCAACATCGTTGGCATGACCCTGAAATCCCCGCCGATGGCGAACGAGTTCAAGGATGGCGGCTTTGATCCGAACCTGACCATGCGCGAAAAGGTCACCGAGATGACGCGTGCCAAGGCCTGCATGGGTTGTCATGTCACGATCAACCCGCTTGGGTTCAGCCTGGAACATTACGATGGCATCGGCCGTTGGCGGATGAAGGACCAGAACAAACCGGTCAATTCCAGGAGCGATTTCCGCACCGAAAACGGCGAAACCATCAAGCTGTCCGGCGCCCGCGATGTCGCCAGGTTTGCCGCCAACACGCCGTCCGCCCACCGTGCCTTCATTCAGCAACTCTTTCATCACACGGTGAAGCAACCCGTTCTCGCTTACGGCGAAAGCACAATGGAGGATTTGCGAAACGGATTTGTCCGCAGTAACTTCAACGTAGCGGAACTCCTCCGCAGCATCGCGCTCAAGTCGGCGCTGCATGGAACCGAATCTGAAACGAAATGATGAATCACTCCCACCAGCGACGCGATTTTCTCAAAGGCCTCGGTGTCTCGGCCGCGGCACTGCCATTCCTTGCTGGACTTTCCGGTTTGAACGCCGCTCCCGGCGCCGCCAAGAAGCAGCGCCTGATCATTATGTTCTCGCCGAATGGCACGATCCCTTGGGAGTTCTGGCCGGACAAGGAAGGAGCCGACTTCAACCTCAAGCGCATCAT
>JAYPXF010000016.1:0-37416 GCA_038154405.1 Verrucomicrobiales bacterium | reverse complement strand
CATTGGAGCCGTTCAAGAACGAGATGCTCATGCTTCGCGGCATCCACAACAAGGTGCAGGGCGACGGCGATCGTCACATGCGGGGAATGAGCTGCCTGCTCACCGGCACGGAGCTTCTCCCCGGCAACATTCAGGGCGGTTCCGATACCCCCGCCGGCTGGGCCAGCGGTATTTCGATCGATCAGGAATTGAAGAATTTTCTTCAGCGTCGCGAGGAAACCCGCACGCGCTTCGGTTCTCTGGAATTTGGTGTAGCCGTTCCCAACCGCGCCGACCCATGGACGCGCATGTGCTACGCCGGTTCAAATCAACCCATTGCGCCGATCGAGGATCCGGAGCAGATGATGGCCAAGCTCTACGGTCGCACCAAGGACAAGGAAAGCCTCACCAGCGTGCTTGACGACGTGCGCGAAGACCTTGCCCGCGTCTCCAAAAAGCTCGGTGCTGAGGATCGTACCCGCCTCGAACAACATCTCACTCTCGTTCGCGAACTCGAAAGCAGTCTCCGTGAAGAGGACGAGAACTCCGAGCTGACGCACGTCCAACCGGACATTGATCCCGGCATCGAGCTGGTCAACGACAACACGCCGAAGATCAGCCGCATGCAGATCGACCTGCTGGTCAACGCCATGGCCAACGACATGACCCGTATTGCGTCGTTGCAGTTCATGCGTTCTGTCGGCCAGGCCCGCATGAACTGGCTCGGCATCGAGGACGGTCACCACTCCCTTTCCCACGAATCGGACAAGAACAAGGGCGCGGTCGAAAAGCTGATCAAGATCAACACCTGGTTTGCCGGTGAGCTTGCCTATCTCACCAGGCGACTTGCCAATACGCCCGAGCCCGGTGCCGACGGCAGCATGCTGGATCACACCCTGATCGTCTGGCTCAACGAACTCGGCAAGGGCAACACCCACACGTTGAGCGACATTCCCTTCCTGCTCATGGGAGGCAAGGCGCATGGCTTCAAGACCGGCCGGGCTCTGAAACTCAAAGCCGCCACCCACAACCGTCTCTGGCTTGCCATCGCCAACGCGATGGGGCACGAGCTCAAGACCTTCGGTACGGAGAAACTCTGCACCGGCGGTGCGTTGTCCTTGTCCTGATATCGCGAGGTTCCGCAGTCAGGTCGGCTTGTTCCGGTCTTCGGCCGGGTTGCGGCTCAACACCCACTTCATCGCATACATGGACAGCTCGTTTCCGGAACTGATGTCCAGCTTGCGGCGCATGTTCATGCGATGCACGTCCACGGTCTTGCGGCTCAGGTTGAGGCGATTGGCGATCTCCTGCGTCGTGTAGCCTTCACCGATCTGACGGAAGATTTCGAACTCACGATCCGTCAACCGACCGAGCACGGCATCGTCCAGCAACTGGTCGCTGTTGGCGGCAGCTGTCGGTTGAGCCCCGATCAGCGTTTCGTCAAAGACAGCTTCGCCGGCGTGCACCTTGCGGATGGTGTCGATGATATGTTGAGGATCCTTGTGCTTGGAAAGATAGGCACGACCACCGGCCCGGATGACGCGTTCGCCAAACAACGATTCCTCGTACACGGACAGCGCGATGATCGGGAGCTTCGGGTGCAGCGCGAGGACATCCTTGATCAGGTCCAGTCCGCCTTTGCCTTCCAAGGCCAGATCGGTCACCAGGACATCGGGGGAGTCTGCTCCGGTTCCACGAGGGTCAGGCACTGAACCGCGGTTTCCGCTTCGCCGATGCACTCAATGTCGGCTTGGCGGTCGATGATCATCTGCAGCCCTTCGCGAAAGACCGGATGATCGTCAACAATGACGACCCGGATCACGGACGTGGATGTACTCTGCTGTTCAGTCATGGGCGGCTCCGGCGTCATCCTTCCTGTGTGCCCGCCGTCGTCCGTTACGGCGTCTCTGATTTCCCCGGAAGGAGGTCGCTTCTGGCGTGCCCCAGTTTTAGTTCAAGAGGCCTCGTTGAGGCCAGTGCAAATAAAAGGGCGACCGGTGAAGGTCGCCCTTTTCGAGATATGCGCGAGAGTCAGGCGATCAGGCTTTGGTCTTGGACCGTTTCTTTTTTGCTGGCCGGGGTTTGCGCACACCGGCCGGATCCTCTTCGGGAACCTGATACTCCGTACGCAGCTGCTTCAGATCGTTCTCCAGCTTCTTCTGAATCTTCGCGTATGCGGCATCGCCATAAACGCTGGTCAGCTCTTCAGGATCCTTCTTGAGATCAAACATCTCCCACGCGCCGACCTCGTAGAAGTTGATCAGTTTGTGACGGCCGGTCGTGATGCCGTAGTGGCGCGGCACGGTGTGTCCGCCGCGAAGCCCCTCGTAGTAGTGATAGTAGAACGCCTTGCGCCAGTTCTTCGGCGTCTTGCCCTGCAGGACTGGCACGAGGCTGCGCCCCTGCATGTCGCCGGGAACTTCCACGCCGGCGATGTCGAGGAAGGTCTCGGCAAAATCGAGATTGGAAACGATGTCATCGTTCACGCTGCCGGCCTTGACCTTGCCGGGCCAGCGCACGAGCAATGGTGTCAGCAGGCTCTCTTCATACATCCATCGTTTGTCGAACCAGCCGTGTTCGCCCAGATACCAGCCTTGGTCGGAGGCGTACATCACGATTGTGTTCTCGGCCAATCCTGATTCATCCAGGTAGTTCAATACGCGACCGATGTCGTCATCGACCGCCTTCACACAGCGCAGATAATCCTTCACGTAACGCTGGTATTTCCATTTCACCAACGCCTTGCCCGAGAGATTGGCCTCCTTGAATGCCGCGTTTTTCGGATTGTAGGCGGCATCCCATTTCGCCTTCTGCTCGGGCGTCAGGTTGTTCGGCGCCACCAGTTTGAGGTCGCGGTCGTTAAGATGATTTGCGATCTCCATCTTTTGATAGGTCGGGGCCTTGCTGCGACCCTTGTAGTCGTCGAAGAGCGTCGCCGGCTCCGGAATCTCCACGTCGTCGTACATGGTCAGGTACTTCGGTCCCGGCTGCCAGTTGCGATGCGGAGCCTTGTGCTGATACATCAGCATGAAGGGCTTTTCCTTGCTCCGCTGGTTCTTCAACCACGCCAGCGCCTTGTCCGTGATGATGTGGGTCGTGTAACCGGTGCGCGGCTTGGTGACCGGATCGCCGTCCGGTCCCTTGGTGATCATAGGCGGATTGTAATAAGGTCCTTGGCCTTTCAAGACATCGTAGTAGTCATAGCCCTGTGGTGTGCTGCCAAGGTGCCATTTGCCCACAATCGCAGTCTGGTAACCAGCTTTTTGCAGCAGCTTGGGAAAGGTCTGCTGGTTCCCGTTGAAGAGATTGCCGTTCCGCACGAAACCGTTCAGGTGACTGTATTTTCCAGTCTGAATCACCGCACGGCTGGGGCCGCAGATCGAGTTGCTCACGTAGCACTTACGGAACTTCATCCCCTCGTTGGCGATCCGATCCAGATTCGGGGTATGAATCCGCTTGCTGCCGTAGGCGCTGATGGCCTGCTCGCAGTGGTCATCGGTGAAGATGAAGATGATATTAGGTCGTTTCGCCGACTGTGCCGTGTTCGTGACGAACATCAGTGCCGCCACTGCGAAGCCTGACAACGATTTCGATAGTCTCATGAGTTCCGTAGTCTTAGGGCTGAGATCTCCCAATGTCACGCGCCAGAGCTGAAATATGTTCATTGCATATGCTACACCCTGCTGATCAAGGTTCGAAATCTGCACAAAGCCAGGGCATTTCCCAAGTTTTGTCTGTTATTTCCCTTCAACCCTTGGAAAATCCCGCTCCTTTATGTCTTTGCTGGACGAAATCGAACCGTTGAAAGCTGAAGCGCTGGCTGAGCTTCAGGCTGCCGGCGACCTGCCGTCATTGGAACAGGCCAAGGGGACTTGGATCGGTCCCAAGGGCAAGTTCACCGGTCTGATGAAGCAGATGGGTGGATTGTCCAAGGAGGAACGCCCCGTAGCCGGCAAGGCCGTCAATGCCGCCAAGCAGGAGCTTCAGGCCGCGCTTGAATCGCGTCGTGAGGAACTCGAACTCCAGTCCTGGATTCCGGACACACCCACCGACTTCACGCTCCCGGGCCGGCGTCGCAACGTCGGCAAACTTCATCCGCTCACGCAGGTGACCGAAGACATCGTGAAGAGCTTCCGCAAGATTGGCTTTGTGGTCGCTGACGGACCCGAGATTGAGGACGACTATCATTGCTTTGATGCCCTGAATACGCCCGCCGATCACCCGGCGCGGGACATGCAGGACACCTTCCACCTCGCTACCGAGGAGAAGCGGATCCTGCGTACTCATACGTCATCGGTGCAGATTCGCGTCATGAAGGACCAACCGCCGCCCGTTCGTATCATCGTGCCGGGACGGGTGTATCGGCGGGACGCCCCGGATCAGACCCACAACCCGACCTTCCAACAGGTCGAGGGTCTCTACGTCGACAAGAACGTCACGGTCGGAGATCTGAAAGGCACGGTTGAATTCGTCTTCCGTGAACTGATGGGCAAGGACACCAAGATCCGTTTCCGTCCGCACTACTTCAGCTACACGGAGCCCAGCTTTGAAATCGATTTCAGCAATTCCCTGGTGAAGAAGATGGGCAAGGATTGGTTGGAGTTGGCCGGCTGCGGCATGGTTCATCCCCAGGTCTTTGAGAACGTCGGTTACGACTCCGAACAATGGACCGGCTGGGCCTTCGGTTTCGGCATCGAGCGTATCGCCATGCTGCGTTACGCCATCGACGACATCCGCCACTTCTATCGCAATGACGTCCGCTTCCTGCGGCAGTTTTGACGGTGGATGGTTGAAAGGACTGAGCGATTGGACGCCTCACTCTCATATCGAAGACTCCTGCCGCTTGCGGGCATTGTTCTAATGGGAAATGCCTGCGCGTCGCGCACGTACATATACCATGCCAATCCCACGGTGATCACCAACGTGACCGTGACGAAGGCGGCCGCACCAGATTCGTATCGGGCGACGTTCCACGTGCAGGAAGCTCACGGTCTGAAACAGAAGGTAGTCGCCAAGCCTGAGGTCGTCTTTCGCGTCGGTCAGGAAGTGAAGGTGAATATCGAAGGCGAGCAGCGGACAGTCGTTGGCGTCCTCAGCTCGAAGATAAAAGACGCCGACACCTTGGAATATCGCGTTGAGGTCACCACAACCTCAAATAACGGCAGAAAAATCGACAAGCAGATCATCAACCGCCAGTTGACACTGCGTTGAACCCATAGCCCCACTTCAACTCTTTAACCAGTACCCATGAAAGTCACACTCAACTGGCTCAAGCAATACGTCGACTTCGACTGGAGCCCCGAGGAACTCACCGAACGCCTCACCATGCTCGGGCTCGAAGTCGAAGGCGTGGAAGAAGTCGGCGGCGGATTTGACGGCATCGTCGTCGCCGAGGTCATCACCCGCGACAAACACCCGGACGCGGACAAGCTTTCCGTGTGTCGCGTCAATGATGGTGAAGGCGAACGCCAGATCGTTTGCGGAGCGCAGAACTTCCAGGCCGGCGACAAGGTTCCCCTGATTCTCCCCGGGGCCACGCTTCCTCCCAAGGAAGGCGAGAAACCCTTCACCATTAAGGTTGGTAAGATCCGCGGTGTCGAATCCCACGGCATGATGTGCGCTCCGTCCGAACTTGGCTTGGCCGAGGAATCCGACGGTCTCATGATCCTTCCCGGCGACGCCACCGTCGGCCAACCCTTCGCTGAACACCTCGGTTGTGCGGAGCAGGATTTCGTCTTCGACCTTGAGGTCACTCCCAATCGTCCCGACTGGAACAGCGCGATCGGCATTGCCCGTGAACTCGCGGCCGTCGCCGGCACGCAGCTAAAAATGCCCGGTCCCGTCCTGCCAGAACCAAAAGCCGGCAAGGTTGAAGACCTGGTTTCAGTTCGTCTGGAAAACTCCGATCTTTGTCCTCGTTACGCTGCGCGCGTAGTGAAAGGCGTCAAGGTCGGTCCCAGCCCGGACTGGCTGCGCAACACGCTCGAAAAGATCGGCATCCGCAGCATCAGCAACGTTGTTGATGTCACGAACTTTGTGATGATGGAGATCGGCCAACCGTTGCATGCCTTCGATTACCACCTCATCGGCAAAGGTTCCGACGGCACGCCCACCATCGTTGTTCGCACGGCGACCGAAGGCGAAAAATTCACCACGCTCGACGATCAGGAGCATGAACTTACCTCCGACAACCTGCTTATTGCCGACGAGGAAAAGGGGATTGCCCTGGCTGGCATCATGGGTGGCCTCAATACCGAGATCAATGACGCCACCGTCGACGTCCTGATCGAAGCCGCCTATTTCTCGCCGACGAACATCCGCCGCACCAGCAAGCAGCAACGACTGTCCACCGATTCCAGTTACCGCTTTGAGCGTGGTTGCGACCCGAACATTGCCGATTGGGCCAGCCGTCGCGCCGCACAATTGATCATTGAAACCGCCGGAGGCGAACTCGCCGAAGGCGTCGTCGATGCGTACCCGAATCCCGTTGAACCCAGGACGATCTCTCTGCACCATGAAAAGGTGACGCAACTCCTTGGCATCGAACTGACCAACGAGGAGATCGACAACCATCTCAAGAGTCTGGAGCTGGGCAATCCCGCCCCTGGTCAGTTCGAGATCCCGACCTATCGCGTCGACATCAAGCGCGAGATCGATCTCGTCGAAGAGGTCGTTCGCCTGCACGGTGTTGACAAGATTCCCGCCACGCAACCCCGTGGTGCGCATGGCGCAAACGAATACGATGCCATCCACGACCAGATCGCCGAGGCTCGACGATTGCTGACCGGCATGGGACTGGACGAAGCCCAGGGACAGACCCTCATCGGCGATGAGCAAGCCAAGCTCGCCACCGACGCGGAAAATCTGATCGCCCTGAGCTATCCGTTGAGCAGTGACATGAATGTCCTCCGTCCGAGCCTGCTGCCGGGATTGTTGGATGCCATGAGCCATAATCTCACCCACAGCAACCACGATGTTGCCCTCTGCGAAACCGGTCGCGTCTTCTTCAAACAGGACGGTGGACTGCGGGAAGAACGCCGTCTGGCCATCGTCATCACCGGCCAACGTGATCCGGCCTTCTGGACCGGCGACGACCGCGAAGCCAGATATGACATCCACGATTTGAAAGGTCTTCTCGACGAGTTCCTTGAAGACTATGGACTGCGAGGCGTTTTCTACGCCCGCCGGGAAGTCGGCACGAAGTTGTTCGTTGAGTCCGCCGAAATCAAACTCGGTGGCAAGATGGTTGTCGGCCAGATCGGACAGCTCCAACCCGCTCTTGGCAAGCAGCTCAAGCTCCGCGACCCCGCCTTCCTGGCCGAGCTGAACCTGGACATCCTCCTCAAGCGACGCAACACCGGCAAGTCCCTGAAGCAGCTGCCAACCGTCCCCGGCTCTCGCCGCGACGTGGCGTTGTTGGTCCCCGAAGAAGTCACGCACGAAGAGATTCTGAAGACCGCCAAGAAAGCCAAGGCTGACAACCTCGAATCCATCGAACTCTTCGACGTCTTCCGCGGCCAGAACATCCCCGAAGGCCAAAAGTCCGTCGCCTACGCCTTCAACTACCGACACCCCGAACGCACGCTGAAGGACAAGGAAGTCGACAAGGCCCACACGAAGGTCACCGAACACCTCAAGACCAAGCTCAACGCGACCGTCCGTTGAGATTTCGGAGCAGGCATATTCAATTGGTCCGCGGTCCTGGGTGGTCTACAACCTGGCCATGAAAAAAATCTGCAAACAGTTGCTGCTGATCGGGCTAGCGATGTCGGTGATGGACTGCAGGATGTCGTGGAAATCGTGCGTTCCGGTCTTGCCAGTCTGCGACATCGTGGTGAGCCATAGCGGTTGAGGCCCGGGAACATACGCGGAACGCGCCTGCCACCAATCCCATTTCTCCGTGCCGGGAATCGGAGTGAGTTCGTCGATCTGCAGTTCAGCCGCGTTGGTCGCAATGAGGCCGCTCAAGAGGAACAGGCGAATCATCGGGACATGATGCGTCGTCGTCACGTGCTGTCGATGCGGAAGAAACCGGTGCAAAGGTCTGTTTGTTCAGCAGCGGATGCAAGGCGTCGAATCGGCACGAAAGAACCTGCGCATCGTGAATTACGCGGATGACTCACTGTATCAATGCGTCATGGCGTACACGACGATGTTGATGCCCATCGGGTAGGACCATCGTTCGGAGTAGCGCTTGTAGTATTCCACGTTTTCGCCTTCACGTTCCCAACCGTCGGCTAGATCGTTGTTGTGGCACAGCAGAATCATCATCCGGCCTTTCTGGTCGTGGTAGGCGATGAAGTGAGGGTCCGGGTCCGACATGTCGCCATGCCAGGGCTCGATCTCCAGTCCTTGCCGCCAAGCGTTGATGCTCGGAACCTGCGGTTTCTTCTTCAACGAGTAGACCGTGTGAAAAATCGGATGCGTTAACGGCAGATTCACCGGCGTGACATCCGGCAGCACCTTGGACAATTCATCCTTCACGTTCTCGAGGTATTCCTTTCCCCAGAAATCATCCACCATCAGGAAGCCGCCGTTCAGCAGGTAATGCCGCAGACTCTCCGCCTCTTCCGAACTGAGATACATCTTCCCCGGCGAACTCATGAACGCGAAGGGATACTTCAGAAGCTGTTTGTCGGTGATGTTCAACACCAGTCCATCCGGCGCAACATCCAGCGCGGTGAGCTGTTGCAGACGATACGAGAAATTCAGATCCGCACCGGGATAATCCCCACTCCAATGAGTGCGAAAGTGATTGTGCGTCGATCGATACTTGAGGCGCACGAACGTGAACACGTCGTTTGAAAACGTCTTCCGCTCTTCCCAGCGCGGCACACCCTCTCGATCCGTGATTCGCCGCAACGGCGGATTGGAGTCGACGCGAAACAAGCGGCTGGCCGCACCTGCCGCGAATGCGACGGTGAGAATGCCGATCAAAATTGTTGCGCTTCTCGCATGCATCCCATCAAAACGTTCAGATCAATCAGCCATTCCGTCGGCATCCTGGTCTTTCACCCCAGACAACGGGCTCTCGATGACAGCTCGCCAGGCGATCTCTCGCAGTTGTGTGTCCAGTTGCGCCTCGATGTCAGGGGTTGGTTTCTCAATCAATGTCGGTGAGCGGTGATAGAGAGTGGCGTAGTAGACGTAGCCGATCAGATGCTCGACGCCGCTGGTCTTGGACAGGTGGCTGCCGTCGCGATAAATGCCACTTTTGCCGCCAAAGTTTTCGGAGAGACAGTCAAAGGCGGGGACTTGTTTCGCGTAGTAGCGACGGATCAGTTCGACGACGGCTGAGCCCGAGGGAATGAAGTGGACCCTGCCCGGATACATCTTGTTCAGCGCTTCGAATCCGGGAGTGAAATACTCCTTCTCCATGCGCTTCATTTCGGTGTCGAGTTTCTTCACTGCAATATCGGGTTTCATTCTCAGGTAGGAGGAATTCACCCGCGGCCAGCCGTCCTGGATGAAGAACGTCATGGCAGGGTTGTATTTCAGGCATACATCGATCCACTGACCGAAATATTCGGGCTTGTCTTCGTAGTAGGATCCGAAGGTCAAGACATCCCACGAGCCGGTGGCAATTGCCGGCAGCTGGCTGGGATAGGCCTTCTCGCCCGGCAGTTTGCCAAACTCGTTCAACCAAAGTGCGTTCGCCGAACCGCGGGCCCCGCCCTTGAGCCGCTCACGCTGTCTATGCCCGTCAAACCCCGCCGCATGGGCGATTCCATTCAAGGTCTTCTGCGCCGGTGCCACCCAACTGTGTCCCAACATCAGCACACGAAGCCCATTGCCCTTTTTCGCTGCGAGCGTTGAATGTGGATACTCGCGCGCAAGTTTGGTGGCGACGTGCAGGTCTTCTGCAGTAGGTCGAAAGACCGTGGTGAAGACCTGCGGCTTTCGGTTGGCGCGCATCCGTTGGGCGCGTTCACGATGGAAAGTGCGCAGCTCCGTCTGGGTAAGCGTCCCGTCGTCATTCAAGTCGGCCGTGGGGAATTGACGGAATGCACGTTTTAGCTGGTCGTTGTCGGCGGAGGAGGGGGCCGCGGGGATCACATCTGCTATCAAGCCGAACATGAACAGGATGAGCACGCTCCTGAATTCTCCTCGTGAGATCATGTGGCAGTATCTCCCATTTGCAAATGAGTGCAACCGGTATGACTTTGCCGCTCACCACAAGGTGTAGCCGCCGTCGATCACGAGTGATGCGCCGGTCATATAGCGGGAAGCGTCACTGGCAAGATAGACCGCCAGCGGTCCCAGGTCTTCCGGCTCGCCGAACTTTCCGGCGGGAATCTGTGCTTCGAATTCGCGGATGACTTCCGGGCTTTCCTTCGCCCACCGCTGGTTCGGTGCGGTCATGAAGCCGCCTGGGCAGATCGCATTGACGGTGATGCCGTGCGGAGCCCAATCCGTCGCGGTGGCCCGGGTGAATTGAATGATCGCAGCCTTGGCGGTCTCGTAGCCGCGGCCACCGATGCCGCGATTGACGATCATGCCGGAGATGGAGGCGATATTGATGATACGGCCACCTTCGCCTCGCTGAATCATGGAGCCACCGATGATCTTCGTGCAGAGAAAGGTGCTCGTCACGTTGAGATCCATGATCCGGAGCCATTCGTCGGTGGGGAGCTCCTCCGTGGGAATGTTGATCAATCTGCCTCCTACGTTGTTGACCAGAATGTCGATCGGACCGTGCTCGGAAACGATGCGTTTGCATTCGGCTTCAACCGTTTTCGGATCACCAAAGTCGGCTTCGATCGTGGTGGCTGTTCTGCCAAGTGCTTCAATCTCTGCTGCCGTGGCCGAAAGGCTCTCCGGATCTCGTCCCGACAGGACCACATCGGCTCCGGCCTCGGCGATGGCCAATGCCATCTCGCGGCCCAAGCCTCGACTTCCGCCGGTGATGAACAGGCGTCTGCCATCCAGACGAAACCGATGAAACAAGGACATTGTCGCTATGCCTTCTGTTTGATGTCGTTCCATTTCAACTCGTGGGGCATGACCATCTTCGCTATCGACCGGGCGGCGGCCAGTCCGGCTGCTTCACCCATGGGTACCGAATTCCCGGTGACCCGATAGCTGGAATGGGCGACGAAATCTCCGCTGATGTTGCGACCGGCCATCAACAACCCGTCAACATCGGCCGCCACCAGCGATGGATACGGAATGTCATAAGGCTTCATGCCGCCCTTCTTGAAATCGCGACTGATTTCCTTGTTGCCGCTGGCGTTCAAGGCGTGCACGTCGATGGGAAACTTTGTCCGGCAGACCGCTTGTTCATGACGCAATCCCTTGGCCACATCTCCGGCGGTGATTTCGAATCGCCCCTTGATCCGGCGTCCCTCACGCACGCCGATCTGTTCGGCGGTGGCGACCACCGACAAGTCTTTCCACGGTCCGCCGAGTTTGCGCATTCCCTCAACGATGTCATGAATCTCCTTTCGCGCCCGGAGGGTGGCTTCGGTGATCGCCCCGGCGTCGAAGGCGGACACGCCATACTCGTGGTTGGTCATGATCGAGTAGATCCCACTGCGAAGATGGCGCAGGGTCGGGGCGCGGTAGGACGGCTTGATGCCGTTGTCCTCCATGAGTTTCAGCAGGTCGCGTTTGGCTTTTGATCCACTCTCGCGGATGAATGGACGGATGGCGTTGGGATCGACCCCGGTCAGCAAGGCCAGCATCGACATCGGCTGGCACGTGCAGGTTGCTCCGATGCCGACATCGAAACGACATCCTGTGTGCGCGGCCAGATCGCCATCGCCACTGCAATCGACAAACCTTTGAGCACGCCAGGCCTGGCGACCGGACTTTGATTCCGTCAGCACTGCGACAATACGATTCCGTTCGTCAGTAACTGCGCCGACGAGTCGGGTGTGCAGCTGAATCTTCACTCCGGCTTTGACGCACATCTCCTCCAACACCAGCTTGGCGATCTCCGGGTCGTAGACCGTGCCCTTCCAGTGTTTGGCGATGGCACTGCCGCGGGCGGCGAACTCCTTCAGCATCTCCGCCATGATTCCGGACTTGTTGTCCACATCCAGAATCTTGGTGAGCAGTCCGACGGTCCAGATCCCTCCCAGGCAGCCGGCCATCTCGATCAGTTGCACCGAAGCACCGGCTCGCGCGGCAGCCAATGCCGCGCCGATACCAGCGGGGCCGCCACCACACACTAGCACATCGGATTCGCCCGCGATGGGAATTTCGCGCTGGTACTCGATCAGTTTCTTGCCGTCCGGTGAGAGACGTCCATCAGTTCGCAGGACTTCGCCCGTGATGGAGGATGGCAGAGCGGGTGAGGCGTTGGCGGCACTCACGCCGGGCGACTTGAGCGAGGCGGTGACCACCAAGGCTCCGGCAGAGCCCTTGA
Source organism: Verrucomicrobiales bacterium (assembly GCA_038154405.1). Lineage (GTDB taxonomy): Bacteria > Verrucomicrobiota > Verrucomicrobiia > Limisphaerales > JAYPXF01. The sequence continues at coordinate 25,067 of JAYPXF010000016.1, read as the reverse complement.
TGAAATCTCGACGAGATGGATCCGTTTGATTCATGGCTAGTCGCCCGGAACGCTAAGGCCCGGCAAGAAGTTGAACAACTATGAAGGAGGCTTACGACCGCGTCGCTGGGATTTGACGTTTTCCCTCACGGCATGCCGAAGCGGCGACGGTAGGCGGTGGGGGTGATCCCGGTGTGACGCTTGAACAGGCGGGTCAATTGGGCCTGATCGTAGAAGCCGCAGGCGGCGGCGATGTCACTGACCGAGTCCATCGTCCTGGAGAGTCGGCTACACGCTTCGTTGATACGGACACGCTGGATGTACTGGCTGGGCGTGGTCTGCAACAGGGCGTTGAAGCGACGATCCAGCTGGCTCACGGAGAGACCGACCAGTTGTGCCAAGGTCTCCATGCGCAGCTTTTCAGCGAAGTGGGCGAGAACGTGTTCCACCGCGGGAGTGAGTTGCCGGAACGGATTGGCCGCCGCGCTGAGATTGTCCAGCGGTTGCATGGAAGCAGCAATTCCGGCGACGCGATCACGCCGATCCAACAGCGGCGACTTGGTGCACAGATACCACTTCTGAACACCGAGATGATCGTAGACGAGCCAGGATTTGTTGTGGAGCGATCTGCTGGACTGCATCACCTGCCGGTCCTCGGCAACGTATGCCTCGGCCAAGGCGGGCGGATGCAGGTCAAAGTCCGTCTTGCCTACGAGTTCGTTTTCAGCGGACAGACCGTAGCGCTGAAGCGAGGCGGAGTTGGCGGCCATGAAACGGCTCTGCGCGTCCTTCATGTAGAAATGCACATCCGTCAGTCCCCGAAACAGCGCGGCAAACTCCTCGGCGTTGACCAGTTTGGCGAAGAATTCCTGCTGCAGACCGATCGGGGGACTGAATTTCGGCATGCGCAAATCATACAAATCCGATCGAATCCTGTCCAAGACGCAACTCGCCGTCTGGGGCAGCATACGATCGAATTTTCACTCCGAACCGTACACTCCACACACGCATATGAGCGAAGCCGAACAGACCCTTCCCAAGCAACCTGCCATCCTCACGACCACTGTCGGATCTTATCCGGTTCCGGATTGGTTGGCTTCATTGCCGAGCGAGCAGGCGGTGGTGGACGCGACGCGCGTGATCTTTGATACCCAACGTCAGGCCGGAATCGATCTCCCGACCGACGGCGAGCTTTATCGCTTCGACATCAATCATCCCGACACCAACGGCATGATCGATTACTTCGTGAGCAAGTTCGGCGGTGCGACGATGAACGTGAGCCGTTCGGATTCCGAAGCCTATGCCAGGAAGAGCGAAATGGGATTCCGCGCCAAGCCGGCAGCGATCGTGAATGAAGCATTGAGTGAGGGTTCGCTTAACGTGCTGGACGACTGCCGTCGCGCCGCGGCCATTGCCGGTGGACCGTTCAAGTTCACGGTCACCAGTCCCTACATGCTCGCCCGCACCTTGTTGGACAATCACTACGGCGATCTCGAATCACTCACCCTCGCCATCGCGGATCTGCTGGCGGCGCAGGTGAAAGATCTGCCGACCGCCTGTCTGCAGGTGGACGAGGCGAACATTCCCGGCAGTCCGGAACACGCACCTCTCGCGCAGGAAGCGATCAATCGCGTGCTCGACGGCTTCGATGGTCCTGGCGCAGTTCACTTCTGTTTCGGCAACTACGGCGGCCAGACCATTCAAGCCGGCAAGTGGAAGCCACTCCTGGAATTCCTCAACGGACTCCGCACAGATCATCTCGTGCTCGAGTTGGCCCATCGTCCGGAAGAAGATCTCGATGCGCTGGCCGAGATCGATTCCAAGATCGGCATCGGCATGGGCGTCGTGGACATCAAGGTCAACCACGTCGAAACCGCCGATCAGATTGCCGCCTCGTTGGAAAAGGCGGAGAAGAAACTCGGTGCCGGCCGTGTGAAATACGTTCACCCCGATTGCGGCTTCTGGATGCTCAAACGCTCGGTGGCCGACCGCAAGATCGCAGCACTGGCCAAGGGGCGTGATCTCTATCTCGGTTGATCCAGTCGGCAAATTCAGGAAACAAGCTGTCAACAAGTCGGAGGTTGTTCAGATTCTTGAACAATCACCGTCAACAAGTTGTCTCGTGAGGCGGTCCGGTCCTCTGGTTCAAAGCGATGGTCAAACCAGTGGTTTTCATTGTTCGCGCCGGCGCCCTGTACTGCGGTGGCATGACCCCGCTTTCCTCAAGGAGTATGTGTGAGAATCGACATGCCGATGGAGAATCACCAGTACCGATAGTTGCCATGTCGTTGAGAGGGGCGTCAGGACGCTGGCGCGAATATGTGTGCGCCCCTGAAATCGGCTTCGCGATTCAGTTGTTCACGAAAGGTGTCTTGCGACGGAATTCGGTGGGCGACTGTCCGGTGATTTTGCGGAACACGCGGTTGAAGTGCGTGAGGGATTGGAAGCCGACGCGGTAGGCGACTTCGCTGACGCGTGAGTTCGGATTCATCAACAGGTTTTTCGCCTTCTCGACCCGGACGCGGGAGAGGTATTCGGTGAAGTTGATGCCCGTCGCCTTCTTGAACATCTTGCAGAAGTAGAACGTGCTGGTGTTCACCGACTTCGCAACGTCGGGCAGGGAGATGTCCTCGTCCTGATGTTCTTCGATGAACTGCTTGGCGCGCGCGATCATCGGCGGCTCCACGTTCGTTTCATGAATCATCAACTGATTGCACCGGTATGCCACGGATCCCGGCAATCTCCGGGGTGACTTTCGCCGCCAACACGACACCGCCCAGCCCCGCCTTCGCACCTTGGCTGAGCTTTATTTCCGATGCCTTGATCTGCGAATGGCGCTCGCAGGTTTCGACCAGGCGGTCGAGATTGAAGGTTCCGTCGTCATTGCGGCAACCGAAGTAACCCGTCCCGATCTGCCAGATGAGATCGCCGCCGTTCAGGTGATACGGTGAGACGGAACCTTCGCCGGTGTTGTGCATGCAGTCGGCTTCCTTGCATCCGCGATTGATGGCCTCGACGGCGGCGGCGCTCAGGGAGCCGAAACTCATTGCCGAGACGTTCACCACCGAGTTTAGACGAAAGGCCTTCTTCCGCTTCCGATGGCCGCCGAGAATCTTCGCGCAGGGCAGGGGAAACGTCGGGTCGTAATCATGGCTGTCCGGCCTTGGTGTCTGAACCGGAAAGGCGTTCTGCTTGATGATCAGGTAGTCCTGCGCGTTCTCGATGTCATTGTCGGTGCCGAAGCCGAAGTAGGGCGTCTAATGTTTGGACACCGCGTAAACCCAGCGACGTTGGTCACGGTTGAAGGGCCGCTCCGCGTCATTGTCAGTGACGATGTATTGCCGTAACTCCGGTCTGATGGATTCGAGCAGGTAGCGAAAGTGACCGAGGATCGGGAAGTTACGAAGGATCGCGTGGTTTTTCTGGGTGATGTCCCAAAGCGCCAGCAAACCCAGCGCACCCAAGGCGATCCAGAGGTAGGTCATGGGTCGAGCCTATCGCCCGACTCTTGGTGTGGGTTGCGGAATCCGGGAGAATTCCAGAGGCTTCAAGATCCGATTCTCTTGGTCGCAAGCAGGCCTCTGAAGACTGTGGAGAGAACTCTTCACGAAGTTATCTTTTCAGCATCGGCTTGGAAGACTCGAGTGTGAGGGCCGGCCGTTGTTCCGTTCCCGTCTGGGCATCGTTTCCGAGCTGCTTGATCGTCTGGTTTGCCAGCACTTGGATTCGTTTGAGAACTTTCGGATACTGATCGCTGAGATCTTTGGTTTCGCGAAGGTCACGTTTCAGATTCACGAGTTTGGCGGGACGGCCTTTGCCGAGCGGTTCTGAACTCGTCCAACGAGGATGGGTGGCATCGAGTTTGAGGTGATATTTCCAAGGTCCCATGCGAACCGCCTGCAACTGGCGACGCCGGTAGTAGTAGAGCGCTTCGTAGGGAGACTTGGCGTCGGGGTTGCCGAAGAGAAGATCGCGAATGTCGTGACCGTCAATCTTGCGGGTCGGTCCTTGGGCTCCGGACAGCTCACAGAAGGTCGGGAGAATGTCCATGGTGGTGGTGAGTTCACGACACTCGCTCCCGGCCGGAATCTTGCCAGGCCAACGCGCTATCATCGGAACGCGCATGCCGCCTTCCATGGTGCTCCCCTTGATGCCGGCCAACGGCACGTTGGATCCGCCGTTGCGACCGTTGGATCCGTTGTCGGAAGTGAAGATCACCAAGGTGTTGTCCTCCAGATCGAGGCGCCTCAGGCAATCGAGAATCTGCCCGGTGGACCAATCGATCTCTTCCACGGAATCGCCGTAACGGCCGTTGGCGCTCTTGCCATAAAAGTTCTTCGACGCGAACAACGGAGTGTGGGGGAAGGTGTGGGGCAAATAGATGAAGAACGGGTCCTTGGTTCCTCGTTCCTTGTTCTTCGTTGTTACGGTCTCGATGAATCTGATGGTTTCCTCGGTGTAGCGCCTGGTGAGGGTGGATTGATCGACGGGGGCTTCGATTACCGTTTTCTGTCTTACGATGGGCAGTGGGGGATCTCCGCGCTCGGATCGAGCCATGTCGTTGGAGTAGGGGATGCCGTAGTAGTGGTCGAACCCGTGGCGGGTGGGGAGATGTTCAGGCTGATCGCCGAGGTGCCATTTGCCAATGCAGGCGGTGGCGTAGCCCTGCGCCTTCAATGCCTCGGCCACCGTCAGTTCCTGGGGATGCAATCCGCGGCGACTGCGCGGGATCAACACCCAATGACCGGTGAAGTCTTCATGCATACCAACGCGACGCGGATAGCAGCCGGTCATCAGGCTGGCACGGGACGGCGTGCAGACCGGACTCGATGAGTAGAAACTGGTGAACTTTCTCCCGTCCTGCGCCAGTGAATCGATGTGCGGCGTCCGGTTCTTCGTGGAGCCGAAGCAGCCGAGATCCCCATAGCCAAGGTCGTCGCAAAAGATCAGGATGTAGTTGGGTCCCTGGGCTGCGCCTTCGGGGATGCTGAATGAGATCAAGAGCAGGGAAACCAGTAGGGATCGCATGGATGCGATCGTAAGCGTCAAGGTTCCCGGCTTGGAAGCCCGTTCAGTTGGCGAGAATGTGTTCCGCGATGATCCGGAGCTTTTTCGGTCCGAGAAAACTGAATGAGGGCATGGGCGGCAGTTGAGGATTCTCGTTCTGCGGATTCATGGCCCACTTCACAATGCCGTCAGGATTGCCCGCGTAGCGGGTGCGGATCTCACGGAGCGGCGGTCCGACCACATTCTGCTCACGATGATGACAGGCAGTACAGGCGGTCATGAGAAACTTGGGGTCGTTGGCGTTGAGCTTCACAATGCTCTGGTCGGCGCCCCAGGTCTTGGCGATGCGTTGATAACCGGGGAAGTTGGTGAATGGTCTGCCGAGTCGATGCAGGGTGGCGAAGAGCTCGATACGCGGGCTGCCGTTGAAGTGGAGATGCAGTTGGTTTACCGGGCGCAGTTGGGGGATTTCGAGAAAGAGCCCTTTGCTTTGGCCAATGCGTTGAATTGAGCGGATGTCGAGGCGGTCGTGGCCGGTTTGTGCGGGATCCGTGACCGAGTATTCGGCGGATCCGTAGGTCGGGCCGTAGCGATAGTTCCAGTGTTGCGCAAACCACTTCTCCTTTTCCAGTAATTCACTCGAAGGCGCTTCTCCAAAAGTGAGCAAAATGCCGTTGTCGCGGCTTTCGAATGAGATTGGATAGGGATAGTCGCCACCCGTGAATCGTACCCGTTGTAGTGCACCATCCTTCACGCCGTAGTTTGCCCAACCTTGCGAGGCTGCGACGTAGAGCTGGCCGTCGAAGGGAGAAAAACGTCCCCGATGAGCGCCGGAAGCGAACTCACCGGGAAGGGCGACTGCAGCGGCCTGTGACTCGCCGTCGATCACTTCTCGAAGAACGAGAAAGTGAGTCGCCGCGCCCATTGAGTAGTGAATCCAGTTTCTCCGGACAGGACCCCAGCGATCGCTGTCGATGTAGGTCTGGCCACCACTGGAATGATCGGTTCCGCGGGGAAGATACAGCATCGGGGGAACATACCCGCGCGGACTTTCCTTCGGACCGCCCGCCCCAAAGTGGCCACCACGACTGATGTCCAGTATGGCACTGGCGGGTGTCCAGTTGCCTTCCTGTACGTTGGACAGAATCACCTCGCCATCTGGAGAGATGGCCAGCCCATTCGGATTGCGCAGACCCGTTCCGAGAACGGTTGCTTCGTTCCTGTGGCCGCGAATGATTCCCTGATTGCCGGAAGCGAAGTACCAGCGGCCGGCCTTGTCACGTTGCAGGCCGGTGACGTAGTCATGTCCGCCTGCGGAAGTCTTGTGGGCATTGTAAACGTTCTCGTAGTAGTCCGCTTCGTCGTCATTGTTGCGGTCGTGCAGGGCGACGATCATGTCCCGACACATCACGTGAATCGTGCCGTTGACCACTTTGAGTCCCAGAGGTTGATGGAGGCCGGCGGCAAAGCGTTTCCAGGAAAGTGAACTGAGCATTGGACCGGACACGTCGCAGAGCCAGGCGTCACCATGAATCGTGCAGATCGCGAGTCGGTTTGCGGAAAGGAAATCCACGCCCGATACGAAGAACAGTGCGTTCCATGGATTCTTGTAGGGCAAGGTCAACGTGTCATACGCGTAGGGCCGGCCATGGCCCATTTCACCGCGGGTGGCCAATCGCTGCGGCCACTGCGAGACCGTGTCTTCAGGACGTGTGGTTTGGGTCACGGTGATTTCGCCATCCGCGAAAACGGCGTGGCGGAATCCCACCGCACCGTTTTCGCGAATGGCGAAGTGCACCTTGTCGCCCGGTCGATAGATGCCAATGAACCGGGCAGATTCCGTGATGACAGCGGGATCGTTTATTGGAATTGCGTTTCCTTTCCCGATCGTGATCCCGCGAATAAAACCGTGGCGAACTTCCGACCACTGTGGCGGTTCGCCCTGCCACGCCATTTCGAAACGCAGGGCTTCTTCGTCAAACACTGCGTGAACGTTTTCGTTCAAGCTAACGCACACGGCGCGAGGAATGGTCTTGCCGTTGCCGCGAAAGACGCCGCTGACCATCGAACCGTATTTGATCCGGTGAACGCGATCGTCTTGCCAAGTGTCCTTGTCATTCTGATTGCCCCAATGGCCGTAATCGCCGGCGTCGATACCCGGGTATTGCGGCAGAATTTTGGGCACCGCGTCGGATTTTATGCCGCCGTAGTGGATGGCTTGTTTGGCGTAGAAATCGTAGAGCCGATCGCGGTTGATATGTTCGCGAAACCACGGGTTGTTTCCATCAAGCGGTTGACGGGGAAAGGGCAGGGATGCGCGCGGTTTTGATTCCGTTTTCTTGATCGCGTCGAGGTCGTTGAAATTCCAAAGCCCAAGTTCGCCCTTGGCGCCGGAGGGAAAAGGCTTCTTCGATACCTGGCCGAGATCCGAGTGAATGCCCTTGCGAATGCGCACCTCGTCAATCGCGCCGCTCATTCTGAGAGTGCGGTTGACGAGGCGCGCAAACGCGAGTCCTCCGGGAACGATCTTGCGGTCGGGTTTCAGCTTGATGATCTGATCGGCCACCTTTCTCCCGTCTACCCACAGGCTCACTTGGCCAGCGGCGTATTGCATGGCGACCGCGTGCCATTGGTTGTCGGTGATGCTGATGTTGCTGTTCACGTGGTCGGGATCGGCTCCGGGCAGGTAGGCGCGGAGTTTGCCACTGCGGGGCATGGTGAAAATTTCCCAATGCGCCTTGGAGGCCTTGGTGTCACTGGCGATCAGGATGTTGTAGGACTTCGCGTCGACGAGTTTCACCCGGCATTCGACCGTGATCGGTGGTTCGCGCCATTCCGGTTTGCCGGCCACCACCAACCCGCCGGTCAGAGCTCTGCCGAATGCCGTGTCCAGTGACGCAACCGGTTTCGCAACCGACCTGGGTGCTGAGGCCGTTTTCGATTTCGCCTTGGGCTGAGGTTTGGTCCCGCCGGAACCGGGTTTGATGATTTCCTTTTTCAGCCACTCGAGACCGTCGAGATTGTCCTGAAGCGATTCCTTCGCATCGAGATGGTTTTGGTGATCGAGGATGCCGACCGGTCCGTCGTAACCACTTTCGATCAGGATCTTCAGCATGGCCTTGTCATGTTGGCCCCGTCCCACGGCGAGGATCTTGGGCTGCGCGCCGGTGTTCATGCCGTTGAGGTTGAGGCAATGGAGGTGAGGCTGCATCAGCGCGAGTGATTCGGCCCAGTCTTCAATGTGGCCGTGACCGTGATGCCAGTTGTAGACGATGCCGACGTGATGATGTCCGCGCTTGCGGAGTTCCCGGCAGACGGCGACCAGGTTCTCCGGTTCGCCGCCCCAACCGCCGTGATTGTAGAGACCGAACTTGCAACCGATCTCACTGGTACGCTTGGCCAGTGGCTCCATGGCATCTGCGGCGGCCTCTACCCGTTCGGCTTGGGTTGCCTTCCTTGGGCTGGGCAGGGTGCGCCAGACCTGCGGGTGGATTTTGTGTTTCTGAAAGAGCTTGAAGGCCTCTTCGTGGCCGCCCCAGAAAGAGAAGAATTCGATGCCGTGCTTTTTGTATTGAAGGATCTCTTCCTCGAATTCCTTCACATGCTGCGCCCGCCAATCGTAGGCGCAGCGGATCAGTCCGAGTTCTTTCAACATCTGTGCCCGGGCTTCGGGTCCACGTTTGCTCGCGTCAAAAGGAACGATACACCAGGCGGCAAGGTTCTCCTTCTTTAGATTGTCCGGGATGTCGATCGCATCGGCATTGCCGGATATCAGCAGGGCGGCGAGCAGGGGGAGTCGTATCGTGTCAGTCATGAACAGCCGGTATTGCATGCCTATTTGGAGAGCGGTTGCAGCTTGCCGCATTTGGCCAGGGCGAGCAGGGGGTAGGTGGTGCCGCTGTAGGTGATGAAGTGGTAGGCGTCCGTGTTCAGGGATCGCGTCCACCATCGTCCGGATTCACGCTGGTTGTGGAGCAGCCAGTCGGCGGCTTTTTCAATTCTCTTGTCATCCGCTGCAATGCCTGCGTCGCGCAGAACCATGACGCACAGGCCGGTCATGTGGCCATCGCTTGGCGTGGTCTTGAATTCCGGTTCGCGTTGCAGTTTCTTCGCCCGGTTACCGCTGCCCCATTCCTCTGGCTTGGCGAAACTGCGAATGGACCAGCCACCGTCTTTGCGCTGTTTTGAACAGATCAGATCGACCAGTTCCTGCCTGCGTTTGTCGCTCAACAAACCGGGAACCTTGTTGGCGGTCCACAGGAGAAGCACTCGGGCGTAATCATGCGGGGGAGTTTCGGTTTTCAGGTATGAGCGGAGCTTTTTGACGCCGTCAGAATCTGTGTTGGCCTTCATCCAGTCGGGTGCGGTGGCCATGGCGATGGCGGCGACGGTGGCTTCCTGGTACGCGCTGGATTCAAACGGTGGCCAGCAATCGAGCGACTGCCAGGTGCCACTCTCGTTCTGCAGTTGGAACATGAAGTCGAGCGCCTCGGCGGTCTCGGCGGAAAGTTTTCCGGTGAGATGTCGATCCCATTCCGCCAATCCGGAGGCAACGTAGACGACCTGCGCCGTGCTGGTGCCACGCTCAAACTTCTTCTTTGGAGATGCCTTCAATTCCGCCAGTTCACTCAGATAGAACTCACGAACTTCGCCGGCCGGTTTGCCGATGAACGGTGCCAGGGCCGGGGCTGCCTGCAGGTAGGAACCGGTGGTGTGGCAGGCCACGCATTTGCGCCGTCCCATCCATGCGGCGTTGCCTTTCAGCAGATAGTCGGCCGCGTGTTCGACGGAGAGTTTGTTGCGAACCTTCTCCGTTGAGGTGGCCGCCTCAATCCGAATCTTGCCATGTTCGTATTGAGGTTTCGGAGGATCGGCGCTGAAGGCGGGACAGGACAGGCCGAGGGCGGATAACATGCAGATGCGGATCAGGGGTGACATGATGCCCGCCGGTATAGCAAAAGCTGTTCAACCGTCGATGTTTCTCGGCCGCGTCGGAATGCCGGCGTCTTGGAGCCGCTTTTGAAATGCTGTCTTGGATCCGCCTGGGCTCGGCCAGACATCGCTTGGCGCGTGGGATTGCTTCATCCACTTCCGCATGAGTCTGGTCACATTCGGATATTGGCGGGCGACCGCCGAGCTTCTCGACAGAGGCGTATCGTCTCCAGGTGGGGAATTCGTCCAGCAGTGCCCGATCGTAGTAGCGGAAGGGTGGGTCCAAAGGGGAAAGCTGTTGAGCGTGCTTGGGATAGCGGGTGTCTCCGCGGCGACGAATCGTTACGACTTCCACGCCACCATCCTGCACCTGCCCGGAATAGATCATGAACGATTGACCTTCCGCCAGAACGGCATTGTCCGTCGCCTCAACGACGTGCATGGCCATGTGGTCGAAGAGATTCTGGCGTGATTCGCTGGGGGCCTCGTGGAGGTCAGGCGGGGAGGAAGGGTTGCACCAGGACTTCCGCACCTTCCTTGGCGGCGTAGACTTTGGTGGTGCCTCCGTGAATGGTGACCAGTTCCTGGGCCCACTCCTCCATCCCCTGCACGAAGGCATCGTCGTGGTCCGGGTCATGATGGAAGAGGAAGAGCTTCTTGACCTTGGCCACCACCGCGAGTGCGACGACGTCGTCCACACAACCATGGCCCCAGCCGATGTGGGACTTGTATTCCTCGGCGTCGTATTGGGAATCCATGATCACCACGTCCGCATTCTCGATGAATTTGATCAGCTTCTCATCCTGTTTGCGGGCGTATTCGAGAACTTCAAATGACTGTTCGGGTGAATCTGTGGCAGTCATCCGTTGCCGGGCATGCGGTTCGTTGTCCGGCAGGAACACGATGGATCCGGAAGACGTGTTCAGTCGGTAGCCGACGCAGACGCCAGGGTGGTTCGCGAAGAAGGTCTCGACCTCGATCTTGCCGATCTTGAAGCTTGTTTCGATGAGCTCCTCGATGTTCAGGTTGCTTGGCATCTGCTCCATGCTCACCGGGAAGTAGGGGCTTTCCATCTGCCCCATGAGCGTGCTTTCCAGGCCTTGGCGGGCGCCTTCGTAGCCGAGCACGGTCACGTGGTTGTTCGGCATGTAGGCGGGAAGGAAAAACGGGAAGCCCTGGATATGGTCCCAGTGGGTGTGGGAGATCAGGACATGCATTGCCATTGTCTGTCCCTTGAATTCATTGGCCAGATGGCGGCCCAGTTGGCGGATGCCGGAGCCGGCATCGAGCACCACCAGCTCTTCGTCGGCGCGAACCTCGATGCAGGTGGTGTTGCCGCCGTAGATCATGGTGTCCGGTCCGGGGCTCGGGATGGAGCCGCGTACGCCCCAGAACCGCACGCGGGTCGGCGTGCCGACCATCTGGCTGAAGACCCGGGTGTCCGTGAGGCTGGGATCGGGGCGAAAATCCGGTTTGCGATAAAAGAACGTCGTGCCGCTGTCTTGGTTCAGCAGGTGCAACAGGTCGGTCGGTTTGACCGGCTTGAGCATGAAGTCATCCGCGCCGGCGGAAACCGCGCTCTCGCGGTCCGAGTTGTAGTTGCTGTTGGAGATGACGAGAATCCGCGGCTGTCGGGCGATCTTTTTGCTGTCGCGGATAGCGCGGCAGACCTGGTAGCCGTTCACACGCGGCATCAACAGGTCGCAGATGACGAAATGGGGCTGGTGCTTTTCGGCCAGGCGGATGCCTTCGTCCCCGGATGCGGCCGGCACGGCATCCCAGCCGTCCTCACGGAGGGCGTTTGTCAGGATCTTGCGGACGATATCGTCGTCATCAATGACCAAGGCGGTCTTCACGGCGGAGTCAAAGTCGAGGTTTGTGCCGGGAGAGTTCTAGGCCCTTGCCGGTCGGAAGGCAAGCAAACGAAGCCTTTCCTTGTTTCCCATACCGTCCCGGAATGCTTTTGTTTTGAGCCCACGGGGGAATTGCCTTTAGCTCCTGCCCGTTGAAAACAGCGGACGGCATCCACAACCTGGCCGAGTCCAGTGCGGCGACGGAACTGCTCCTGCGGGTCGCGCATGATCCGTCGCGGTTGAAGATGCCGTTTGGCGGACTGAACGGCGCGGACTTCCTCTGGTTGATAGCCTTGCCGGCAATTGCACTGGGTCTGCTTCAATTCCATGAATGTCGCCGGCCGGAACGCGTGGTAGGCGAGGGGAGTTCGCTGCGCATGATCCCGGTGGCACTGGTGATGCCGTTCGTCCTACTGTTGGTGGTCGCCGTGCTATATGTGAACGCGATCCTGCAGCACGGCGTGGTGATGCTGGCCTGCGTTGTGTTCCCGTTGGCGACGGGGGCGGTCATTACGCATGTGGGGTTCCGGTTGATTGCCGAGTGGCTCGAGAGCGATGCGGACGAACTCGATCACGGCAACTGGGCGAAACGTGAATCCGCCGCCGGGGTCATCGTGGAATCGTTTCAGATCGCCTGGCTGGTCCTGCTTCTGCGTTTCCTGCCTCTGGAAGGATCCTGCCTCGGGGTGTTCATGTACGCGCTGGGACAAATCCTGGTTGCGCGCATGAACATCGTCGCACCTGACGGACTGGTGACCGATCGGGGTAATCAACTTTTTGACCGGTTGTTGTCAACTGTGCCCCGGCAGAGCGTGATCTTCGTGGGTGTCGTCTATGTGCTGTCCCTGTGCCTCGGAGATTTCGAGGCCGCCGGGATCGAACTGCTGATGGCGTTGTTGTGCATGCGACTGGTCATCGTGTTGCTCGCCTACATTTCGAATGCCTGGCTGTCGCCCCTGGCTTTGGGTTCCCTGCCTGATGGGGCGCGTCGTGAATTGCGTTGGTGGATTGATGGAACGGTCACCGTCGCCGGTGTGATGATCGGCGGTTTTGTCGTACTGCACGTATTTCGTTCGCCGGCGTTCTGGTTGCACGCGGACCTGTGGTGGCTGTTCTCCCTGGTGGTGGCGACGGGATTGATCACCCGCCTGGCGTTGGACGCCGTCGGTTCCTTCTACGGGCAGAAAATGACGCTGGAAAAGATCGCCCCCGGTCCCGTCTCGATGCTTTCGATCAGTGCCATTCGCGTGGTGGAAGGGGTGCTGCTTGTTGCCTGCCTGCTGCTGGCCGACAAACTGGTGTGGGTGGATCCGTTGAGCCGTTTGGCGGCGGATCTCAAGGGATACAATGCATGGGCCTTTGCGGCCGTCCTGGTCGGATACGGCTATTGTCTGGGCGACTTGGTGTCCGGTGTGCCTTTCGAGCTGAATAGGAATCTGCCGTCGGGGACAATGTCGCCCGAGGTGACTGCGCCCCGGTATGATGTCGAATGCCTGGCCTTGGCGGTAGTGGGTATCGTACTGCTGGCCGACGCTTTTGAGCAGCCGCTGGTGCAGTTCAGCATCATGAACACCAAGAATGCCGTCGGAGCTCTGTGCGGGGTGCTGTTGCACGGATTGATGTTTCCGTTCGCCATGGCGGTGCCGGTCGATCATGCGAAGAACAGCTCGACGGATCGCGCAGTTGCCAACGTGCGCCGCATTCACGGATTTCTCGCGCTGTTCTTCATTCACCTGGGACTTGGGGTCGCCGTGCCGCTCTTCAGCGTTTTTGCGTTCGCCTCCTGTCTGCTCGTAATGACGTTGATTGACGTGTTTGTCGGCGCGGGCAAGACCCCGGACGAACGTTTCACGCATCACACTTTTGTCCTGTTCGGGTTCCTGGGCCTGGCGATCGGGGTGGAGATGATCCGCGTGTTCGGGACGCAGGGGGTCAGATTCCTGCTGGAGTTCCCGTTCATCGGGCACTGGCTCGGCGATGCAGTCGAGGTGAATACGATCCGCTATACGTTGGCGTCCGCGATCGCCGGCTTCAGCGTCTGGATTGGATTCAGTCTCTATCGCCGTGGCCTGGCCTATCGCGTTCCCGGCAGGGCCGGTTGATGCGAACGGCGCCTGGTTGACGACAGCGGTCGGGACTTGAGGGAGACGGCGAGGGCTGGAGGGAACTGTTCCGTCGGTTCCGCCATTGCTTTAAGGGATGGCGGACACCCCAAAGCGGCATCGACGGAGCGATGCCCTCCACGGATGGCTTGCTGATCGCGCAGCTTATTTCGTTCGAGGCCGCTTCTTCAGGGACGCAAGATACTCGACGAGATCGACCATGTCCTGGACCGACATGAGTTGCTGGAGTCCGGAGGGCATGGTCGAAAGGGAGGACTTTCGTTTGAAATCGATGTCGGACTTCTGGATGCGGTTGACAATGCCGCCGACGGTTTTGATGGCCATCTCATTCTTGGTCTCGCTCACGAGCAGGCCGTAATACTCATCGCCGGCCTTTGTCTCCACGGACCACGATTCATATCCCATTAGAATACCGCTGCTTGGGGCCAGGATAGATTCGTAGAGCGCTTCCTTGGTGAGCTTGGAACCGATCTCTGAAAGGGCGGGGCCGAAGTCGATACCTTCGCCGTTCACCTGATGACAGCGATTGCACGCGACGGTTTCGCGGGCGTAAACCAGCCGACCACGTATGGCGTCGCCGGACTTTTTCACGAGTTCGGCAATTGTCGGGAAAGATCCGCCGCCCTGCATCTTTGGCAGTGGCAGCAGCTTGGCGGCCTGGTCTTTCACATCGGTCCAACGCACGGAATTGAGCTCCATCGTGGCGGTCAGTTTGGCAGCTTCGGGGATGGAATCGGCGTCAGCCAACTTCAGCAGGGCCTGGGCACCTTGCTTGAACTTGCTCAGGGAACGGACGGTTTCTTTCTGCAGGGCATCGTCTCCATCGGTGGAGAGCAATGGAAGCATCAGGTCGACGGTGGATCCCTTGAGGGTGTTACCCAAGGATTCCACCAATTTGCCGGCGCGTTTCGGGTCACCTGCGAGTGTCTCCTTGATCAACACGCTTCCGTCGTTGGCCAGGACGACGTTGACGGCCGCCACGCCGGCATTGCTGTTGGGATTGGCAATGGCCATTTCGAGCAGTTCCGGATTGCGATCCGTGAGTCTGAAGACCTCGACCAGATCGACGAATTGTTCAGTGCCCTCGGTAGCGGTGAGGACCTGGCTCAGAGCGGTTTTGAGGCGCGGATTGGCGTTCACCTTTTCCGGACCGAGGCGGGTGAGGGCGCCAATTAAGGTGTTTAGTTTATCCGGAGGGATGTCGGCCGCCTGGGGCGTGATGGTCAGTCCGATCAAGAGGGCGAGCAGGGGGAGAATACGGGTGGAGGTATTGAATGAGTTTTGGTTCTTGGATACTCTCTTCTCCCTCACTCTGACCGACACGGCTGAGCTCGTCGCAGGCCTCTCCCTCAGGGAGAGGGAAATGGAATGGACGCGGATAGGTGGCCGGGGATGTTTGATTGCAATTCCTGCGCTCTGTATTGCTCCCTCTCCCTGAGGGAGAGGGTTGGGGTGAGGGGGAAGGGCGTGAACTGCCTGCATGACGCGGTCTTTTGACTTCAGAGTCCCAGAGAACCAAGGGCGATTTCGGCGAGGGCTTCGTCCTTTTCCTTGCACTTGGGAATGAAGTCGAGGGCGCGCATGTAGCGGTCCTTGTCCGCGGCTTTCGTATTGGGATCGGTGATGATCTTGGCGAGATAGGTGGCGGCCTTCGGTGCGCGGAGGCGCCAGATGATGTCGCGGCCTGCTCCGGTGTTCCATTGCTTGATACCTTTGATCCAGGTGTCGAAGTAGAGGGTTTCGTGACCACGGGCGGCGATGCCGAGGGCTTCGAGATACCAGCGGTCACGCCCGGTGTGCTCGCTGGCAAGCAGCCCCCAGATGGGAGCGACAGCACGCGGCTTTTTGGTGTTCGCCAAGGCGATGAGGCATTCGCGCCAGACCGAGTAGGACTGTTGATTCAGGACAAGTTTGTTGACGATCGGCAGCGTGTCGATGTTGTGCTGACGGGCGATGCGGAGGGACATGCCGCGGACCTCCGGGTGGTTGTCCTTCATGGCCAATTCAATCGTCCCCTTGGCGTTGTCCTTGATCATCGCCAACAGCCAGAGGGCGCGGGCACGGAATCGCGGGTTCTTGTCCTTGGCCAGTTTCTCCAACGCAGGTTTGGCTTTGCTCTGTGCCTTGTGGAGTTCATTCCAAGCGATGTAGCGGACGGCGTTGTTCGGGTTCTTCAAAGCCGCGATGCAGCCGTCGATGGAATTGAAATCAAACTTGGGTGTTTGGTATTTGGTGTTGCCCTTGGGGGCGACGCGGAAGAGGCGGCCGCTTTCGATGTGACGAGCATTGTGGCCGCCGACGCCGGGGTCATACCAATCCGCAGCGATCAGGGAGCCGTCCGGGGCGGTCTTTATGTCGGAGGGCCGGAACCACTTGTCCTTGGTGCCTTCGAGGATGTTGACCGTGGTCGCGGAATAGCCGGCACCATCGGGTTTGACGGGGTAGGCGCGGACGACACTGGGCCCGGCGTCGCAGTGGATCATCTGTCCCTGAAATTCCTTGGGTAACAGGTCGCCTTCGTAGATGCAGATGCCGGTGGGGGAGCCGGCGCCGGTGTGGAGGAGATTTGGTACGACGCCGGGATCGTTCAGGTGCCAATGACGCGAAGGGATCTCAGCGTGCATTCCCGTGCGCTTGGCGCGCCAGCCGGCACCGGTCAGTTCGTCCTTGTAGCCGAAGTTGCCGTATTCCATCACGTAGTTGATGCGGACGCCCTTGTTGCCGTCGTCGTCGTTGTCGGACTGCCACATGGTTCCGAAGCTGTCGACGGTGACCATCCAGTTGTTCCGGAAATTCCAGCCGAGGGTTTCGAATTCGCTGCCGTCGGGGTAACAGCGAAAGACCATGCCTTCCTGGTAAGGCTTGCGGGAGTTGTTCACCTCATTGCCAGCCAGATCAACGATCGTTTTACCCTGGGCGTCTTTGATCTGGCGACCGGAGTTGCCGAAGTTGAAATAGAAGCGTCCGTCCGGTCCGAACTGGACCTGATGTATGCCGTGGTCGTGTTGTCTGCCGGAGATGCCGGTGAAGAGCGGTTCAAACTTGTCTGCCTTGCCGTCGCCGTTCGTATCGTGAAAGACGAGGATCGTGTCGCCGACGGCCACAATGACCTTGGTGTTCTTGCCGTCCTTGGTGGGTAGCACGGTTACGCCGTGAGCGGTGTCGACCTCTGGGCCTTGGAAGAAGGTGGTGGACTTGTCTGCCTTCGCGTCGCCGTCGGTGTCTTCGAGAATGAGGATACGATCGCCTTCCTTGCGCCTGCCCTTGTGCTTGCGATAGTTGACGACTTCGCAGACCCAGATGCGGCCGCGGTGATCAATATCGATGTTGGACGGGTTCAACAACATCGGTTCGGCGGCAAACAGCTGGGCGGCTAACTTCGGATGAACGGTCAAATTGGCGACCGCGTCTTTTGGATCACCGGCTGCGGCTTGGCGGGATTCATTCTTCTTCTTTGCCTTTGCCAGCAGATCAACCAGATCGGGTTTCTCCGTGTGGACGTGAAACTGAACGCTCGTGCCCTTCTGGTCCGTGCCGCCATTGTCGAGGGCCCCACGGGCTTCGAACCAGGTGTAGGAGTGATTGGCGGGAAGCTTGTAGGTTATGACGGAGTTGGCGTGTGTGCCGATGCCGAACCCGATCTTCTTGCCCTTCACCTTCAGTTCACCGCCGCCGGCGTTCTTGCCGATGCGAACCAGTCCCCAATCGGTGGTGGCGCTTGCCCACTTCAAATCAGTCAGCTTGGTCTTCTTGCCAAAGGCGCTTACCAAGACCGGTTCCGTCCAGTCGGCCCAATCGCAGGCGTAGCCGTTGCCACCGTCGGTGACGATCAGAAAAAGCTCCTTGGCGTCCGCGATCGTGGCGCGGACGGGAACAGAATAACCCGGCGTTCGCAGGGTGACGACCGGGCTGGAAAACGCCGCCGCTACCTTCGGCGTCACTTTTTCAGTTTTTTTTTGAGCCGGCTTCTTCCGGTTGGAACGCGGCCGGGGTTTGCGAGCCTCCTTCTTGTCGAGGTTGGCCATCAGCATCTTTTCGGTGACCCTGGACTGGATGCCGCCTTTGGGTAGTTCGGCGCCGGCCGCCCAGACGATGGCATTGAGTACCAGGCGGCGCTGGTTTTCGTTGCCCCAGTTGAGATGATTGTGGCCGCCGGTGAAGCCGAAACCGCGACCTCCACCCGGACGATCGTAGGCCCACGCAACCGTCTGTTCCTTGCCGGCGGCAACCGCCTTGCGGACGTGTGGGTTGCCGCTGTGATGACCGTCCTTACGGGCGAGCGTTTCCGGTCCGGGCAGGTCGAAGAGGATCGGGGTGACGCCTTTCATGCCGTCGACGAAGCGCATGTGATAATACCACTCGTCGTTCGTCTTGAACGGCTTCACACCGTTGGTGATCGGATGCTTGGGCAGCTGGTCGAAGTTCGCGTCCCAATGGGGATTCACCGACCAGTGAATCTCGAAGGCGCCACCCTGCCAGCGGAGGAACTCCTTGTGGCCTTTGTCCAAGGTCGGTTCGACGCCGTAGTGAATGGTGACGAAGCCGACGCCCTTCTTCATGAGCTTTTCGAGCTGCCCGAGCCGGTTACCTTGGAGCGCGGGATGTCGCGTCTGCCCGTCGGAATAAATCACGATGCAATCCACACCTTCGAACGCTTTCGCATCTGGCCAATCCACGCTCTCTTTGGTCGGGCTGAGATGGAAGCTGGCCTTGACCAGTTTATCGGCGCCCTGTTCGAGGCAGTTGTGCAGCAGCTGAATGCCAGCGTTGTGTTCGTGCGTCAGCGGCGGATGGCTCGGACGACCGGCGATCATCAGAACCTTCTTCGGCGCAGCTTCGGCGATGAGCGCGCCGGTCACAAAGATGGCGAAAACGAGTTGCTTCACGGAAATCATGGCCGGAATTGAAAGGAATCCGGCAGAGGTGTCGAGGAATCTTTGGCATGTGATTGAGGTGGGTGCCGGCAATCGGACGAGTGAGGCCGGAGGAAACCGCCCTGTCGGTTTCGCCGTGGCGCTGAAGCGGGGCCGCTTTTCAAAACCGGCATCGATGGAGCGATTCCCTCCGTGGGGGGGGGGCGCCACGTGAACTGGTGTCCTACCGGTTAGAGGCGAAGAAACTTGCGGGCCGCGTGATCGGCGAAGCGGAGACCTGTGGAGGTGAGCCGGAATCCCTCATCCGTTTGCACTCCCAGATTCTCGGTAACGAGGTCGTTCATTTCTCCGGCCCATTCCGCGCGCAGGTCGTGGCCGGTGGTGGTTTGAAACTCATCGAACTGCCAGCCGCGGTTCATGCGTAGACCAAATGCGGCGGTTTCGCCGGCACTGGCGAGCGGGGAGAGTTCGTCGACGGATTCGATGGCGCGTTTGCCCTGTTCCAGCTGCTCACAATAGAGCTGGGTGTTGCTCCAGTTCTTGGAGCGGGTGCCGTGCCGATGTTCGGAGGCGCTGGGGCCGAGTCCGTAGTAACTTCCTCCGCGCCAGTAATTGATGTTGTGTTGGCATTCTGTCTCCCCCGAACGAGCAAAGTTGGCAACTTCGTACTGATGAAAGCCTGCCGCCGCCGCGGTGTTCACCAAGGCCAGATACATGTCTTCGATCAATTCTTCATCCACATCGAATTCGCCAGCCTTCAATTGCGCGAACAGGGGGGTGTCTTCCTCGTAGATGACTTCGTAACAGGATATGTGTTCGGTTTTCAGGCTGATGATCTCGTCGAGCGTTGCCTGCCAGATCTCCATCGTCTGCGTCGGAATGCCGAACATCAGATCGAGGTTGATGTTCTCGAAGCCGGCATGGCGGAGGATTTCGTAGGACCGGAAGACCTGATCGCGGGAGTGAATGCGACCGAGACGTTCGAGCAGATTTTCATCCAGCGATTGCACGCCCATGGAAATGCGATTTACGCCGAAGTCGCGCAACACCTTGGCCTTGTCGGCGGAAACCGTGGCGGGATTGCATTCGACCGTCCATTCTTCAGCGCCGGTCAGTCTCAGGCGTTGCATGGCTTCCAGCAACTTGCGCCACTGGGAGATGCTCAGCAGTGACGGTGTGCCGCCGCCGAAGAAGACTGTCCGGGGACGGAGTTCATCCGCCACCAGTTCCATTTCGCGGATCAACGAGTCAACGTAGCGGTTGACCAGTTCGCCCGAAGGCATCTTGGAGTAGAACGCGCAGTATTCGCATTTGTGCGCGCAGAAGGGGACGTGCACATAAAGGCTCGTCACCTTTCCGTCGTCGCTGCCGCCGGAGGCACTCAAAGGTGCAGGTGCTTCCAGAGATCTTCCGGCTGTGCGCGCAGTGAGATGTAGAACTGCCCGAAGTCACCGTAGCGGGCACTCACTTCGTCGAAGCGCATTTCGTAGACGATTTCCTTGATGGCATCCAATTGATGGGCCATCAGGGTGACACCCCATTCCCAATCGTCGAGACCCGTGGAGCCGGTGATCATCTGGGAGATGCGGCCGGCGTATTTGCGACCGACGCGGGCGTGTCCGCTCATGAGTTTCTTGCGGGCGTCGAAGTCGAGCATGTACCAGTTGTCATCGCCGGAACGCCGTTTGTTCATCGGGTAGAAGGCCATGACCTCCCAGTCCTGCATTTCCGGATTAATGCGAAACTGCCGATAGGAATCGACGTGCTTCTTGGCCTCTTCGAACTTGGTCTTGAACTCATCGCTTTCCGGATCGAGTCCCTCCTGGTGGATCAGGCGAGCCTTTGAATCGTCGTAAGTCGGCTGATATTCGGTAAGCTCAGTGACACTCAGGTAGGAGTAGACAGTATCGATGGTGCCCGGAGGGAAGCAGGCTTCCAAATCGCGATGCATCTGCGCGAGTGCGCCGAGTTCCTCGTGCATGAGCCAGAAGCAGAGATCGGCCTTGCCGCCAACCGGTGCGTAGGAACGAAGGAAGGGTTGGCAGGGTTGGTTGTTGGCTTCGCAGAGCGCCTGCAGCTTTTCTTTCGCGGCCTGTGATTCCTCTTGGGTGAGTTCATCCCAAGCCACGCGGTCCACGTTGTAGAAGACATGCATCGCGTGGATGCCCTGATCCAGTTTTACGGTCGGTAGTGCCATTGTCGTTTTTCTATTTCCAAATTGTCAGTCAAGTTCCAGTGCCTGGTCGAGCAGGCGGGGCAATTGCATCAACATGCCGTCGTCGCCGGTCACCAGTGAGGCGCCGTTGTCGAGTGACATCTCCAGCCGGTTTTCATCCGTCACGTCACCGTAGGCGATGATGGGCAGATGCTCGGTGGTCGAATTGTTCCGCAACGCGTTGATGGTGAACATCGGGTCACGCGCGCGCCATTCGAGATCGATCAGCAAGACGAGCGGTTTCAGCTCTTCCGCAATGCCGACCATCTCACCCAGATCCGTCACCTGCTCGGTCCGATATCCCAGATCGGCCAGTTTCACCAACAACTGGCTTCCGGGAATCGATCGCTCGAAGGCGACCAGGGCGAGTGGCGCGGTCATGGGGGCGAAGAGTGCAAAGCCCGTTGCCAAAAAGCAAAAAGTTTTGCGAAAGCCCGCCCGTCTGCTTCCATCTGCCCATGCCCGCGGCTTCGCTCAAACAAATCGTCCGCCATTGCGACACCCTGCTGGATACCGCCAAAATCGATGACTGGTCCGGCGCGGTCAACGGCCTGCAGGTCGAGAATAACGGCCGCGTGACCCACATTGCCGCCGCGGTCGACGGCTCCATGGCTACCGTGAAACTGGCCATCGCCGCCAAGGCGGACTTGTTGATCGTTCACCACGGATTGTTCTGGGGCCCTTCCGCGCCGTGGACGGGCAAGCGATACGAACTCTTGAAACTGCTGCTGGAAAGCAATCTGGCCGTCTACAGCTCGCATCTGCCCTTGGACTGCCATCCCCAGCTTGGCAACAATGCCCAACTCGCCGCCGCGTTGGGCCTGAAGAAGCTGAAGCCGTTCTTCTTTGAAAAAGGTCGGGATATCGGCCTGCGAACTTCCGCCAAGATCACTCGCTCGCAATTGATCAAGAAATTGGAAAAAGCAGTCGGCGGTCCCGTCACTGTTCTGCCCGGCGGTCCGAAGACCTGTAATCAGATCGGCATCGTCACGGGCGGAGCCGGCTCGCAGCTGACCAAGGCTGCCGCCGACGGAGTGGACACCTTCATCACCGGCGAAGGCCCGCATCACACCTTCGCGCTGGCCGAAGATGTCGGCATCAACGTCCTTTACGCCGGTCATTACGCAACGGAAACCTTCGGCGTGAAAGCCCTCTCCGCGCAGTTGGCGAAGAAGTTCAAGGTGGAGTGGCAATTCCTCGATCATCCGACGGGATTGTAGGGTTTCGCGGGATGAATCAGCACACCGGTCGGCGATTTCGCTACATGGCCTTTAGTAACCTTCCAATGGACCGTTAGAGCTCAGTGGTACATGATGTCGGGGCGTTCGATCAGTGAGTAACACAGCCGACAATTCGCTGAACAAGCTCCTCCGTTGGATGCTGGGGTGCTATTTGACCGTTTCCGTGGCGGGCTGGATTCTGTTTGAGGCGATCCTCAAGGAATCTTCCGACTTTTGGACGAATGCCGGTGGCTGGTCGGTCACGTTTCGACATTGGGTGCTCTACAGCTTTTATCCCTCGCTGTTTCTGCTCATGGCTTTTCTGCTGTATCTCAGCATCGGCGCATGAGGCATTTCAAGTTTGTGAAGGCGCATCCGCTTGTTTCTCTTTCCCCCTTGGTTCTCGCGTGGTTGGTGATCGGTGCGACGGGAATCGTGATCGTGACCGACAACATGCAGAACCTCCTCCACGGCAAGGCGCTTCACGCGCAGTGAACCATTGCTGCCGATCTTCGCGTTCAGCCCCAGATCTGGCGGTCCAGGGAACGGTATTGTATCGCTTCGCAGACGTGTTCGCTGGTGACGGTTTCCGACGAATCCAGATCGGCGATGGTGCGGGAGACTTTCAGAATCCGGTCGTAGGCCCGGGCGCTGAGGTTGTTTTCCTCCATGGCCATTTTTAGAAGTTCAGCGGTGTGTTCGTCCAGCCGGCAGAAATCGCGAAGCTCCTTTGTTCCCATAAGGGCGTTGCACGTGATTTGTGGTTTGTGCGCGAAGCGGGCGCGTTGGATTCGGCGGGCGGCGATGACGCGTTCCCGAATGGTCTTTGAAGGTTCACCGGGCCGTGCATCGGAGATTTCGCGGAACTTCACCTGCGGCACCTCGACGTGGATGTCAATGCGGTCGAGCAGGGGACCGGAGATCTTGCCCAGATAATTCTGAATCTCCTTGGGGGAACAATTTGATTCGGCCGGCATCTTGCCGTCGGGCGAGGGGTTCATGGCGGCGATCAATTGGAATTGCGCGGGGAAGGTCATGGTGCCGGCTGCTCGCGAAATGGTGACGCGACCTTCCTCCAGCGGTTGGCGCATGGTTTCCAACACGCTACGTTTGAATTCAGGGAGTTCGTCGAGGAAGAGCACGCCGTTGTGGGCCAGGGAAATCTCCCCAGGTGTGGGGTTTTGATTGCCACCCAGCAATCCGGCGTCGCTGGCGGTGTGATGCGGATCGCGAAACGGTCGACGCGTCACCAGCGGTTGTGCCGGTTGCAGGTGGCCGGCGATGCTGTGTACCTTGGTGGTTTCCAAGGCTTCTTCCAATGTGAGAGGGGGCAGTATGGACGGCAGGCGCTTGGCCAACATGCTCTTGCCCGTGCCGGGCGGACCGATAAGCAGGGCATTGTGTCCGCCGGCCGCGGCGATCTCCAAGGAACGCTTCACCGACTCCTGCCCCTTCACGTCGGCCATGTCGATTTCGTCCTGCCAGGGTTGGTCGAACAGGGATTCCGTATCGACCTTTAAGGGGGAGATGATCTTTCCGCCGGCGAGAAAATCCGCGGCTTCACGCAGGTTGTCGGCGGGGATGACGTTCAGCCCGTTCACGACGGCGGCTTCGGACGCATTGGCGGCGGGGGCGATGACGCCGGCCATGCCGCGTCGTTTGGCATCCAAGCCGATAGGCAGCAGGCCGTTGATGGGACGGATGGCTCCATTCAATGCGAGTTCACCGATGAGGGCGAAATTATCGAGTTGGTCGGTCTCCAATTGTTCGCTGGCGGCGAGCATGCCGACGGCGATGGGCAGGTCGTAGATCGGTCCTTCCTTGCGTACATCGGCAGGGGCGAGGTTGATGGTCGTGCGGCCCATCGGGATCTTATAGGCCGAGTTTTTGAGGGCCGTACACACGCGGTCCTGCAATTCCCTTACGGCGGCGTCGGGAAGCCCCACGATTACGATCTTGTTGCCGCCGAATGCACAATTCACCTCCACCTCCACCGGCGAAGACTCAATCCCCTGCACTGCGGCCGAACACACCTTGGCTAGCACGCTTCGGTTTATGCCCAACGGCGGGCGCTCGCGCAAAAGAATTCGATTGCTACGGCGCGCCGGATGATTTCATCTCTGGACATTCCTTATGAAGAACAGCGGATTCAAATTCGGATTGAGCGCCTTGGTGGTGATGCTCATGGCGTTCAACGTGCAGGCGGGCAAGAAGGACAAGACGCTCGATGTTTATTGGGTCGATTCCGAAGGCGGCGGGTCCACGCTGATGGTGACACCGGCGGGTGAATCCGTCCTGATCGACACGGGCAATCCCGGTGGTCGTGATCCGCAGCGCATCGTGAAGGTGCTCAAAGAGGTTGCCGGACTGAAGCAGTTGGATCACCTGATCATCACCCATTGGCATCGCGATCACTTTGGTGGCGCGGCCGAGATCGCCCAACTCGTGCAGATCAAGAACGTCTATGACAAGGGCGTGCCGGAAACGAATCCCGATCGTCATCGAGGCAACAACGCCCTGTGGAGGCGCGTTCGGCAGCCGTATGTGGACATGCAGGTGGGCAGGCGTCACACGGTGAAACCGGGCTCGGTCATCCCGTTGAAACAACCTTCCTTCAAAGGTGCACCGAAACTGGAAATCCGAGTTCTTGCCGCTGATCGTAAGTTCATCTCTCCCCGTCGGGAACAGTTCCGCAAGAATCCGAACGGGCCTGGCGAGGAAAAGGCCGAGGATCTGTCTGACAATGCGAACAGCGTGGTATCCCTGATCGAATGGGGTGATTTTCGATTCTTTGACGGAGGCGATCTGACCTCCGCGACGCCCAAGGTGGCTGATTATCCGTTTACCACGCTGGTGCCTAATCT
>JAYPXF010000015.1:0-46669 GCA_038154405.1 Verrucomicrobiales bacterium | reverse complement strand
GTCTTGGTGAGCGTGGCGGAGTGGATGGTGAAGGGCGTCGTCTGGCCGTCCCATTCGACGTATTGGAGCGCGGTGCGTCGACCACCCTTGCTCCACCAGCCGCGCCCGACCTGGGCGGACCAAAGCCGGCCCTGTGGATCGAAGGACATCTTCACGGGACCGGAGGCGGTGCCGCGCAGGAAATCGACGCACCAGCCTTGATAGTCGCCATCGACCTGCTCGACACCGGAGCGGAAGTGATTGGACTGGCGTTGGTCGCCGATGAAGATCTGTCCCTGGAAGGGGCCGAACCTGCCATCGGTGGTGTCCC
The DNA here is from genome assembly GCA_038154405.1 of Verrucomicrobiales bacterium. Classification (GTDB taxonomy): domain Bacteria; phylum Verrucomicrobiota; class Verrucomicrobiia; order Limisphaerales; family JAYPXF01. The sequence goes on along the minus strand of JAYPXF010000015.1, from coordinate 46,359 downwards.
AGACGGGACTGCCGGGGGTGTTCGCGATCACCTCGCGCGGAAGCCAGACGGCGGGCAGCGTCCGGAGCTTGGCGAATTCGGCGGCCTTGAGGGAACTGACCTTTTCCTCGGTGTAGTCGGGGCGGCCGGGAAGCGAAGCGGGGTGTCCGTAGAAGTTGCCTTCACGGATGTAATACATGCAGCAGTCGGCCACCCAGTCGCCTTGGTTGTCGGTGATGAACAGTTCGTCATTCGGGCTCATGCCGATGCCGCAGGGCGAACGAAAACCGGAGGCGATCGGTTGGAAATGCCCGGGTCGATCGGAGCGGTAAACCCAGCCGCGCCAGGCGCCGGTGAAGGCCATGTTGCCGCCGCCTTTGCCCTGCGGCTTGCCGTCCGGAACGGTGAAGCCGTCGCGCGAGGCGAGGTTGAGCGAGGCATACTTGCGGCCGAGGGAATCCACCACGGGACCGAAGTGATATTCATGGTATTGACCCGACACACCGAAGGCGTCGGTGATGCTTTCGTAGCGATCGCATTTGCCGTCGAGGTTGGTGTCAATGAGCCGGGTCAGTTCCGGTTTTTGTGCGACGTAGTAGGCCTTTTCCTTCGCGTCCCAATAGATGCCGTTGGGCTCCATCAGGTTTTCGGCGAAGCGCGTCCATTCCTGATCGCGGTATTCCCAGACCTCACCTTCCCAGGTGCAGATCGCGAGCGTGCCGTCCGGTTTGTGACAGAGACCAAGCACGGTGACCGCGCCGCGCGGCAAGGGAACGGTCACCAGTCGGTAACCGGCGGGAATCTGGGCTGCGGCTGTGCCGACGAAGGCGCAGAAGATGAGAAGTGAGAGAATTCTTTTCATGTTGGGGGGGAGATTATCGGACGGCGACCTTGAACGACTGCAGTCCGTCCGGGGCAATAATGACGGTCTGTTCGCGGCCATCGACGAGGGAGACGAGATGCACGGTGTCGAGATGCATTTCGTAGCGCAGGAAGCGCAGGATGTCCGCCCGCAGGACTTCGCGTCCTACGTTGGGAATGGGCGTTCCTTTGATTTCTGAAGCCTTGGTACTGCGATCCACGAGCGACGGGGTCTGGTCGACGGACGCGCTGTGCCAGGCCTGCAAGAGCCGGCCATCCACCGGATTGTAGGCGACCAGGACCTGGTTCGGCAGGAGACAGAGGAGCGTGCGCGGGGGGAGTCCTTCGATCAGCTTGCGGACGACTTTGGCTTCCGGTTCGGCCGCGATGATCTTCGGAATGTTGCCCTGCAGACTGCGCCCGTTGAGCGGCCATTTCTTCCCGCTCTCGTGTTGCAGCACGCCGCTGAATCGAAAGCGATGGGAAGTCTTTTCCTCGTGCAGGAATTCCATCTCATGCACACCGGGCTTCAGCTCAAAGGTCTCGTTGATGCGGGTCTGTTTCTTCATCCGATCATGATCATCGTAATAGAAGACTTCCTTCCCGTTGACGTAGATCGTTGAGCGGCCGCGTGGCGGAATCACGAATCGATACTTGCCCGCCTCGCGCACATGGATCTTCGCCGTGCCGCGCAGGACACCATCCTGGTTGCGATCCAGGTAATACACGTTCTCGGGCAGGCGCTTGTGCGAGATGGGTTTCACGGGAGCGAACAATTCCCGCGTTAGTCGCTTGCCGCGAAACGGTTCCCGCGGATAAACGTGACGCGTCACCTCGCGCAATCCTTCCTGTCTTGAAACGAGAAAGTCTCGCAGCGCCAGGCGGTCGCTTTCCGGCAAAGCCTCTTCAAACGCGACCATTTCCGACCCGGGAAAGCCCTTGTTGATCGCCTTGAGAATCGCCTCCGGCTCCGAGCCATGCCGCCAATACGCATCCGTCAGTGCGGGGCCCTTGCCCCCATCCAGATTGGGACCGTGGCAATTGACGCAGATCAGGGCGTAGAGTTCGCGTGCGCGGGCATGGTCTTCGGCGTGAAGGCCTGAAACCACGAAGGCACCAAGAACACAAAGTATCGTAATTCGTTTCATCGATTCAGAAGAACTCTCCGCAAATCCCAACATTTGCCGCAAAAGAATTCCATCAATTACGCAGACGGTAGAATTGTTGCCTTTGTTTCGCCTTAGTCCGCTTTCACCAATTCGATTCGACGCAGAATCTGGTGTCCTTCGGCGGAGGTGAGATTGAGTTTCTCACGCGTGGCCTCGTCAATGAGGGTCACGTCGAAGGTGGCGATCTTGGACCATTCCAGGAGCTTGTCTTTGGTGCCTTTGAACTGGTCGCGGCTGATTCGGATCGTTTGCGGGCCGTCGCCTTGAATGCGTTTGGCGATGGTGAAGCTGCCGAGGTTGTTTTCGCGGCTGAGGAACTTGCTGTCGGCGTTGAGGCGCAAGGCGAGTCGGCGGCCTTGTGGGTCGATGGTCAGGGCGAGTTGCCGGTCGTTGGAGCGGTCCAATTCGGGGTTTTGAAACTTGTAGGTGCGGATGGTTCGCCCGTCCCGGCTGGACCAGTCCTGGACGCCGTTCTTGAAATCTTCGAACACGGTTCCGGGTTTCTTCAGCCGGGCGAGAGCTTTCAGGTTGACCTTCTTCGGCACGAATATTTGTTCGAGGGAATTGAGGGTGAAGGTGGAGGTTTCACCGCGCTCCAAGGTCATTGGCTGCGGCAGTCGATAGCGGCAGCTGGCGAACACGTAGAGCGGAAGCTGGTCGTGGACTTTCAGGGTCGTCGACCAGCTCTTGCCGGAGCGTTGAGCCGCGGCGCGGATCCAGAAACGGGTGCGCGAATTGGGGTCGTGGCTGTAGTAGACTTCGGTGCCGACCAGGCGTTCGGGGTTGGCAGGTGTCACGGTGAATCGCGCGGACTTGCCGGTGACTATCATGGTCGAAGGGGGAGTGATGGGGAGGTGTTGTTCGACGCCCTTGAGGTGTTGGTTGAACCAGAGGTTCAGGACGGCCCATTGTTCGGGTCCGGGTCCGTGGTTGTGGTGGACGTTGGCGGTCACGCGCCAGTTCCCGTGCGACAGCAGCGCCATCGATCGGTAGATCCGTTCGTAGGTGGAGTGAAAGTCGTTGGAGGAACTGATGAAGACGACCGGGCATTTCACCAAGGGCCAGTAGGCGCTGGCGTCGATGGTCGCCTTGTAGAGATCCAGATCTTGGAAATGCGGGCGGATGCTGCTCCCACTGATGCCGCCGGGGAAATCGACATACTTGAATCCCGTGCCGCCGACGAAGGGGGCGACCGCTTTGAGCCGCGGATCGATGGCGGTCAGGGCGGTGATCATCCCGCCCATGGAGAATCCCGTGAATCCAATCCGGTGCGCATCCACCTTGGTCTGGCGTTCGAGAAAGGTGATCGCCCGTCGGGCCGCGACCGTGAGCAGGAACCAATTGGCGTTGCGCGGACTGACCACGGGATCGATGGAGTATTCGTCCGGTTGCAGGTTGCGCTTCCAGCCCTTGCGCAGCGCCTTCTTATAAAACCTCGGTCCCTGCGTCGGATCGACCTTGCCCCAGTCGGTGTTGATCTCGATGCCATCCTCCATTGGCCTCCCCAGCCAGTTGATGTCCACGGTGGCAAAACCCTGCTTGGCAAAATAAATGCCACGATTTCGGTCCGCCCGCTGACCGCCGCCATGACTCCAGACGAAGGCCGCGTTCTTCCGGCCATTGTCGGGAAAGGAATAGTAAGCGGCGATGCGCGCGTCGGTTCCCTTGAACGTCCCGACCTTGAACGTGACATAACGCGTGACCACCCCGTCCGCCTTCCATTCCTTCACGACCTGCACGTCGAGCCCCTCCTTCCGCGCATCGTAACTCTTCCAAAGATCCACGACGTTTCGCGGCACTTCATCAGCATTGCGGTAGGGCGTGAAGGTGTTCGCTGCGGATAGCGTGTGGGTGAGTAGATTGAGGACACCCAGCAACGTCCATGTTGCGGCGCGGTTTGGTTTTCGTAGGTTGATCATTGTTGCCAAAGCTGACGGGCCAGATCGGAGATTTCTTTCATCAGTTGGTCAAACCATTTCCTCTAACTCACTGAGATCGATTCCGACCCGAAATACCTCTGGAATGCTCCCAGAAAACTGATTCAGGGTTTTATGAGAGGACTCCACCTACGCATGGCTAATTCCCAGCCAAACAAACCACCGTTCCGTCCTTCAACGAAACGAAGTAACTCCCGTGCGCGATGGCGATGCCGTCCCAGACGGGTGGGGCTTTGAATTCTAACTCCTGGAGTTTCTTTCCGTCTTTCGTGTCCAAGAGCCAGGCGAGGCCTCCTTTTTTTCCGGCGTAGGAGGCGTCGGTTTCTTCTGGGGTGTAGTTGGACCGCATGGGGACGCCGGCGGCCATGAGGGTGTTTGCGGAGGCGGCGATGGCGTGGCCGGCGAAGGGGGTTGGGGTTTGCCAGCGTTTTTCCCAGCCGCCGACGGCGGGGATGGCTTTGGGATCTTCCTTGTTCTGGTCGTAGCCGTGGCGGCCGCTGAAGACGGAGTAGAGTTCGCGTGGGTTCATATTGCGGCCACGGCCGGGGAGGTTGCGGCCGGGGGCGTAGCCGCGGATTTCATAGAAGAGCTTGCCGTCGAAGGCGATGGTGTCGCCGGCGGGTCCGGAGTTGAATTTCGCGGTGGGGCCGCCGTAGCGGAGGTTGCGGTCGACGGTCCAGTAGGTGCGGTGTTGCGGGGAGTCGTTGAGGAAGCCGGGGGAGGCCATGAGGTGCAGGGTCTTTACCTGGGCGAGTTGGATGGGTTCGAGTTCGCGGTTGAAGGCCTGGTGACGGATGAAGAGTTCGTCGCCGGCGGAGGAGAAGATGCCGGCTTTGCAGCCTTCGATCTGAAAGGTCTGTCGGGTGGGAACGGGAAAGGCTCGGTCTTCGTTCTGGTAGGGGCCTTGCAGGATGCGGCCGTGCTTCATGCGGCCGGTGCGGGGATCGAGTCCGAAGAGGCCGATGCCGCCGTCGAGGAAGGTGCTGCGACCGGCAGAAAAATACGCCGTGTCCTGATGGATCATGATGCTGCCATTGACGGGCCAGGCGGATTCGAGGCGGCCGGTGTCGCAGATCAATCGGCGTTCGGGGAGGCCGGTGAATCTCCAGGCGAGTTGTCCGTCGTCGGCGCGGAGGCAGTAGACCTGTCCGCAGCGGCCGCCGAAGAGGACGAGTCCTTCGTGAATCGTCGGGGGACTGTCGATGCGACCGTCGGCGATGAAGGTCCAGCGGGTCCGGCCGGTTTCGCGGTTGAGGGCGTGGAGGGTGTGGCTGTCGCGGTCGGCGACGTAGACGGTGTTGCCCGCGACGGTCGGGGCGGTGGGTTGCGACCCGATGTCGACCTGCCATCGCGGGGTGAGCTTTCGCGGGGTGGTGGCGGGAGTGACGCCGCTGCGCATGCCGGAGTAACGGTAGGTGGGCCAGCTGCCTGCTGCAGGGCCAATTGCGGGGCGATTGGTGATCCTGCCGAAGGCAGGGCCTTTGGTGAGGCGAGGCGTGAGTTTGACGGTGAAGCGTTGGTCGGTGTTGCCGGAGCCGTTGTAGAAGCCGTTGACGCCGGTGGCCATGGTGCCGATGGCGCATTGGCAGACGTAGGGTCCGTTGTAGAGCATGCCGTTGGCGGGCATAACGGCGAGGCCGCAGGTGGAACGAGCCCAGGGGTTGGGGGTCTCAGCCTTGCCGTCGAGCTTCACGAAATCGGCACCGCCAGAAGCGCTGTTCAGGTAGTAGCGATGGGTGATGCGATTGCGGTAACAGCGGTCGTGCGACATGGGACCGGTCATCTCCTGCGAGAGCGAGCGGACGACCTTGCCGGTCTGCTGATCGCGGCCTTTGAGATCGCGGTTCCAGACGAGACCGTTGGCGACGAAGAGGTCTGAACTCTTCATGTAATTGGCCGTGCCCATCGCGGTCCACAGGGTCTTGCCGTCGCTGAGGCGCTTGGCGCTGAGGTATTCGCGGATGCCGCAGAAGACCATGTCGTCGGTCAACACGATCGTGGGATGTTCGTTGGCGTTGTAGACGGAGTAATCCACGAGGGGCTTTCGCCGTTTGCCGGCGCGGGCCTTGGGTGTCTTTTTGGCAGTCAATGGCTGGGGCCGGTGCTCGATCTCCCCGGTCCACTGCGGTTTGCCGGTCCGACTGTCCAGGCAGGTCAGGCCGGTCCGAGAATGTAAGACCAGATGTTCGCCTTTCACCGCGAGGGTTGCGCCGGTGTATTCGGTGGTGATCTTTTGGGTCCAGAGCTTCGAGCCTTTGCGCAGGTCGAGGGCGAAGAGGGTCACATCAGCGACTTCGCGGCTGCCCCGCTTGAGCTTGTAGGGCGCGCCTTGGATTCCGTAGAGGGTGTTGCCGGCGATGACGAATTCGGCCGTTCGTTCCGTGCCGGCGTAGACCTTCCGCTGCGCGCCGTTCCGCGCGGCAATGGCGGTGATGGATCCGCCGAATTCCGGGCAGCAGTAGACCATGTTCCCGACGGCGGCCAGGCAGCGTTGTTGCTGGGTCGGGATGCTCTTGATGCTCTGGGTCTGCCACGAACTCCACTGCTTCAGGGGACGTTTCCACAGCCGCATGCCGTTGAAGGCGTCGCGCGCGACCAGGTGATAATTGACCGGCGCGTTGATGTCCTCGGTCGTGGCCCGATCCTCGATGGTAAACAGGATGCCATCGGCGGAAACCATGCTGGTGAAGGACGGTGAAAGGGACTTGGAGCGTCCGTATTCCGGGGTGTCATGCCAGCGCAATCGCTGGGGCGGACCGACGTTGTCCAAGGACACGCCGTTATTGTCCGCGCCCCGGAGATGCTGGTTCCATTCGTCCATGCCTTCGGGCAACGGCTTCGCCCGCTTCTTCCAACCGTTGGAACCTTTCGTCACCAGCCGTCCGCCCGGGATCAAAACGCGCATCAACTCCGCTTGCGGCACCTGGCAGGATTCATTGACGATCAATAGATTGACCAGGTTGTCCACGTAAGGCAGATCCCGCCCGTTGTAGGCATTGCAGGAAACCTTGCCGTAAACACCCGCCTGTTGAATCGCCTGCCGGGCGGATGCCACCAGGTCGCCGTCCTTCACCAAACCTTGAATGAGAAACGGAGCATCCGTCGCCAGGTCCGCAAGGAACTTCCCGTCTTCGAAATCCAACGCGACCACGATCCCGCCGCTGAACTTGAATTGTTCGACGAACTTGGAGTCGGGCTTTGGTGCCATGACCGGCCGGGGGGCGCCCGAGGTGTGAACCACAAAGGCACAAAGGACACAAAGAGCGAGGCGTATTCTGTTCACAGTGAAATTTAAGTGGGCAATTCTTGAGACTTTGTCGCGTGAGCGAACAGTGTTTTATGCAGAAGAATTGTAGCAGCCGACGTAAGAAGGATCATTTACACCCAACCAATCCGAAGGGTTGATAGAATCGGTAGCCGGGGATAAGTGGTGATCCCGGGGTGGCGCTTCGCTTACCCCGGGCTACCTATTCTTTGCACCCTTCGGGTTCGATTGTCTGAAAGGAAACTCCCCCTTGTCACCGCCGGCCTTGATCATTTGCGGGAAGATCGTATCCCACCAGTTGTCGTAAGCTCGCGCGAGTTTCTTGGTCAGGTCGGGATGGTCATGAGATAGATTGTTCCGGCAGGCGGGGTCCTTGCGGCGGTCGAACAACACCCACTGACCGGGCGGGCTGACGCCCCAATGGAACTGGGCGTTTCCGGTGGTATAGGTGGTGGTCTTCAGTCCCTTGCGAACAGCACGGAGGGTGGTGCATTGGCTGGTATAGTTCTCGCACTTGGGTTCGATGCAGGGATTGCTGCGAAGAAGGAGATGGTTGCCCTGGCGGACGGCGCACATGGCGTATTTGTGGGCGGCCGCAAGTCCGCCAGGCCACCGCGCCACGTGATGGAACAACATCCGGTCATCGTGCCACTTCGTCGGGCCTTTGGCCGCGAGCAGCGGAATCAGGCTGAACCCTTCGAGTTGTGGCTCAAGGTCGGCGGGGATCTCTGCACCGGCGAGTTCGCAAAGGGTGGGAAGAACGTCGAGATGGGCGGTGAGGTTGTTGACTTGATGGGGCTTCCAACGCCCCGGCCAGCGCCAGAAGGACATGGCGCGTGAACCGCCTTCCCAAATGGTGCATTTGCAGCCGCGCATCCCGGCGTTGTACACATCTAGGCCCTTGGTCTGACCGTTGTCGTTCATGAAAACGACAATGGTGTTATGCTCCAGGTCGCGGTCCTTGAGGAACTTGAGCAACCGGCCAACGTTCATGTCGATGTTGGCGACCATGCCGAGATAGGTTGCCTTCTCTTCGTCCACCTTGTCGCGAAACGGGGCGATGAATTTCTCCGGCGCGGCGAGTGGGGTGTGCGGTGAGTAGGTTGCCAGGTAGCAGAAGAAGGGGGTCTTCGTTCCTGGTTCTTGGTTCTTCGTTTGCTCGTCGATGAAGGTCATGGCTTCGTCGACGAAGAGGTCTTCGCGGTAGCCATTACCAGGGCGGCGCTTGCCATTGCGAATCATCACCGGATCGAAATGAACCCGGGGACCGCCGACGTTGCTGACGGTCCATTCGAAGCCGCGATGGTGGGGCGCGTAACCCTTGCCGCCACCGAGATGCCATTTGCCGATGAAGGCGGTCCGGTAGCCGGACTTTTGCAGCAACTGCGGCAGGATGACGGCATCGCGATGCAGATGTTCGCGTGGCTGTTGGGTGTGCGTGACGCCATTGCGGAACTCATGCATCCCGGTGAGCAACGCAGCGCGGGTCGGCGAACAGGAGGGGCTGACATAGAAATTATCGAAGCGCACGCTCTCGTCGCGGAGGCGATCAAGGTGCGGGGTTTTCAGCATAGGATGTCCATGCCGCCCCAGATCGCCGTAGCCCTGGTCATCAGTCAGGATGAGGATGATGTTGGGGCGAACGGCAACGCCCTGAACCACAAAGGCACCAAGGACACAGATTAGAGCAGGCAGGACTCGCTTCATTGAGCGCTCACATGTAACGGAATAGGCGAAGAATTCCGATGCCGCGTTTCATTCGCGTGCGACAGGACTTTTATCATTATTGGTAAGGAAATCGGACCGGAGCTCTTTCTCCCAGAGGTCTGCAAAATTGTTTGTCAAATCGTGTCGGTGACGGCAGCGATAAGGAAAACTAGCGTTTGTTCTCAAATAATCATGACTAAGACCCTGTTCACACTCGTTCTCTCCGCCGCGTTGCTGTCTGCCAACGCCCAAGACTTTCAATCCCTCTTCAACGGCAAGGATCTTTCCGGCTGGAAGGGGAAACCCGGTTTGTGGCGGGTGGAAAACGGGACGATCGTTGGGGAGACGAAGAAGGAGAATCCGATCCCGGCGAACACTTTTCTCATCTGGCAGGGGGGTGAGGTCAGGGACTTTGAGTTTTCCTGTCAGGTCAAGTTCGCCGGCAACAATTCGGGGGTTCAGTATCGCAGCGAGGTCTTTGGCGACGCCGTTGATCTGGCGTTGGCCGGTTACCAGGCGGATCTTCATCCGAAGCAGGAGTATTTCGGGATGCTGTATGGGGAGAAGTTCAGCAAGCGCGGCATCATCGCCAGGCGTGGGCAGAAGGTGGTCGCGAAAGACGGCAAGAAGGTTGAAGTCGTTGGCAAAGTTGGCGACGGAGCGGAATTGAACGGCGAAGAATGGAACACCCTGCGGATCGTCGCGGTGGGCAATCGCCTCATCCACCTGGTCAACGATGTGGTCACGGTGGATGTCACCGAGAAGCATCCGGATGCCATCGCCAAGGGTTTGCTGGGGTTGCAGCTCCATCGCGGCGCGCCGATGAAGGTGGCGTTCAAGGATATCAAGTATCGCAAGTTGGCTGGCGACGACGCCGCCAAGACGCTCAACGCGGCGATCAATAGGAAAGAGGAAGAGGCCTTCAGCGCGACGGCACCGAACCGCATTCGTTTGCCGAAGGGCTTCAAGATCGAACTGCTCTATTCCGTGCCGCCGGCCGACCAGGGTTCCTGGGTGGCCATGTGTCAGGATGACAAGGGGCGGTTGATCGTCAGTGATCAATACGGCGGTCTCTTCCGCATCCCGATTCCGAAGTTGGGACAACGGGTTGATCCAGCTGCGATCGAGCAGATCACCTGGACGCCCGACAACACGCCGGTGCGTCGGGGTGAAAAGAAGCCGAAGAAAAAGCCGGTCGATCCGGCATTGATGAAGCTCCCCAACATCGGACATGCGCAGGGGCTTTGTTATGCGTTTGACAGTCTCTACGTGGTGGTGAATTCCCGCAGTAGTAAGACGGGTTCAGGGGTGTTTCGCCTGCTGGACACCGACGGTGATGATCAGTTCGACAAGATCGTCACCATCAAGAAGCTTGCTGCCACCGGTGGCGAACACGGCCCGCACGCGATTCTGCCCGCGCCCGACGGCAAGCATCTCTACGTCGTCATGGGCAACCAGACGCAGTTGCCGGACTACACGCATTCCCGCGTGCCAGAAGTCTGGGCCGAAGATCAACTTCTCCCTTCCCTGCAACATTTCATGGCCGGAGCGGAAGCTCCCTTGGGGCACGTCGCGCAGATCGATCCCGAAGGAAAAACCTGGGATGTAATGGCGACCGGTTTCCGCAATCAATACGACGCGGCCGTAAATCGCGAGGGCGAACTCTTCACCTACGACGCCGACATGGAGTGGGACCTAAACACGCCTTGGTATCGCCCGACCCGCGTCAACCACGTCATCGACGGCGCGGAATTCGGTTGGCGCACCGGCTCCGGCAAGTTCATGGATTATTGCAGCGACACCTTCGGCGCGGTGACCGACATCGGCCCCGGTTCGCCGACCGGTGTGTGCTTCGGCTATGGCGCGAAGTTCCCCGCCAAGTATCAGAACGCCTTCTTCATCTGCGATTGGTCTTACGGAAAACTCTATGCCGTTCACATGAAGCCCAAGGGTTCGACCTACACCGGGACCTTTGAGGAATTCGCAGCCGCCCAGCCGCTGCCGCTCACCGACATCTTGGTGAACCCGCAGGACGGCGCCATGTATTTCACCGTGGGCGGTCGTCGCGTTCAGTCCGGACTCTATCGCGTCACCTACACTGGCGACGAATCCACGGCTCCCGCCAAATCCATCAGCGGTGGCGAGAAGCAACGCCAGCAGCGCCACGCCCTCGAAGCCTGGGTGCAGAAAGGCGCGAAGAACGCCAACGCCAAGCAACTCAACCAGATCTGGAAATCACTCGGTTCACGTGATCGCGGCATCCGTCACGCCGCCCGCGTCGCCTTGGAGAAACAACCGGTCAAGAACTGGAAGGGTCGTGTGAACCGCGAGAAGAATCCCGTCATCACCACCGCGGCCCTCATCGCCCTGGCTCGCACGGACGGAAAGAACTCCTCCGCCCAAATCCTGAATCGGGCCATGCGCTTCGACTACGCGGCGATCAAAGGTCGCCAACTGCGTCTCGACGTCCTGCGCGGAATCACGCTGGCCCTGACCCGTGGCGGACAACCACCAGCCCAACTGAAGCAGAAACTCATCACCTGGCTCGACAAGATCTACCCGGCCCGCACCCCGGAAGAAAACCGTGATCTCTCCGCCATGATGGCATTCCTTCAGGCTCCCTCCGCCGTGGAGAAAGGCATGAAGCTGCTCGCCGAAGCCGCCGGTCAGGAAGAGCAGATCGGTTACGCGCTTAACCTGCGTCATTTCAATGACGGATGGACGCCCAAACAACGCGAACTCTACTTCCGCTGGTTCGTCCTCTCCGGGAACTACTCGGGCGGCGCGCGTTTGAAGAACTACCTCGCCGACATCAAGAAACACGCCGTCGCCTCTGTTCCCAAGAGCGACATGACGCCCGCCCTTCGCGAACTCATCGACACCCTGCCGAAGGACAACACCCCGGTATTCACGCTGGAGCCCCGCGACTTCGTGAAGGAATGGACGATGGCTGACCTGAAGTCCGTCGTCGGCACGATTCACCAAGGCGGTCGCAACTACAAGAACGGCCGCCAGATGACCGGTGTCGGCGCGTGTTACGCATGCCATCGTTTCAAGGGAGAAGGCGGCGCAGTCGGACCGGACCTGACCTCCGTCGGCGGCAAGTTCAGCGCCCAGGACCTGCTCGAATCCATCATCGATCCCGGCAAGGAGATCAGTGATCAATACGGGGCCAGCAACTTCAACCTGAAGAACGGCAAGGTCGTCAGCGGCCGGGTCATGAACATGAAAGGCAACACCTACTGGGTGAACACCGACATGATGACCCCCAGCACGATCACCAACGTCAAAGCCGAGGACATCAAGTCCATCGAACCCTCTCCGGTTTCCATGATGCCCGCCGGCCTGCTCAACATGATGAGCAAAGACGACATCCTCGACCTGCTCGCCTACCTGATCTCCGGCGGCGACCCCGATCACGAGCTGTTCAGGAAGTGAACAGAATCCGCGCAATCGCGACGCTTGCGTGCCTGCTTGGAGCCATCAGCCTGAGCAGGGCGACGGAACGGCCCAATGTCATTATCGTCATGGTAGATGACATGGGGTACTCCGACCTCGGTTGCTATGGCGGAGAAATCAAGACGCCGAACCTGGACAAGCTGGCGCAAGGCGGACTGCGTTTTCGTCGGTTCTACAATACGGGCAAGTGCCACTCTTCGCGGGTGACGCTGCTGTCCGGGTTGCATTCCTATCAGGCGGGAAACGCCGGACGGGACGGAACCGTCAAACTGCACAACAAGGACGTGGCCCGGGGTGTATCCATTGCCCAGGTGTTGCGTCGCGCCGGCTATTACACCGCTGTCTCCGGAAAGTGGCACATCACTCCCGAACCCGAAGCGCTTGGCTTCGATCGGTCTTTCGGTTTTTCGAACGGATATATCGGCGACTATTTTGCATCCCGTAAACTGCTGTTGGACGGGCAGGAATACACTGGAAGAAAGGCGTACATTACGGATCTGATCACGGAGTACGGAATCGAATTCATTGAAGAAGCGAAGAACAAGAAGAAACCGTTCCTGCTCTATCTCCCCTACAATGCGCCGCATTATCCACTGCAGGCTCCGCCGGAGGAAATTGACAAGTACCGAGGAACCTACCGCCAGGGCTGGCTTGCCGTCCGCGAACGCCGTCTCGAAAGAATGAAGAAGCTGAGGCTGATCGGAAAGGATTGGGTTCCCGCCGCCCCGGATGAGGCCAACTTGCGTGATTGGAGGTCGCTGTCAGAGGAAGATCAGGACTACCAGGATCTTCTCATGGCGACCTATGCCGGGATGATTGATTGCATCGATCAGAATATCGGCAGGGTGATTGAAAAACTGAAAGATCTTGGCGCGTATGAAAACACGTTGATCTTGTTCTTCTCTGACAACGGGGCCGAACAGGCCACCATGCTCCGCGAGCGTGAGTTGTTTGAGCGCACCATTCCGACAACGCAGGGCAATTCGTTTACGACGGTCGGCGCGGATTGGGCGTTTGTCAGCAATACCCCCTACCGTTTCTTTAAGACACACATGCATGAAGGTGGAATCATTTCGCCGTGTATCGCCCATTGGCCGCAAGGAATGTCGCTGCCTGGGGGCGCCATTGATCATCAAAACGTGTTCCATCTGATGGATATCATGCCGACGATTGTGGAGCTCTGCGGGGCAACCTATCCGGAACGATTCGAGGGCCGAACAATAGAACCCATGAACGGCGTATCCATGGCTCCTGCATTCAAGGGGAAGACGGCGGTGCGCGATGGAGGCATTTATCAGATGTTCGGTGTAAACCGAGCGTATCGATTGGGCGACTGGAAGATTGTCAGCAAAGGGATGTCCCGCTGGGAACTCTACAATATGGCGGCGGACCCGACGGAGCAGAACAACCTTGCAGCGCGGCTTCCCGAAAAAGTGGAAGTGCTTAAAGCCATGTGGTGGAAGGTTGCCACAGAAGATGAACGCTTGCCCGCAAACCTAAAAAAGCCGTGCGCTGATAAACCAGCCAGCTTCAAACGATTCATGTTGCGACAAGGGAACCAACGGGTGCCGAACGTGGATCGAAAATCAGAATAGCGAGATGGCAAATGACTCAAGACAAGCGATGCTGCACCAATCTTCAAACTGATGAAAACCCTCCTATACATCCTCACCCTCTGCGTGCTTACCGCCCATCCGGGACTGGCCGAGGAGATCGTTCCCAGCGCCAAACAAACGAAACTGCTGCGCGGCACGCTGAAGCAGGCGGGCACGATTCGCACGGTGGCCGGCGAACCGGATTCAACGGGGCACGGACCGATCACCTACTACCACGTTCCCTTTCGAGAGGGCGCTTTCTCCGCCTCATGGAAAGTAGAGGTGGATCAGGTCATACTGTTCGTCTTCGACGGAGCACCTCAAGGCAAAGCCACTCACCTCCTGAAGGTGTATGTCAATGGAGGTCCAGGCGGGACGCGTCGACAGAACAACGTGACCCTGATCACCTACGACGGCAGCACCAAGGCGAAGAAGAAGGCCAAAGTCGTCCGCAAGAAGCATTATTCGAAGCCGAATGAGTGGCATCAGATCAGCGTGAGCTTCACCGGTGAGAAGGCCACGATTGTCATCGACGGAAAGAAGTTTACCGCGACCAGCGCCCGCTTCAGCGAAGGAATCGACAAGATTGGCGTCGGTCACTTCACCGGCGAGCTTCAGACCAAGGACGTCAAGATTCTCAAAACCAAACCATGAAGGACTCAAACCGTATCTGGATGACGTCTGTTTTGACATTGGTCGCCACGGCCTTCCTCGCCACCGCGGCCGACCGTCAACCCAACGTGGTCGTCATCCTCTCCGATGACATGCCCCGACATCATCCGGGCTTCAACGGTGGTCCGGTTTCGACTCCGAATCTCGATCGGTTGGCGCGTGAGGGAACGCAGCTGACGGAATTCTACGTGCATTGTGTTTGTTCCCCGACGCGTGCCGCGTTTCTCACGGGGCGGTATCCGTTTCGCAACGGGATGGAGGAACGTTCCCATGGCAACGACGTTGCGGGGATGCTGACGGACGAGCGCACGCTGGCGGAGGGACTTCGGGACGCCGGCTATTACACGGCGATCATCGGCAAGTGGCATTTGGGCAACTGGCACAAACGCCATCTGCCGATGCAACGCGGCTTTGACCATCAGTATGGCCTCTACGGCGCGCTGATCTCCTACTATGACAAGACGAGGGCGCGATTCTACGACTGGCATCGGAACGAGCAGACCATTCGCGAAGAAGGCTATTCCACCGACTTGATTGGTGACGAATGCGTTCGGGTGATCGAGGCGCATGATGGGAAGAAGCCGATGTTCCTTTACATACCTTTCAACGCCGTTCACGGACCGGACGAAGCTCCGGCGGAATTGAAGAAGAAGTATGAGGAGTTGGTTTCCAAACAGTCAGGTGACCTGCCCCCGTCGCAGCAACGTTTCCTGACCCTCAAGTATGCGATGTTGGAGTCCATGGATCTTGCCGTCGGCAGAATCCTGAACAGCCTGGAAGCCAAAGAGGAACTCGACAACACCCTGTTGGTCTTCTTCAACGACAACGGTGGCCGTAAGGCCAATCCACCGTATCGCGGAGGCAAGGGCGACAACTTTGAAGGCGGCGTACGGGTGCCTTGTCTCATGCGTTGGCCGGGCAAGGTTCCCGCCGGAAAGTCGGTCGCCGGCATGATGCATGTGGTCGATCTGTATCCGACTCTGCTCAACATCGGCAGAGGCTCACTTGAACAGAAACTGCCTGTGGATGGCGTGGATATGTGGAAGGTCATCACCGGCGGCAGGAAGTCGCCGCGGACGGAAGTCGTGCACTCCCTGCCGGGGGAGCATTCGGACACGGGTGTGATGTCCATTCGCCAGGGGAAATACAAGCTGGTTGGCGAGGAGTTGTTTGATATTGAGAATGATCCGGCTGAAACCACGAATCTGGCCGCGAAACATCCGGAGATCCATCGATCATTGCTGGCACGGATCGAGGAACTGGTGAAGGAACGGCGAGAACCTGAAGTGCACACCAACATCTCCCGAACGATCGAAAAGCCGCTGCTGGTATTCGGCAAGGAGGAGAACGAAAATCCGCCGACCTGGCTGGCGCGCTACATCAAGGACCTCCCGCTGTCGGAGAAGGAATTGCGCAAGGCGAAGAAAAAAAGCAAGTAGGACGATGAAAACTCTCAAGAACGGATTGGATCACAAAGACATCATCATGAGGAATAGAAGCTTGTTTCGACTGGCGTGCCTGATGGTCGCCTTCGCGACCATTACCTTTGCCGATGCGGCCGCGCGTCAACCCAACGTGGTCGTCCTGTTCGCCGATGACCTCGGCTACGGCGAACTGAGCTGTCAGGGCAATCCGGAGATCCCGACGCCCCACATCGATTCCATTGCGAAGAACGGTGTCCGTTTCACTGCAGGCTATGTGGCGGGACCCAACTGCAGTCCCTCCCGCGCCGGTCTGCTTACCGGGCGCACGCCGACGCGCTTCGGCTACGAGTTCAATCCCACCGGCGCGCTCAATGAAGAGCCGGGCTTTGGGTTGCCTTCCGACGAGATCACGATCGCCGAGGCCCTGCACGATGCCGGCTACACCACCGGTCTGATCGGCAAATGGCACCAGGGCGGAACCGCCAAGTATCATCCCTTTCGCCATGGCTTCGACGAGTTCTTCGGCTTCACGCACGAAGGGCACTACTTCGTCCCGCCTCCGTATCACGGCGTGACCACCTTGCTGCGCCGCAAGACGCTTCCGGGAGGCATTGAAGGACGGTGGATCGGGAAGAAGAACCTGCACTACCATTCCTGGCGATCGGACGAACCGGACTATGACGCCAACAATCCCATCATCCGCGGCGGGCAGCCGGTGGTGGAAACGGAATATCTCACCGACGCGCTCACCCGCGAGGCGGTCGACTTCATTGATCGGCACGACGACAAACCCTTCTTTCTTTACCTCGCCTACAACGCCGTCCACAGCCCGCTTCAGGGTGCGGACGCCTACATGAAGAAGTTCGCCCACATCGAAGACATCCATCGCCGCATCTTCGCCGCCATGCTGGCGAACATGGACGACAGCGTGGGCGCGGTGTTGCAACAGTTGCGGAAATCGGGACTCGAGGAAGACACGCTCGTTTTCTTCCTGAGTGACAACGGCGGTCCGACCAAGGAACTCACCTCATCGAATCTCCCCTTGCGGGGATCCAAGGGCCAGATGTACGAAGGCGCGATCCGAGTGCCCTTCGTGATGCAATGGAAAGGCAAGATCCCCGCCGGACAAGTCTACGACCGGCCGGTCAGTTCCTTTGACATCTTCGGCACGGCGGCGGCGAATTGCGCCGGAGTCAGGAAGCCGAAGCAGGTGGAAGGCGTGGATCTGGTTCCCCATCTCACGGGCAGGAAGAATGGCGCTCCCCACGAAACCCTCTTCTGGCGCCAGGGTGGCAAGACCGCCTTGCGTCACCGCGATTGGAAGCTCGTGCGCATGGGCAAGCGACTCACGCCGGGCAAGTCAAAGTGGGAACTCTACGATCTCTCGAAAGACATCTCCGAAGAGAACAACCTGGCCGCGAACCATCCGGATCGCGTCACCGAACTGGTCAAGATCTGGGAGAAACTCAACGGCGAAATGAGTGATCCGTTGTTTTAACGCGCCTGATGCCGACTGTCGGGCTGCCGCTGAAACCACATGAATCGATTTCTTATTGGAACTCTTGTCGTCCTGTTGTTGGCAAGCACATCAGCCGTCCTCCCCGCGGCGAAGCCGCAACTGGGTGGAGCGTCACGCTCCCCGAACATTCTGTTCTTCTTTGCGGACGATCAGCGGAACGACACCTTGGGCTGCGCCGGGCACCCCATTGTGCAGACGCCAACGATTGACCGGCTCGCGGCCAACGGTGTGCGCTTTGAGAATATGTTCGTGACCCGCTCGACCTGTTGGGCAAGCCGGACCACCATTCTGAACGGCATGACCTCGCGCTCCGCCGTCAAACCCAACGGTTCGGATAGGGTCAGGCCCGAGGCGCTCACCGCGTTGTATCCCGATCTTCTGCGGGATGCCGGCTACCGAACCGCGCTGTTTGGCAAATGGCACGCCAAGATGCCAAAAGGCTTCAAGCCCGAGGATCATTTCGATGAATACGAGCGGATCTTTCGCAACCCCTACTTCAAGGAAATGCCGGATGGATCGAAACGGCATACCACCGAACTGATCGCTGATCGCGGGATCGATTTCCTGAAAGCTCACCGCAACCGGAAAGATCCCTTCTGCCTCAATCTCTGGTTCAATGCGGGACATGCCGAGGACCGCGACCGTCGGCCCGGCATCGGACACTTCCCCTGGCCCAAGGCTTTGGACGGAAAATACGACGACATCGAGATCCCGGCTCCGCGTCTGTCCGACCCCGCGATCTTTGACGCGCATCCTGAGTTCTTCAAACGGTCCAATCATCGTGAACGGTTTCACTGGCGTTGGGATACGCCCGAGAAGTATCAGCTGAACATGCGGGCCTATTTCCGGATGCTCACCGGAATCGATCGTGTCATGAATCGTGTGTTGCAGGTTTTGGAGCAAGAGGGACTCGCCGAGAACACCATCGTCATTTACACGGCGGACAACGGTTACTACATGGGGGATCGCGGCTTTGCCGGAAAGTGGTCGCATCACGAGCAATCCCAGCGGGTGCCCTTGGTTATCTACGACCCCCGTCTTTCGAAAAAACTTCGCGGCCGCACGGTCGACGCCATGGCGCTCAATCTCGATCTGCCCGCCACCTTCCTCGACTGGGCCGAAGTCAAAGCACCGTCCAGCTACCAGGGAACCAGTCTCAAACCCTGGATCGAAAGCCAAGCCGCCCCCGCTGAATGGCGCGAGGACTTCTTCTGCGAACATTTTAACCCACGCTATCGAATGTCATGGGAGGGCGTTCGCGGAAAACGCTTCAAGTATGCCCGCTACCTGGATCAAGACCCGGTTTACGAATTCCTCCACGATCTGAAGAACGACCCGGACGAACTGAAGAACCTGACGAATGATCCGGAGTATGCTTCGGTGTTGCAACGGCTGCGACGAAGAACAGACGCCCTGGCCTCGGAGTATGCTGAGACGCTTACAAAATGATTCCCAACCAATGAAAGGTCTTCAACTTTGCCTCGTGCTCCTGCTGGCTGGTCTTTGCTCCAGTCAGGCCGCCAAGCCCAATGTGTTGTTCATCGCCATTGATGATTTGAACGACTGGGTAGGCTGTTTGAAAGGTCACCCGCAGGTACAGACGCCTCATCTCGACGCGCTGGCCAAACGCGGCACCTTGTTCACCAACGCGCACTGCCAGGCGCCGGTTTGCAATCCATCCCGCACGAGTGTGATGACCGGTCTACGACCTTCGACGACCGGCGTGTATGGCCTCGCTCCGTGGTTTCGGACGGTGAAAGAGCTGAAGACATTGGTGACCTTGCCGCAGCATTTTGCCAAGGCCGGTTACAAGACCTATACGGTCGGAAAGATCTACCACGGCCGGTTTACCGCCCAGGGAGCGGAGGAGTTCGATGTCGTCGGCAAACCCGAACCCGGGTTGCGTCCCGAGGAAAAACACGTCACGACTCCGCGCGGCGGTCGCGGCATGGATTGGGCGGTGTACCCCTACAAGGATTTGGATCACACGGACTGGAAACGGGCCAGTTGGGCGGTTGAGCAGTTGAACCAGAAGCCGGACAAGCCGTTCTTCATGGCCGTGGGATTCTCGCTGCCACATGTGCCGCTGTTTGCGACCCAGAAGTGGTTTGATTTGTATCCGGAAGACGAAATCAAATTGCCGCGAATGTTGTTGGACGATCGTTCGGACACGCCCCGCTTCAGTTGGTATCTGCATTGGAAACTGCCTGAACCCCGCCAGAAGTTTCTGCTGCAGCAAGGCGAACAGCTCAAAATCGTCCAAGCTTACCTCGCCAGTATCAGCTTCATCGACAGTCAGGTCGGCCGCGTGTTGGAGGCGTTGAAGCAAAACGATCTGCAAGACAACACGATCGTCGTTCTCTGGTCAGATCACGGCTATCACCTGGGAGAAAAGGAAATCACCGGAAAGAACACCCTCTGGGATCGTTCCACCCGAGTGCCGCTGATCTTCGCCGGGCCGGGAGTGGGAGTCGGGCAAAATTGCGGTCGACCGGCAGAGCTGTTGGACATGTATCCCACCTTGAGCGAACTCTGTGGCCTGAAAGTGCCCGAACATTTGGAAGGACTGAGTCTAGTTCCTCAGTTGAAGAATGCCGCCGCGCCGCGAACGCGACCCGCCATCACAACGCACAACCACGACAATCACGGCGTTCGTAGCGAAGAATGGCGCTACATCCGTTATGCGGACGGATCCGAGGAGCTGTATGACATGATCGAGGATCCCAACGAGTTCACCAACCTGGCGGGAGATCCAAAGTTTGCCGCGGTAAAATCGGCCCTCAGAAAACGCCTGCCCAAGATCAACAAGAAGCCAGTCCCTGGTAGCGCCAAGAGAATCCTGATCTATGAAAACGGCGTGGCCAATTGGGAAGGCGAAGATATCGACCCGAACGAAGCCATTCCGGATTGAATCGCGAATGATACGGACTTCGCGGATCTTCAGCCGGGCATTGCTCGGCTGTTTTTCTTATCCGTGCCATCCGGGTAATCCGCGGTTGAACCCATTTGGGAATCTCTTGAAACTTTTTGCGTAAGATCGCTGCTTGAGCGCCGATCATTGGGTGATTCATGTCGATAGATGCAACATCCGGAAGCAGCCATGAGGCGTTTGTGCGGGCTTTGACGAAGCACGAGCGGGTGGTGCGGGCCTACATCCGAGGGGCGGGGATTGCGCGGCCGGAGGATGTGGATGAGATCATGCAGGAGGTTTCGCTGATTGCCTGGGAGAAGTTCGATCAGCTGATGGAGGTGGCGGAATTTCCGAAGTGGGCTTGTGTGATCGCGCGGTATCGGGTGTTGGAGTTTCGGCGGCAGAAGTTTCGGGATCGGCTGGTCTTGAGCGAGAAGGTCTTCGATTTGCTCATGGAAGAGGCGCTGGAGGAATCAGGACAGCGGGAAGGTCGGTTGCGGCAGCTGGAGCGATGTTTGGAGTCGTTGCCGGTGGCCGGACGAAAACTGGTGATGGCCGCGTACCAACCTGGCACGTCCATCGACGATCTGGCCCGCTCACAAGGGAAGAAGGCGAATGCGCTCTATCAACAACTTTGGCGGCTGCGAAAGATCCTGGCGAAATGTGTGGATGAGGGTTGGCAGAGAGGAACGGTTTCATGACGAACAAAGACCTTGAACTGATACGCGACTATCTCGACGAAAGGATTTCGCCCGAGGATCTTCTGAAGCTGGATGCCTTGCTCGAGAATGACGCGGAGGCACGCGCCCAATTCCGTGCCTTGTCCACGATGGAGGAAGGTCTACGCGATCTGGCCATCGCCGGTGCCGACATCATCCCGTTTGCCGACGTAGCGGAAGATGCAAAATCTTCCGACCCAAGTTCTTTGAACCGCTTTTTCCCCATCGCCATTGCCGCCATGTTCGCCGCGTGCCTCGGGCTGACCGGATTGCTCTTTCAACAGCGCGATGCCAACACGGCGAATGACGATTCGGTGGCTCGTCTGGAGTTCGTCAGCAAGGACGCCGCGTTTCAGCCGGACCATCAGTTGCCCACGGAAGCCGGAAGTCGTTTGGGCAAGGGCTGGGTGCAATTGGAACAGGGCAGTATTCGCATCGTCTTTCACAGTGGCGCCAGCGTTGAGCTGGAAGGCCCGGCGGCATTCGGGCTCGATTCCCCGATGCGGAGCTATCTGGAGTTTGGTCGCGCGAGTGTCTTTGCGCCCGAATCGGCGCGAGATTTCACCATCGCCACGGAAGGCATGGAGGTCGTGGATCTGGGGACGCGGTTTGAGCTCATGCGCGATCCGGAATCCGGGGAGTCCAACGTGGAGGTGACGGAAGGATTGGTGGATCTCCACCTTGGCAGTCGTGGAACGGCGCGGACAATCCGGCCCTTGGAGGCTGGCTTCGCGGCACGGGTCGATGGCTCCGGTGAGATCGTGGAAATCAGCAAGCGCAACCCGATTGGCGTCAAGCCGAGCCCCGAAATTCTGGCCCACTGGACCTTCGATCAATTGGGTGAGAACGGCGCAGTTGCGGACTCATCCGGTCATCAATTGAACGGAATCCACAACGCGCGGGAACCGGCTCCGTTGGTGGCGGGTGTCAATGGTCAAGCGCTACAGTTTTCGGGACAGGACTCCGTCGATTTGCGTGAACACGTTGCGGCGCTTGGACGATTGGACGCATTCACCTTCGCCGTGTGGGTTCGCGATCCGCAATTTCCCATGGCAATGCTCTTCTCTTTCTCGGGGGACACAGAGCGCCAGCGGATACAACTGTTCCTTGCCCGCCGATTCGTTCGCTTCGGATGGCAGGATGGTCTGCACTTTGACTCCATGAATGGCCGCGTCGATGGCTGGGAACCGGATCGCTGGTATCATGTCGCGGTGACGGTTGAGGGTGGTGTCGCCCGTCTGTACCGTGACGGTCGATTGCTTGGTTCCGGTTCGGTCGGAACCAAGATTGGAACGCCGGTGAGCAATCCATCCTTGGTGAAAAACGCTTCCCACGCGTATTTCGGTCGGCTGCAGGATGGCAGCCAAGGGGGAGGAGCCGACCATCAATGGTACGAAGGGCAGATGGATGACGTGCAGATTTACCGCGGTGCATTGGACCGGGAGGCCGTCCGTTTCCTGTTCGAACAACCCGGCCAGGTTTGGAAATCTCCTTCAGTGCCAACGCAGGTGAATGCGAAGCGCTAGATCGGCAAAGCTCATGAACAGGAAACCAATCAATACCATCGCACTGCTGAGCCTGTTTCTTTCTTCCGCCTTTGCCACCGCGGCGAACGAAACGCCAATAAACCGAGAGGTGATCGGTTCGTTCCTGAAGCAGCATTGTATCCGTTGTCACGGACCGGAGAAACAGAAGGCCAAGCTGCGATTGGATACGTTGGATTTTGCGATCTCGGACAAGAACGAGGCGCTGCATTACCAGGATGTCCTCGACGTTCTCAACGGAGGTGACATGCCACCGGAGGATGAAGCGCAGCCGACGAACGCGGAATTGGAGGCGGTGATCGGCGAACTGACCGAGGGATTGTTCAAAGCCCGCAAACGATTGGCCGCCAGCGGTGGCAAAGTGGAGATGCGGCGACTCAACCGTCGCGAATATGCGGCCACGATCGATCACCTCTTTGGCTTTGTGCCGGCCGCTTCGAAGATCCCGCCGGATGGCGACGTGGAGAATTTTGACACCGTGGGAAGTCGGCAGCATTTCACGACGGAACACTTTGATGAGTATTACAAACTGGGACAGGAGATCGTCGAAGCCGGTTTCAAGTGGGCGGGCCGACGTGAGCCGTTCAAGACGGACCGACAAGATCCCGAGGAACGTTGGAACCCCCGTTACCGCAAGGCGATTGAGGAGTGGAAAGGAAAGACCGGGAAGGTCGTGAGTTTGTCCAAGATGCGGGTGGAGTACCTGGCGCTTCCAAGGGTTGAAACCGGGGTCTATCTGAGTGAGCCGCTGCGGCATCTCGGATTCAACTTTGGTGTGGATCCGCGGGCAACCTACCGGGTCCGGGTTGTCGCCGGAGTCGAGGGCGATGTGCAGCCTTTCCGTCGCTTCATCACGGTCAGCAACGATGAAGGCGTGGCGGGCGTTTTTCGCGTCGATGGCACCTCGAAGAACCCTTCGGAATCGGTCGCCGAATTCCGGCCGGTTGCGCTCCGAAAAGACAAGCTTGGCGGACGCGTCAATGAGGATCGAACGGGCGCGTGGTTCTCCCACTACCTCAATTCCCTCAAGCGCTACGAGGGCGTCGATCCGAAAGGCGAAGGAATGATCTGGATCGATTCCTTTCAGATCGAGGGACCGTTCTATCCCAAGCAGCGAAGTTTCTTCGATAGGCTGCTGTGCCCGAAAGAGGCGACACCGGGCACGCGTTCAAAAATGGTTTGGAACGACACGAATGCCGGAGAACTCATCGCGCGTTTCACCAAGGAAGCGTTTCGCCATGGCGAACCGGATCCCGAGTTCATTGCGGGGCTCGCTTCCTATTTCCGGAAACGACGCGAGAGCAGTTCCTTCGAGAAAGCGATGATTGACACCCTGGCCATCGTGTTGGCTTCGCCGAGTTTCGTGTTCCTGAATGAAGAAATGAATTCCGGTTCGCGCAAGTTGTCGTCGCGGGACATCGCCATCCGTTTGTCCTACTTCGTCACCAGCGGACCACCGGACGCGAGACTCTACGAAGTCGCGAAGGCTGGCGCGTTGGTGGATGGAAAGGCCTACCGCGAAGAAATCAATCGCCTGCTCAGCGAAAACAACCGTCGGCTTGCCGAAGGCTTCGCCAGTCAATGGGCCGACTTTGTGCGGTTCGAATCCATCTCCATCGGCAAACACTTTCCAACCTTTGCCGGTGGCCTGCGTTATTCGATGAAGCAGGAAGTGATCGCCTACTTCCGGACACTGATTGAGGAAAACCTTCCCGTCTCCAACCTGATCCAATCGGACTTCGCCACGGTCAACGCCCAACTGGCGACGCATTATGGAATTCCCGGTGTCACGACCAACGCGTTTGTGAAGGTAGATCTGCCGGGTAATTCACCCCGGGGCGGTTTCCTGACCCAGGGCGCATTCCTGGTCGCCGGTTCGAATGGGGAACGCACTTCACCGGCAGTGCGCGGGATGATCTTAATGAACCGCTTCCTCAATTCTCCGCCACCACCTCCACCGCCCAATGTCCCTGAACTCGGCTCCGACGCGGATGGCCCCACTTCAAATCGCCAACTGGTGGAACTTCACCAGTCGCAGGCCCAATGCGCCTCCTGCCATCGCAAGATGGACGCGATCGGACTGGCCTTGGAGAACTTCGACACGATCGGCCGGTGGCGCGAGCTGGAAAAGACCAGCTTGCGAACCAAGGAACCTGTAATGATCGAGGGCACACTGCCCGGCGGTAAACCATTCTCCACCTTCCGCGAATTCCAGTCCTCCCTGATGGCGCACGAGGAAGACCTCGCGCGCAACATGGTCGAGTCGCTCATGGTCTACGCCTTGGGGCGGGACATCGAATTCACAGATGATCCCCATGTCGACGAGATCATGAACCACCTGCGCGCGAACCGCTTTCGGATGCGCGACATGATCCAAGCCATCGCTGCCAGTCCACTTTTCTTTTCCAACTGACAACCAGCATCAAACCATGTCCACGATTGTCACCGATTCCATTTCTCGTCGCTCCCTTCTACGCAAAGGCGCCTTTTGCCTTGCGTTGCCATTCCTCGATTCCGTGGTCCGCGCCGCACCTGCTGCAGCGGTTCCGAAACGGTTGATCTTTCTGGGCGGAGGATATGGCTTCACCGATTCGTCTCGCGACCGGAGCGCCAGTTTCTTCCCACGGGAAGCCGGACGGTTCGCAGTCATCGGCTTGACCAAAGGAATGAAACCCTTGGAACGGCATCAGGAGGACCTGACCGTGGTTTCCAACCTCACCAATCTCGGCGTGGGTAATCCGCACGGTGGCAGTTGGGGATACTTGAACTGCGGACAATATCGAACTCACGAACCCGCTGTTTCCTGTGACCAACTCGCCGCCAAGAGCATCGGGAAAGACAACCGGTTTCCGTCACTGGTCCTCACCGCGCGCGAGCCGATTCCCGGACAGGGGGCCGGGCATGGCGCAGGCTATTCCCTGTCCGCCGATGATCGCGGACGTTCCCTTCCCGGCATCCCATCCCCGCTCGATCTATATCGCACCCTTTTTGCCCAGAAAGGTGATTCACCAGACCGACTGCTCGCCCGCATCGACAACCGCCAAAGCATCCTCGATCTTGTCCGTATCGATGGCAGCACGGTGCGCCGCAAGCTCGCCCGCGAAGACCAGGTCAAGCTGGACGAATACTTCACCAGCCTTCGCGAGATCGAACTGGGACTCCAACGCCAGGGACAGTGGGCAAACGTTCCGAAGATGAAAGCGCCTTTCGCGGAACCCAAGGCCACCCCGGGGGAAAAGGAAATCCGCCTGATGCTCGACATGCTCGTTCTGGCCCTGCAAACCGACATGACCCGCGTGGCCACCTACCGCCTGCCAGTCTGTTCTCTGATCACGAGCCTGGGCATTTCCTTGAGTCCGCACTCCCTCAGCCACTACGGCTTCATGGATGACCGCCGCACGGCATCCCAAAAGCGCGATCAAAAGCTGATGGAACTGTTCGCCTGGTTCCTCGATCGCCTCAAGGAAACCAAAGACGCCGAAGGCCGCCGACTCTACGACAGCACCATCGTCAGCTACGGCGGCAACCTCCGAACCGGCCACGGTCTGCAAAGCATTCCCGCCCTTATGTCCGGAGGCGGAGCCGAGCGCATCAAACACGGTCGCCACCTCATTCTCCCGCAGGAAAATACATCCCTCGCCAACTACTGGCTCACTCTCCTGCAACAGGCCGGCGTCGAAACAGCCAAATTTCACTACAGCACGGGTGAGGTGTCGGAGTTGCTCGCATAGTGATAGACCTCTTCAAACAGACCAAGGATATCAACGGGCAAATTCTTTTCGATACCACCTTGATCAGCTGACTCATTCACTCAAAGTGAATAGAACCCATCTCATGACTGCCCGCTGCTTGGCTGCCCTCTTGCTCACTTTCCTCGTGGTCCCGGGGTTCTCTCAATCGCCGGACGCCGCCGAATCAAACGACGAAGTAGTCCGTCTTTGGCCCATTGAAAGAATTGGGGGAGAAGCGAACCGTTTGAAGGAAGAATACCGTCAGCGAGGTCAACGGAAGCAGCTTCGTGTTGTCAAAGATCCCAACCTCACGATTTATCGCGCCAAGAGTGATAAACCCACGCCTGCCGTCCTCTATTCACCGGGCGGAGGATACGGGATTCTGGGCGTACCTTCCCAAGAACATATCCAGGAATGGAATGATCTCGGGATCACCCTGATCGTTCTCAAATACACCGTTCCCAAGCAGCGCGACAAAGCGTTCGAGGACATCCAACGTGCCGTCCGCACCGTGAGGCACCACGCAGACAAGTGGAACATTGCTCCCGATCGTATCGGGCTCTTCGGAAACTCCGCTGGAGGACACCTTTCCGCCCGGTTGATGAACAATTACGAGAAGCCGGCCTATAAAGCTGTTGATGAGATTGACAACGAGAGCTGTGAACCCAATTTCGGGATCCTTCAATGCTCGGCGTATTTCAATCTCACCCAACCAGACGGTCCCTTTGATGATGTTCTGTTTCATCTGAGAGACAAGGTCGCGTCTACCCTTCTCACCTACGCAAAGGATGATAAGCACTACCCGGGCGGCATGAAATATGTGGCAGCCATGAATGCGGCAGGCTATTCCATCCACTTCAAAGTCTACGAAACCGGAGGGCACGGAATGAAAGACTGCAACTGGTTCGAGCAGGCTGCCCGGTGGCTGAAGGATCAGCGACTCATCAATAAGGATATATGAATACTAGACTGCTGATTTTGACTTTTTCCTTTGTGGCCTGCTGTTTCGCAGAAGGAAACACTGCGAAACCGCTCAAAGGCAGCCGACCCAATATCGTTTTAATCCTGACCGATGACCAGGGAATGGGCGATCTGTCTTGCATGGGAAACAAGATTCTGCGGACTCCGCATATCGATCGGCTCTACGAACAAGCGACTCGTTTCACCGATTTCCAGGTCAGCCCTACCTGTTCACCCACGCGGGCGGCAATGATGAGTGGTCGGTATCCCTTTGAGGTCGGTGTCAGCCATACCATCATGCAACGCGATCGCCTGGCACCAGCGGTAGTGACCTTTCCTCAAGCCTTGCAAAAGGCGGGATATCAGACCGGTTTGTTTGGCAAGTGGCACTTGGGTGATGGAGAGAAATATTTGCCCGGTAAACGCGGTTTTCATGAAGTGCTGATGCATGGTGCCGGAGGAATTGGTCAGTATGGATTTGGTGACTTTAAGGAGAATTCAAACAACAAGTATTTCGACAACGTCCTGCTGCATAATGATACCATCGTCAAAACCGAGGGTTTCTGCACGGATCTGTTCTTCCAGGCAGCATTGAGTTGGATGAAAACCCAATTAAACCGTGAGCGGCCGTTCTTCACCTACTTGTCACTTAATGCGCCACATGGTCCGTTGATTGCGCCCGAGAAGTATAAGAAACGATTCCTTGATGCCGGGTATGACAAATCCACAGCGGCCCGCTACGGAATGATAGAGAATATCGACGATAATGTGGGTATGCTGATGCAGAAACTCAAGGACTGGGATGCCCTGGAGAACACCCTGGTGGTCTTCATGACGGATAACGGGATGGCGATGAAGGGGATTGGTCACAAAACCAAAGGTCGCCTCGTCGCCTGGAATGCGGGAATGAAAGGCACCAAGGACACCAACTGGCAAGGCGGAACCCGTGTCCCGGCTTTTTGGTACTGGCGAGGAGTTCTGGGCCAGGGAGTTGATGTTCCCGTGCTGACCGCCCATCTCGATTTGTACCGAACCTTTTGTGGGCTCGCGGGCGCACCAATACCGCAAAGTCCACTCACTCCGAAGGGGAGGTCTTTGTTGCCGCTGTTGGAGAACCCCAAGGCAGAATGGCCGGAGCGAACCATTTTCTCTCATCGAGGTCGTTGGGGCGGCGGAGGCAGAGGCAAGCCGACCAGGGCCGAGGCAAAGTATTACGGTGCATCGGTTCGCAACGATCGCTGGCGGCTGGTCTTTGAAATGGATAGTGAAGGCCCCTGGCTAAGTGATATCTCAAGGGATCCCGGTGAATCCACCAATTTGATCGATACCCACCCCGGGATCGCGGAGGAAATGAAGCAGCAATTTGATACCTGGTGGGATGCAACAGAACCGTACCTGGTGAACAAAGGGCTTCCTCGAATCGCGGCAGGCAAACATCATTTGCAGCTTCTGTATGATCAGCAGCTCAAGGAAAAAGGTATCTCCGATTGGCAACCTGCGGCTATTGTAGATCAGGAAAAAAGGGAAAAAAAACCGGCCAAGACTTCGAATTGGCAAGGCTATCAACGAATCAACCTGGAAGCCGATGGGCGACCTGCCTGGTTGGTGAAACCGAAAGTGCCGGCGGCCGGTAACCCGTGGGTTTGGCGTGCTCGGTTCCCCAGATACCATACCGAAGTGGACCTCCTGCTGCTGAAAAAGGGATTCCATGTCGCCTATATCAATACGGACGGTATGCTGGGTAGCCCTCAGGCGCTTAAGCATTGGGATGCCTTTTACCAACGCATGACGACCCAGCACGGCCTCGCCAAACAGGTCGCATTGGAAGCCGTCAGTCGGGGTGGGTTGTTTGCCTATCGGTGGGCGGCTCGGCGTCCGCAATTGGTGGCATGCATTTATGCCGAGGTTCCGGTCTGTGATTTCAAGAGTTGGCCACTAGGTAAAGAGCAGGGTCTTGGGCATCCCAAGACCTGGAACGCCCTGCTGCAGCAATATCAGCTATCTGAGGCCGAGGCCCTGGAATACCAGCAAAACCCGATCGATGTTCTGGGCCCGATTGCAGAGAAAAACATCCCCTTGTTACATTTGGTCAGTCTCAATGATAAGGTGGTTCCCGCCGACGAAAATACTTTCGTCTTGGCCGAGCGTTATCGAAAGCTTGGTGGGCAGATTGAGATCATCGAAGTCAAAGAAGCGCCGCGAGTCAATGGCCATCATTTTGACCATCCCGATCCAGGCCGGGTCGCTGGCTTTATATGTCAGAACGCCACCACAGGCGCATCGAACAACCCTGCCACAATCATCCCTGAGCCTTCCAAACTAAGGAAATTCATGCCGAGTCGGCACGAGGCAAATTTACAGGAGGCAAAGAGCAGACCGATTGACCTGGTCATGATTGGCGACTCGATCACTCACAACTGGGAGTCAGAAAGGAACTACGAGCAAACGTTCGCAGGCGAGAACCTGCTCAATCTTGGTTTCGCTGGAGATCGTACTCAGAATGTTCTTTGGCGTATCCAGAATGGAGCGTTGGACGCTATTTCACCAGAATTGGTGACACTACTGATTGGAGCCAATCATTTTCACAACGCCAAATCCAGATCGGGTTACACACCCGACTCCGCGGCCGATGTGTTTAAAGGAATTCAAAAGATCGTTGAAGAAATCCGCAGCCGATTGCCCGAATCAAAGATCATCGTGCTTAGTGTATTTCCTCGCAAACCACCTGAACAAGAACGGGTTGATGCGCTGAATGCAATTCTACCGCGGATCGCTGACGACAAATATATTATGCACCGCGACATCAATGAGGTTTTCCTAAATGACAACGGTGATCTGAAAAGGGAACTATACAAACGAGATCAACTTCACCTGAGTTCGAAAGGTTACGATGCCTGGGCTAAGGCGTTGAAACGCCTGCTGATTGAATATGGAAACTAGTGCATCGTCCCAGAAATACGGAAGAGGCGGGCTATCCCATCCACTTCAAAGTCTACGAAACCGGAGGGCACGGAATAAAAGACTACGACTGGTTGGAGCAGGCTGCCCGTTGGCTAACGGATCAGCGACTCATCAATAAGGAAAGATCGCGATAGGGGAGCTGAGCACCTTTCCGAGACCGCCATTCCGACTCGCCAAGCGCCGCAGTGTTCTCGATGGTGTTGTTTGCTAAAGATCTTCGAAATCCGTGTGATCCGTGGTTTATCCGATCGGTACTGAGGAGCTCCCGGTCGCTTATCGTTTACCTGGGGTAATGACACGGTAGCTGTGGGCAACCTGGCCGTTGCGGTATTGGTTCGATTCGTTGGCGGGGAGGAGGGACCAGATGTATTCGGACCGCACTTCGTCGGGACTGACGGTGACGCGGATGTGGCCGCTGGAGCCGAAGGTGACGCCATCGTAGCCGTATTCAGTGGCGGTGCGGGTGTTGTTGAAGCGTTGGTGGCCGGGTTGCGGGACTTCCTGGTAGATGACGCCGTCGAGTTCTTCCTTCACGTAAAGGTGGTCGTGGCCGTGGTAGACGATGTTGACGCCGTGCTTCACGCAGAGGTCGTGGATGGGCATTTCCCAACCGGGGCGTTGGCGAGTCCATTCGTCGATGCCGTCGGTGTTGTGGCCGCCCCATTCGTAGAGGTGGGCGATGTTCTTTGCGCCGCGGGTTTCGTTGTTGAGGCCGCCGATGAGGTAGTGGAGGAAGATAAATTTGTATTTGGCGGAACTGGTTTCGAGGGTGTGCTGGAGCCAGCGATATTGGCGTTCGCCGAGGGTCTTGTTCCATTGGCCTCCCTTGCGGATGGTGGTGTAGCGGAAGGGGTCGAGGCAGATGAAGTGGGCGTCGCCCCATTGCCAGGCGTAATAGTCTTCGAAGGGTTCGGGGTTGCCGGTGTAGAAGTTGTTGGGTGAGGGATTTGGGATGTGGCGAAGTCGTTGGTCGGCGGACCAGGCGGCCATGTCGGGGCGATAGCCGAATTCGCCATCGTGATTGCCGAGGACGAAGTAGAGGGCGGTGGTGTCGCTGAGGAGGCCGAAGTAGTAACGTTGGGCAAGGTATTGCAGGGCGGCTTCCTGGTAGGTGTTGCGTTTGTCGACCATGAAGGTGTCGCCGAGGGCGAGGTGGAAGTCGCTTTGATCGGCGACGACGTTGCGGAGGGTGTTGGCGTAGAGTTCGGGGACGATGCCGTAGTCGAGATGAGAGTCAGCCTGGACGGTGAAGACGAAGGTGCTGCCGGGTGGTCGGGCGGTTTGAAAGGATTTGATTTTCCCGGCCGAGAAGCTGCTCGCGCCACCTTCACGAGTGTTGATCTGGTAGTGGTAGCGGGTGTTGGGCTTCAGCTCGCCGACGACAATGTCGTGAGGTTGGCCGGCCTTCAGGTTGCTGCTTCGTTTCATCTGAGACATGTGGTTCGACCCGGGTCCATACCAGATCTCGATATCCAGATACTTGTGGGTGAGCAGACTGAGGGTGACTTCGGTGTCGGTGGGGCGTCCGATGATGACGTTATAGTCGTGCGCGGGGACATCGGTGCGAAAGGCCAATGTGGGCATGCGGTAGCCGGGTTTGTTGCCGCCACTCGGGCTTCGGCTTTGACTCGATGACTGGGGGCGATTGTCACGATTGCGATTCTGTCCACCGCCTCCGCGGGTGCCTCGACGGATTTCGTCCTCGGTCAATTGGCCGTCGCCGTTGCGGTCGAATTTCATGAGGACCTTGGCGGCGTTCTGCATTTCGGCGGGGGTGACCTTGCCATCCTGATCGGTGTCCAGTGCGGTGAGTATGCCACTGGGTTTGCCGCCTCCACCGCGCGGGGCTTGTCCCGCTCCGACGGGTCGGGTCTTGTCGATGCGAGGCAATTCGGCTTTGACTTCCTGCAGGTACGCGCTCAGGCGTCGGCTGAGTTCGGTGGTCTTCGCGGGCATCTCGGCAGCAAGGTTGCGACGTTCGCCGAGATCGGTCTTGAGATTGTAGAGGTGGCGGTCTCCGGTCTCGTAGTAATGGATCAACTTGTGGTCGCCGAGATGGATGGAAGTGGCCGGACCGAGTGGGTCCTTGTCGTAGTGGGGAAAGTGGACGACGAATTCTTCACGGGAGCGACGAACTGTTCCGCGTCCGGCGTTGAGGAGGACGTTTTTAAGACTGCCGCCTTCCAATGCCTGTGGATGGGGTGCGGTTACTCCGGCAAGATCAGCGATCGTGGGAAAGAGATCCGCGCCGGAGGTGAGCATGTCGGCATACGAACCGGGTTTGATGCCGGGGCCACGAAAGATAAGCGGGACGCGAATGCCGCCTTCGCTCACGGAGCCCTTTCCGTTGGCCAGCGGACCGTTGCGACCGGCCGTGCCGTGATCGGTGGTGTAGAAGAAATAGGTGTTGTCGGTGATGCCGAGTTTGTCCATGGCGTCGAGCAACTGGCCGGTGGAAAGATCGGCGTCGAGGGCGACAGCAGCCGCGCCGAGCTGGGCGAGATTGCGGTTGCCGACGCGTTGCTTGAGCAGGGCCATCGTTTCAGGTTTGCAGTCGAGGGCGCTCTTGCCGCCGTAGTGGGAGATTTGCAGGTAGAAGGGTCTGCCGGTCTGCACGCTGCGGGTCATGAAGTCGATGCCTTTGGTAACGGTGCCGTAAAACTGCTTGGGATTCGGATGCTTGCTGTTCTCGGGCCCGGAATTGGAATTGGCCCCGTCATGTTCGTCAAAGCCGTGACGCGCGGGGCTCGACTTGCCGACGTGCCACTTGCCGAAGTGGGCGGTGCTGTAGCCCACGGCCTTCAATCGTTCGGCGATCGTTGTGACCGATTCGGGCATCTCGGTGCCGCTGTCTGACATGATGACGCGCCCGCCGCTATCCGCTGTGCTGACAAAGGTCATGCGCAAAGCGGCCGGACTGATGCCCGTGAGATAAGTGACGCGCGAAGGCGTGCAGCGCGGCGACGGCGCATAGAATTGCGAGAAGCGCATGCCTTGCTCCGCCACCTTGGCCAGGTTCGGAGTGTAAAAGAATTCGCTCTTGGAACGCGGGTTGTGCCGATCCATCTGGGTCGACAGGGCGGCCCAGCCTTGCGCTTCTCCGAGAATGAAAACGAAGTTGGGCAAGCGTTCCGCTTGACCGTTGTGCGGCTTTACCGCCTCTGAAACGGACACACCGACCAGCGCCAACAACAAGGTGAGCAAACGCAAGCTCATTGCTGCCGTTTTCCTTTGTCTGGCTTGTTGCGTCCCTTGCCGCCTCGTCCACCCTTTCCGCTCCGCGACGGCGTGATCTCCTCCGGCGTGAGATTGCCGTCACCATTGCGATCGAGCTTCTGGAGGACGGCCAATGCGTTGTTCAGTTCCTTCACCGACAACGACCCGTCACCATCGGTGTCCAACACCGCAAAGAGCGCATCGCGTCCGCCACCCTTTCCGCCCTTGTTTTGCTTCTCGCGCTTCGCCTTGCGCTCCGGATCCTTTTCATCCGACTGGGCCAACGACGTGGGAACCATGAGCACGGGTAGTCCCGTGATCAGTAGAGTGATGATGAATTTCTTCATGATATGTCAATCCGGATGAAAACGAGTCCGGGTTTGAATCTGTCTCAATCAACCAGATCCATGTGACACCGTCACGCACGACTTCATTACAAAACTGTCATGAACCAACAGCACCCAAGCGAAAAGCGTTCTATCGAGCGCATACAGTCGGGATCAACTGCCGAGCTTCGCTCAACTGATTGTCCATCCGTGTCATGTCAACGTGGAGAAGCCCTGAGGAGAAGGTTCGTGCAATCCACTGTTTCGACCCGAGAAA
This sequence comes from Verrucomicrobiales bacterium, assembly GCA_038154405.1. GTDB lineage: Bacteria > Verrucomicrobiota > Verrucomicrobiia > Limisphaerales > JAYPXF01. The sequence continues at coordinate 12,127 of JAYPXF010000015.1, read as the reverse complement.
ACATTCGAAATGTTCGTCAAATCGCGGTTAATGCGGCAGCGATTTGGCAATCACATGAATCACCTTGCGTCTATTTTGCTCCTGTTGACTCTCGCCCTTGCGCCAATCACGGTCTCAGCGGCCCATTCGGCAAGCTCAGGGCAGGCGAAGTCCCTTCGACCGGCTCAGGACAAGCCGCAACTGGGTGGAGCGTCACGTTCCCCGAATGTGATCATCATCTTTTCTGACGACCACGGGTACACGGATCTGGGGATACATGGAATCGATGCCAACGTGGTGACGCCGCACATGGATGCGCTCGCGAGGCGCGGTGCCTTGATGAAGGCCGGATACGCCACGGCTCCGCAGTGTCGCCCGTCACGTTGTGGATTGCTGGCTGGGCGGATCCAGAATGAGTTTGGTTTCTCGGACAACAAATGTGACGCCGGCGCTGGTGAAGGGACCTTGCCGCGCGTTTACCCGCCGGGAACAGACATGGCGGGTAAACCGCTGCTAACCATCGCCGAGCGGCTGAAGAAAATGGGTTACGTGACCGGCTTTTCTGGCAAGTGGCATTGCGGTCCCAATGAGGATCGGAACAAGCAGTATGATCCGCGGAGTCGCGGCTTTGATGACTATTGGGTCGCGCCGATGACTGCCGGCTACGCGAACATCGATCTGGAAGGGAAAAGCGTTCCCCATCAGAAGAAGTCATACACCGATCAGAACCGCGTAATCCTCCAGGGCAAATACGCCGAATCCTTCGTCCGGAAGAACAAGGACCGACCCTTCTTCCTCTACTTCCCGATCTATGGTCCGCATGTCCCGATGATCAAGAAAAGCGATCCCTATTACCGGGATTTCCCCAAACAGGATTACCCTCACTACACTGACGCGCAGGATGAGCATCGTCGTCGAGGCCTCGCGCTGATCAAGGCGATGGATGATGCGGTCGGAGGGCTGATGGCAACGTTGCGCAGGCACGGTCTGGAGGAAAACACGCTCATCCTGTTTGCCGGTGACAACGGCGCTCCCGGTAAGTTTGACACGGGCGCGATCGGAAGCTGGAACGGCTCCAACAACGTGCCGATGCGCGGCCCGAAAGGAACGCTGCACGAGGGCGGGATTCGCGTTCCTATGTTCGCCTACTGGAAGGGCCGAATTCTGCCCGGCCAGGTCATCCAGGAGATGGTGACCACGCTCGACTTCACCGCCACCACTCTGGCGGCCGCCGGTGGAAAGATTCCGGCGGAATTCGATGGCGCAAACCTCCTGCCACGCCTGACCGGCAAAGTCTCGGCCATCAAACGAACGCAGCCGATGTATTGGGATTTCTACAGCGGACAGGCGATTCGGATGGGCGGCTGGAAACTGTGGCGCGATGCCAAGACCACCGTGCTCTTCAACATCGCCGAGGACCCCGCCGAACTGGTCAATCTTGCCTGGCGACAGCCGGAACGAACGAAGCAGCTGACGAAGCAACTCGATGACTGGTCGGCCTCTTTGTTGCCGAGTGCCCGCTACGATCCAGAGGGACGCGGCAAGACCATGTCCCCCGCATTTGCCGGAGCGCCAGCCGGCGCCAAGCCCGACCCCCGCTACCTGATTCCCTACGACAAACCGGTCGCCACCCCTTACCCAGCCACCGTCGCGTCTCCCGGCGCGCCGAAGCCCGAGACTTGGCAGACAGCAAAACCGCAACCCGCAAAAGCGCGTTCCACTCCGTCGCCGAAACGCCGACCGCAACGGTCACAGGACCAGTTCTTCAAGACCCGTGACCGCAACCAGGACGGAGTGGTCACCCTGGAGGAATACATCGGCAATCCGAAAGGCCGCAACGTTCCCGCCCTCACCCGGCGGTTCAAGCAGCTCGACGCCAACAGCGACGGCAAACTGCTGCTCGAAGAATTGAAAAAGCAAACGAAATGAACCGCCCCATACGATCCTTCATCGGGACGATCTTGCTAACCCTCGCGCTCGCCCCAATCGCAACGTCTGCGGCGAAGCCGCGAAGCGATCAAACGGAACGTTTGCCCAACTTTGTGTTCATGTTTGCGGACGATCTCGGTTATCGCGATCTGGGGTGCTATGGCCATCCGTATGCGAAAACCCCGCATCTTGACCAACTGGCTGCCGAAGGAACGCGCTATGAACAATTCTATGCGGCCGGGCCCACCTGTAACCCGAGCCGCACGGGTTTGATGACGGGCTGGAGTCCCTCACGCTTTCCCAAGCGGACGGATGATTTTGATTTCGGTGATCGCGTGACCGTCACGGAACTGCTGAAGAAGAGCGGCTATGTCACCGGGCACTTCGGCAAGTGGCATATCGGCATGGATCGAAGCAACGGGGTTTATGGGATTGTTGAGAATCATTCCGGCGGCCGGCCGGACCGCTTTTCTCCGAAAGGCCGCGATACGCCGATCTATGAAAAGGCGATCGATTTTATCCGCCGGCACAAAGACGAGCCCTTCTATGTGAACATCTGGGGATTTACCACGCACGCCCCGGTGGCATCCGCCCCGAACTTCCTGGCGGAGTTCAGTGAGGTGAAGCTGAACCGGGAAGACTTTTCGCCATATATGCAGTCAGTTTTCGACGACAGCTTTGAGCTGGGCGGCAATCTGAACCGGTCGATGCGTCACTATCTCGGCAACGTCCATGCCCTGGACCGGAACGTGAAGAGCGTGCTGGATGTGCTCGATGAACTCGGTCTGGCGGAAAACACCGTGGTGGTCTTTTCGAGCGATCAGGGGCCGCAGCGTCCCTACGGAATCGGCCTTCGTGCAACGGGTCCGAATGTGAAGAAGAAGCCTGGCACAACCCGGGATGGGACTCCCAAAAAGCGGGACCCCCATGCGCAGAATATGTTGGGCGATACCGGCGTATTCCGTGGCAACAAGGGAACGGTCTACGATGGCGGCTTGCGCGTGCCTTTCATCATCCGCTGGCCGGGCCGAGTGAAGGCCGGAGCGGTCGATACCGAGAATGTAATCGGCGGAATCGACTGGCTGCCCAGTATCTGCAAGTTGGCGGGCGTATCCGACATCCCCAAAGACCTCGATGGCGAAGATGTGTCCGACATATGGCTGGGAGCTGCGCGCGGCCGTACCAAGCCAATGCTGTGGAAGGGCGGCGACAACCCCGGGATGACGATTCGCGATGGGAAATGGAAATGTTACGTGGTCTTGAAGCGGGGCAAGGAAACCGGAAAGCTGGAGCTGTACGACATCCTTAACGATCCCGCTGAAACGAAGAACCTTGCCAAAAAGTATCCAGCGGTCGCCGACCGACTCAGCAGAGAGATTCGTGCGTGGACAGCCGAACTTCCGAAGACCCAGGAACGCACGGGAAAATACCGACATCAGTACTGACTGACAGAGAAACATGAAGATCAAGAATACCGTAGCATTCCTGCTAACCCTCGCCCTGACACCAATCGCGACCTCCGCGGCGAAGCCCGTTCGACAGGCTCAGGGCAAGCCGCATAGCGATGGAACGGCACGTTCCCCGAATGTGGTTTTGATACTGTCGGATGACCAGAGTTACACCGACTACGGCTTCATGGGGCATCCTCATATTGAGACGCCGCACCTGGACAAGTTGGCTTCGCAAAGCGCGCTGTTCCGACGCGGCTATGTGCCGACTGCCTTGTGCCGCCCGGCGCTGATGTCGCTCGCGACGGGGCTCTACTCGCACCAGAACAAAACCACCGGAAACGACCCGGCCATTACGCCCGCCAACAAAGCCCATGCCGAAAAGGCCGGCAAGAACATCCGCGAAGTCCTCATCTCACACATCGACAAGACCGGCGCGCTCCCCCAATGGCTGGCTGGGAAAGGCTACGTCAGTCACCAAAGCGGCAAGTGGTGGGAAGGCTCCTATCAACGCGGCGGCTTCACCGAGGGAATGACCCGGGGCTTTCCCAACCAAGGTGGAAGACATGGAGACGACGGACTCAAGATTGGCCGTAAAGGCATGGAGCCGGTCTTTGAGTTCATTGATCGCTCCGTGGCCGGGAAGAAACCGTTCTTCGTCTGGTACGCGCCGTTCCTGCCCCACACGCCGCACAATCCGCCCAAACGGCTGCATGACAAATACCTGGCCAAGGGCGTCCACAAACGCGTCGCCCAGTACTACGCAATGTGCGAATGGTTCGACGAAACCTGCGGCGCGTTGATGAAGCATCTCGACGACTCCGGCATTGCGGACAACACGCTCGTCATCTACGTCACCGACAATGGCTGGATCCAGACCGAAGGCGGTTCCTACGCGGAGCGCTCCAAGCGCAGCCCCTACGAAGGCGGAACCCGCACGCCGATCATGTTCCGCTGGCCGGGGACGATTCCGGCGGGCGACCGGCCCGAGCTTTGTTCGTCCCTTGATATCGTTCCCACGATCCTCGCCGCCGCCAACGCCGAAGCGCCGCACGACTTTCCCGGCCTCAATCTGCTGCCGAATCTGAAGAGCGAAAAGCCCATCGGAAGAAACACCTTGTTCGGTGAGTCCTTCGCGCACGACATCGCCGACATCGAAAACCCACAAGCCTCGCTGCTCTACCGCTGGGTCATCCACGGTCACGACAAACTCCTTCTCACCTACGACGGAGCCCCGGGAAGGATGAAGTATCCCCCGCAGGACGGCGCCCCCCAGTTGTTCGACCTGAAGAAAGATCCCAGTGAGAAGGTGAACCTCGCCCCCGAAAACCTGGATCGGGTGAAGAAACTCAGTGCGCTGTTGGATGAGTGGTACGTGCCCAATGAACGTCAGGCCGGCAAGGTCGCGCCGGCGGCACCCAAGCCGGAACGCAAACCGCGAAAGAGGAAAAGAGCTGCGGCGCAGCCGGGTCTGGATGGAACGTCAAATGCCAGTCCGGCTCGGACTTCCCGGCCCAATATTCTTCTCCTTTACGCCGACGATCAGCGCAATCACACCCTCGGCGTCGCCGGGCATCCGATTGTGAAGACCCCGAACATCGACCGACTCGCCAATCAGGGCGTGCGCTTTGAGAACGCCTTCGTTTCCACCTCGACCTGCTGGGTGGGACGGGCCTGCCTGTTCACCGGGACCTATGAACGCAGGCATCTCTACCGCGCCGCGCCCGGCCCGCTCAATCCGGAGCTGTGCGAATCGTCCTACTTCGCCGTGCTCAAAAAGGCGGGCTACCGAACCGGGCACCTCGGCAAGGAACACGTCAACATCTCGCAGCAGTCTGCGACCGCCATGTTTGATGTGCGCCGGAGGATCGGTCGCAATCCCTATTTCAAGAAACAACCGGACGGCAGCGAGCGGCACGAAACGCAGATCCTCGGCGACTGGGGCATCGAGTTCTTGAAAGAGCAGCCGAAGGATCAGCCCTTTTGCCTGCAACTCAGCTTCAACGCCACGCACGCCGAGGACAAAGACAAGCGGCCCGGCATCGGTCATTACCCCTGGCCCAAGGTGACCGACGGGATGTACGAGCATCAGGAGATGCCGCTGCCTCCGCTGAATGATCCCGCCATCTACGAGGCTCAGCCGGAATTTCTGAAGCAATCGATCAACCGCCAACGCTTCTTTTGGCGGTGGGACACCCCTGAAAAATATCAGATCAACATGCGCGCCTACTTCCGCATGCTCAGCGGAATCGACCACGTCGTCGGACGCCTGGTGGAACAGCTGGAGGAACAGGGGCTCGCCGAAAATACCATCATCATCTACACCGCCGACAATGGCTACTATCTCGGCGATCGCGGTTTCGCCGGCAAGTGGACCCATTACGAACAGTCCCTGCGCGTGCCCCTGATCGTTCACGACCCGCGACTGCCGAAAGCCAAACGCGGCCGGGTTCATTCGGAATTGGCGCTGAACAGCGATCTCGCTTCCACCATGATCGACTTCGCGGGCCTCCCCGTCCCGAATGCGCACACCGGCCGCAGTCTTGCGCCCCTGGTCCAGGGTCGGAAGGTCGCCGATTGGCGCACGGATTTTCTTTGCGAGTTCCTCGCCGTGCCTCGGAGCATTCCCCGCTGGGAAGGCGTGCGCGACACCCGTTGGGTCTATACCCGCTACTTTGTGGACGGCGCCGACAAGCCGCCCTTCGAGTTTCTCCACGACCTGAAGAACGATCCCGATCAATTGACCAACCTTGCGTCGAGCAACAAGAACACCCCGGCGCTGAAGAAGATGCGCGCGCGCTGCGATGAGTTGATCGCCGAGGTCGGCCCGGTCATGAAGGAAATCCCGGAAGTTCAGAGAACCTCCAGAAAGAGAAGGCCCCAGAGAAAGTAACCCGCATGAAAACTTTCAACCCCATTGGGAGAAGTAGTATGAAAAAACCAAATCGCTTCCTCAGCCTCTTCTTGGCACCCCTCTTGTTATCGGCGCCCTTCGCCAATGCCGCGGAAAGACCAAACGTCCTCTTCATCTCCATCGATGATCTGAATGACTGGATTGGCTGCATGGGCGGGCACCCGCAGGTGAAGACCCCCAACCTCGATCGGCTTGCCAAGCGCGGAACTTTGTTTCTCAACGCGCATTGCCAATCGCCGCTCTGCAATCCGTCCCGCACCTCCGTGATGTTGGGACTGCGTCCTTCCACCACCGGTGTCTACTCACTGCAGCCGGCCTTCCGGACGATTCCGAAATACCAGGATTACGTCTCCCTGCCCAAGGCGTTCGCCGCGAATGGCTATGCCACCTCGACCTGCGGTAAAATGTATCACAAAGATGCGGGCAAGGATGAGTTCGAAACGGTCGGCCGGCCCCAAGCGCGTCCGAAGGGTCGACCGAAGAAACGATTCGTCGATCCCCAGGTCAGCCGCCTCGACTGGGGACCTTGGCCGCCGAAAGATTCGGACCAGCGGGATTTTCAGAATGCCGGATGGGCTGTCGACCAGCTCAAGAACATGTCCGGGGAGAAGCCCTTCTTCATGGCCGTCGGGTTTTCCAAACCACATGTTCCCCTGTATGCCTCCCAGAAGTGGTTCGACCTCTATCCCGTGGAATCGATCATCCTTCCTCCAACCCGGAAGGATGATCGGGCCGACACGCCGCGGTTTTCTTGGAACATTCATTGGAAGCTGCCGGAGCCGAGACTGAAGGCCGTTGAGGCGGGCGGCGAATGGAAGAACAAGGTCCGCGCCTATCTTGCCTGCATCAGTTTCATGGATGCCCAGATCGGACGCCTTCTCGACGCCTTGGATGCCGGCGGGCTGACCGACAACACCATCGTCGTGTGCTGGTCCGACCACGGTTATCACCTCGGCGAGAAAGAGATCACCGGCAAGAACACCCTCTGGGATCCCTCCACGCGCGTCCCGTTGATATTTGCCGGGCCGGGGATTGCCAAAGGTGGCAGATGCGAAAGACCCACTGAGCTCCTGGACATCTACCCGACCCTCGCCGAACTCTGCCAACTTCAATCCGTCCCCGCCGAACTCGAAGGACTCAGCCTGGTCCCGCTGCTGAAGAACGCGAAATCCCCGCGCTCCCGACCTGCCATTACCTCTCATGGTCCCGGTAACGACACCGTCCGCACTGAAACCCACCGCTACATTCGTTACGCCGACGGCTCCGAAGAACTCTATGACATGAAGAAGGATCCCGAAGAGTTCACGAACCTCGCGTCCCGACCCGGAACGAAATCGCTCAAACAGGAACTGGCCTCTTTCCTTCCCAAGAAACCAGCCAAACCCGTACCCGGAAGCAACGCCAGATTGGTCGAGTTGAAGGAAGACGGTTTCGTCTATTGGCAGAACGAACGGATCGAAAAAGGAGCGAAGATCCCGGAATACGAATAGGCCGCTACCTGACAATTGGGCGGCACGCCTGGAAACACCACGAAACGAGATATCGTACGGATTTCGCGGATCTTCAGCCGAGCATTGCTCGGCTGTTTTGCTTATCCGTGCCATCTGCACAATCCGTGGTCAATTCCTCTGCCTGTTACCGCCAGTTTGCTGATTGAAAAGCCAGCGCCGAACGGGGAATGGTATTCGCATGTCTGAAGCTCCCTCAAAAAGCGGTGTCCGCTATGCGCACACGAATCTCGTCGCTGACGATTGGAAGAAGATGGTCGCTTTCTATTGCGAGGTGTTCGACTGCGAAGCGGTTGGGGCTGAACGCGATCATTACGGTCCTCACGTCGAAGCGTTGACCGGGCTCAAAAACGCGCGGGCCGTCGGCGTACATCTGCGTCTGCCCGGCTTTGGCGAACACGGTCCGACTCTGGAAGTGTTCGAATATGCCGAGAACGCCCCACCCCCTGCCAGAGCCGCCAACCTGCCCGGTTTTTCCCACATCGCTTTTCAGGTCGATGATGTGGAGAAGAAACGCGAAGAGGTGCTCGCCCATGGCGGCGGTGTTCTTGGCCGGATCCAAACGATTGATATCCCCGGAGCCGGCCGCCTGACGCTCGATTATCTCAAGGATCCCGAAGGGAACATCGTCGAGTTGCAACGCTGGCACGATTGAAGGGGGCAAACTGAATACCCGCGGGGCTCCAGGGGAGAGTTGTTGCGGTAGGCTTCAATGAGCGAACCGCGGATGACAACGATTTCGCGGATCTACGGCCGAGCATTGCTCGGCTGTTTTTCTTATCCGTGCCATCAGCGCAATCCGCGGTTTAATCCGCTGCCCGAGTTCACTGAAAAAGTTTTTCGATTTTTCCGGTCAGAATCTTGGAACTGTGGCGATATGGGGTGAATGGAATCCGTGAATTCCAATGATGATCCGTCTTCCGGGCGTCTGCTGCAGTTGGTCGCGCAGCATGACCGGGCGTTGCGGGCGTATGCGCGGATCATTGTGCGGTCGCTGGATGACGTGGATGATGTGATGCAGGAGGCGAGCCTGATCATCTGGGAGAAGCATGGGCAGCTGCGACGGGAGGACGAGTTTCTCCCTTGGGCCAAGGTGATCGTGCGCAATGTCTGCTTTCGTCATCGGCGGAGTTCGGTTCGGGACCGGCATGTGTTCGACGATGCGTTGGTGCAGCGTTTGTTGGACGAAGACGAGGCTCATGATCGGGAGCACGGTGATCGCACGGCGGTGGAGTACGGGGCGCTGGTCCATTGCCTCGAACAGTTGCCGCCGGAGCGGCGTGAGCTGGTGCTCACGCCCTATCGTGGCGCGGGGGCGGTTCGAAAGGCGGCGGAGGATTCGGAAAGGTCGGCCGCGAGTCTTTACAAGGTGTTGCAGCGGCTGCGCGCGAAGCTGTTGGAGTGTGTTGAGGATCGATTGCAGAAGGAGGCGCTCACATGAATGATTCCCGTTTCGATGAACTGACCCAGAAGTACCTGCTCGATACTCTGACCGATTCGGAGGCGGAGGAACTGTCGGCGTTGCTGACTCCGGATGAGGCGGTCGCCGAGCGGAGGCGATTCCTGCGGGCACTGCGAATGGATTCCCATCTCGCCGAGGCGTCACTTGGGTTCGAACCCGGTGAGTCGGATCCTCAGCCTGAACGTCGAAGTGTGGTCGTGCCTGCGCCGTGGCTGGTCTGGAGTGCGATTGCCGCGATGTTGATGATCGGGGTGTTTTTGTGGCGCGGGGGAACGCCGGACCAATCGGCCGTTGCCCGCATCATTCACATTGAAGGCGAGGCAGGCGTCGGTGAGCGACGCGGTCTGGCGACTGGCGATGAGCTGTTTGCGGGTGACGAACTCACGATGGAAGCGGGGCTGATTGAACTGGCCTACCGCGAGTCCGGGGTTCATGTCCTAGCCACGGCTCCACTCAGCGCGAAACTGGAAAGCACGATGCGGGTTCATTTGAACGAGGGGGAGATGAAGTTGATGGTGCCGCCGCAGGGAGTTGGCTTTGTCGTGGATACGCCGGAGCGGAAGATCACCGATCTGGGAACGAGTTTTGTGGTCAAGGCGAGCGAGGCCGGTTCCCGGGTGCTGGTGTTGGATGGAAAGATAGCGGTCAACGGAGAGGACGACGGTGATGCGCAGCTGATGGAAAAGGGCGACTTGGCCAAGTTTGATCGGGACGGAAAGATTCACCTGGCCGCTGCGCGGCACGCGGGCATTCCGGAACGTACCCAGACCATGCTGAACCCGGGTTTGGATTCATTGCGTGGAAGGATTCTGGGCTTCCAAGGTTCGCCCGCGATCCCACGCATGCGGCAGAAAGAGGATGTCATCGCTCGGCAGATTCTCCCGCTCGTGGAATCCGGATTTGGGGATCTCCAATGCCTGGACGTGTTGAAGCACGGAACGGAGTTGCGGTTCCCGGGGATTGCCGGGAGCTACGAAACCTTTCCGGATCGCGCGGGGCTCGCGCCGTATTCGCGGGAGTTTGGCTGGATGGCCTGGTATCGGGGACAGGTCGCGCCACCGAAGCCGGGGCGTTATCGCTTTTGGGGCTACGCGGACAATCACCTGCTCGTTGCGATCGACGGCAAACCGGTGTTTGAAGGTTCGCGCCGCGATTCGCCCTTCAAGGAACTCGGGATCCCGCGCACGGATCATCCATCGTATCCCTGCTTGAACGCGATGGCCGGCTTCGCGTGCGGTTCGTGGTTTGAGGTGGGCAGCGAGGGCGCGCGCCTTGACATCATGTTCGGTGAGATCATGAACAACCTCACCTCCGGCCTGCTGCTGGTTGAGCGGGAGGGGGAAGCCTATGAGGAAAGCTACTGGGGACAACCGAGATGGTCGCTCTTCCTGACCGAACCACCAACCAAGGACGAGATCGCTGAATTGGAGAATCTGCGAAAGCAGATGGAGGCGAAGATGATGGGGTCGTTTTCCATTCCAAGTGAATCCGTCTGGCGGGTTTCGGTTAAGCTTTGAAACACGGCCAACCGCGAAGGATTAATGAGAACGATCGAAACACTCGTATGCCAAAGACCTTTTGCCTGCTCTTGTTTAGAAATCCGATTTTCTGGAGCCCGTTGGGCTCGAAACGACCCATGAATAGACTCCGCATCAAAATCCTACTCTCCATCGGGCTCCTGACCGGCTCGCTTTCTGGCGCTGCTGCTGGAGCGGGCCAATCCGCCAATGCGGCGGAATTGAAGACGCCGGAGCGACGTCACGACGGGCTGAAGGTGGCGCATTTGAGTTCGGTGCAGGGTGACACGGAAGCGCTGGGCCGGCTGGTCGTCGAACTGAGGGATGGGGAGTTTGGCAAGGTCGACAGTCTCCTGATCGCCAAGGGAGGCGCGTTGGTCCTCGAACAGTATTTCGGCGATGCGGCTATCGATAAGCTGCATCCAACGAGGTCCCACACCAAGAGTGTCACTGCCTATGCGGTCGGGAAGGCGATTGAGCTGGGTAAAATCAAGAGTGTTGACGCCCCGATTCTTAAGTACCTCCCGGAGGTGGCTGCAGCCAAGGTCTTTCCCGGGGCCGAGAAGCTGACCATCAAGGATTGTCTGACGATGAGTTCCGGACTTCGCTATGATCAGAAGAAGCTGAGGGGAAAGAGGTTTTCGAAAGCGACTCATGTTCCCTGGATCCTCGAGGAATGGACCACCGAGCTGAAGGAATCCGAATTCAAGTATTCCTATTCCGACCCGATCATCATCAGCCACGTTCTGTTCAATGCCACCGGCAAAACGATTGAGGAAATCGCCGTTGAGCATTTCTTTAAACCGATGGGGATTGAGAGGCATAAATTCCGAACGCTCCCCTGCGGATTGACCAATCCGATCGACAATCTGGAGCTGCGCTCCCGCGATATGCTCAAGCTGGGGCTGTTGACATTGAACGGTGGAGTCTGGAACGGAAAGCGGCTCTTGAATGAGGCCTATGTGGAGGAAGCGACCCGCGCGCACGTGGCTGTGAACAAGGTGGAGTCATACGGATACTTCTGGTGGGTCAACCGGATCACGATCAAAGGGAAGCCCTGTGAGGTGAAGACGGCGTTCGGCGCCGGCGGCCAGATGATCTACGTGATACCTGAACTTGAATTGGTAGTGATATTTACTGCCGAAAAAGCTGACAAAAGAACGCTCTTGCGCCTATTGCAGGATGCCATCGTTCCCTCCTTTGACAGATGAACAAGATCCTCTTCTCCATCGGACTCCTGACCGGCTTGCTTGCCGGCTGTTCGCAATCTGGGTCTGACTCCGGAGTTCCCACGTCGAAAAGTGTCTCCACGCCGAAGAGCGTCGAACCGTTCTTCAAATCGTACTGCTACGATTGTCACGACGCCGATA
>JAYPXF010000014.1:45041-46735 GCA_038154405.1 Verrucomicrobiales bacterium | reverse complement strand
TCTCCGCGTCCAATTCGAGCAAGATGGCAGCGGCAAGACCGGTGCGGTCAATGTCATTGCCACTCTCAATGCGCACTGAGGTGGCGATATCACGCTTTTCCTCCGGCAACTCTTCCTCCGCAATGTTCACATCGACGCCTATGCCCAGAATGACGTAACGGACACAATCCAGCTCCGCGCTCATCTCCGTCAGAATCCCCACCAGTTTCCGACCGTCCACCAGCAGGTCGTTCGGCCACTTGATCTGCACTTTCACTCCTGAAAACCGCCGGATGGACCGACTCAATGCCGTCGCGGCAGCGACAGTGATACGGGTGGCGGCCAACGGATGCATCTCCGGTCGCAACAACAACGAAAACCAAAGCCCTTTGCCCGACGGCGACTCCCATTTGCGCCCCATCCGCCCCCGACCTCGGCTCTGCGATTCCGCAAAGACAACAACACCTTCCTTCGCGCCGTCTCTCGCGAGCTTCTCGATGATGTCGTTAGTAGATCCGGTTTCACTGAAAACTCTAACGTCCCGGCCAATGACCTTGGTATCTGTAAGCCTCGCCAACAGATCATCCGCGTGCAACGCGTCGGGCGAACTGACCAGCCGATAACCCTGATGCGGATTGGCCTCGATTTCGTACCCCGCCGCGCGCAACTCCTCGATCCGTGCCCAGATCGCTGCCCGACTCACACCCGCTTCATCCGCCAGTTCCGCTCCGGACATCGTGTCCGCATCCCGCAGCGCCTTCAGAATTTTGGTATCGAGATTCAATCCGCAAAGTCCAATCCAATATCCACGGAGCGCACCGAATGGGTAATCGCTCCCACTGAAATAAAATCCACACCGGTCTCCGCAATCGCTCGAACCGTTTCCAAGGTTACTCCCCCGCTCGCCTCGGTCTTGCATCGTCCGTCAACAATGCCGACCGCCGACCGCAGTTCGTCACAAGACATGTTGTCCAACAGGATCACATCTGCCCCGGCATCGACCGCCTGTTGAACCTGCTCAAGATTATCAGCCTCCACTTCCACCCGCAGCCTCGGATACTTCACACGGGATCTTTGAACCGCCGCCGAAATCGCATTCGGTTTGGCCTCGCGCAATGCAACCAGATGGTTGTCCTTGATCATTACCATATCGAACAAACCGATCCGGTGATTGGTTCCACCACCGCAGGTAACAGCGTATTTCTCCAGACGTCGCCAACCGGGAGTCGTTTTGCGTGTATCCAATATGACCGCCTTCGTTCCCTTTACCGCCTCCACGTAGTGAAAGGTTGCAGTGGCAACACCGGAGAGCCGTTGCACAAAGTTCAGCGCCACGCGTTCGGCGGTCAAAAGACTCCGTGCCGGTCCGTTCAAAACCAGAATACAGCTCTCCGGATCAAGCCGATCACCATCGTTAGCCAGTCGTTCGATGGCAACAGCGGCATCCACTTCCTTGAACGCCACCTCCGCCAATTCAAGACCAGCGACGGACAGTTTCTCGCGGGTGTTCATGCGCGCACGCGCCATGACATCCGTTGGAACGGTCGCTTGACTGGTGGCGTCTCCAGCACCGACATCCTCGTCCAAGGCGGTCTTCACCGCCGCGCGCATTTCATTTTCCGTGGGTTTGGACACCGCCCAAGATTGTAACATTCCCCCCACCTCAGGAAGCACGGATATCGGGTTACACCGGATCAATCGCCGCAGCTTTGACC
>JAYPXF010000014.1:32685-45031 GCA_038154405.1 Verrucomicrobiales bacterium | reverse complement strand
GCTTTGACCGGCGCGACCGGTCCCTTGGCCCAATCCGTAAGTTCAAAGCACGCCGCCTGTTTCCCGTTCCGAACAATCAGGCGACCGTTGACAACAATCGGATGATTCCACGTCTTGCCTTCAATGGCTTGAAAGCGACCAATCTCCCGAAATTCCGTGGGATCCGCATGAACGAAAACCACCTCGCCTGATTCGGCCAGAATCAGGATCACTTTGCCAATCCGCAACAGTTGGCCATAGCCATACTTGTCCCCCTTCCACGTGCGCAGACCGGTATCCAGGTCGAGACAGGTCAGATACGCCTCATCGAGCCCGTAGACATGATCCCCATCCAGCACAAACGGGTTGAACTTGCTCTTCAAGCGCATGCTTCGCCAATTCTCTTCGGCCGACCAGCTATCCCCTTCCTTCGCGACATCCAGCATGATGGAACCCTTGCCATATCCGACCGAAAGAAACACTGAGGAATCCTTGTAGACTAGCGGCTGGGCGACATTGATACGATTTGCCGATTTCCAGACATAGGACCAGAGCTGTGTTCCTTCGCCCGGCATGTAAGCGGCCACACCATCACCATGATGAACAAGCAGTTGCTCCACATCCCCAATCGTGAACAGCTGCGGAGCCGAATACGACGCCACCATGTCGCCCGAACTCCACTTCTTGTCTCCCTTCTCCAAATCGTAGGCCACAACACTCTGCCCATTTGTTCCTCCCGGCGACACGATAACGGTATCCTGGTAGATCAACGGCGACCCTGCCATACCCCACTGAATATTCGCCGCGTCCGTCTCCTCAACGATGTTCTTTGACCAAAGCACATCTCCAGTTGCCGCTTTGAAACAATTCAACAATCCCGTGGCACCGAGGACATAGAGTTTTCCCTGATGAAACGTTGGCGTTGCACGAGGCCCGGCACCACCCATGAATTCAAAAAAGCGGGCCTCATCAGCATGCGACCAGACGATCGCACCAGAAACGACATCTCGGCAGATAACCCGCTCCTCTTCCCCATGCTGTTCCTGTGTCCATGAATAATTGCCGACGGAGGCGAACGAAGACCAACCTTCCCCGACTGAAACGCGCCATAGTTCTTTCGGCTTCAACCAAGATTCATCGAAGCGCAGCAGTTCCACAATCCCGTCCCGATTGGCTCCGCGGTAGGCCGGCCAATCCGAATTGGTCACCACGTAATCATCAAGGCCCCCTGGCGGTACATTGGTCAACGGAGCAGACGCAGGTGGACTCTCCGCAAGCGTCCCTGGAGCAGGTTCCCATTTGAACGAGAACTTGGGAATCATCTCTCCACTGAACCCATCAAACTGCAACGTGCCGACTGCCGCTCCCACCAAGGCCACAGGCAACAGCAATCGCGCCCACCACCGAGCACGGCTGAACAGGAGCCACCACAGCAGTAACAACAAGATCGTCAGTATGCTCGCCGCGTTGATGACAAAGAACCGATATGTCAGATCCTCCAGCCTGACGAAGTGAAGATAGCCAATCCACGCCGGCACCCAGATCAGCGCAACGATGAAGAACGCGGGCCACCAACGGATGCCTATTGGCTTTTCTGATTCAGAAGAATTCATCGGGCCGAAAATGGCGCTTCGCGACAAATTGTCAAAACATCGGTTCCGATCTCACGAAGATGTATTCGAATCTGAGTCGGATTCAAAGTGAGCGACCAGTTTCGCGACCAGTTCCCGCGGCTTGATAGGCTTCGAGAGATAGTCATCCATTCCCGCTTCCAGACACTTCTCCCGGTCGCCGCGAATCGCGTTGGCCGTGAGCGCGATAATGAAATTGCGTCGACCTTTCTCTTCTTCCCGAATACGCCGTGTTGCCTCAAATCCATCCATGACCGGCATTTGGCAATCCATCAACACGGCGTCATAATCCGTCGATGCCACCGCCTCGATGGCGGCCTTTCCGTTGTCGACCATTTCGAAATCACATCCGGTCTTGCTCAGCGTGAGATAGGCCAGTTTCTGGTTGCTGTGATTATCCTCCACCACGAGCAAGCGCCGCCCCTCGAGCGAAGAGCCCGCCGTGCACTCAACTGTTTCCACTGTAAGTTCCTTGACCTTGCGCTTTTCCAGGGATTCACCGCCCAGCACGCCGCAAAGCACGTGCAGCAATTGGCGCTTCTTGATCGGCTTGAGGGCCACGTCCGCGAACATACCGGTGTCCCGCGCATCTTGAATCGATAGGCCGCCAACGGACGTCAGCAGAATGATCGGAACCTCCGACAACTCGCCATCCAGCTCGCGAAGCGCCCGGGCGAATTCCAGTCCGTCCATGCCTGGCATCTGAAAATCGGAGACAATCAGATCAAAGTGATGCTGCCCTGTCCGCAGAATTTCCAATGCCTCAGACGCGCC
Source organism: Verrucomicrobiales bacterium (assembly GCA_038154405.1). Taxonomy (GTDB): domain Bacteria; phylum Verrucomicrobiota; class Verrucomicrobiia; order Limisphaerales; family JAYPXF01. The sequence continues at coordinate 42,647 of JAYPXF010000014.1, read as the reverse complement.
CGATTCCTCCACTGGATGTGCGCGCCATCCCTCCAAGTGTCCGGACAGGACGCGGCGATTGGTCGCGTTGTCATCCACGATCAAAACGCGTTCATCAATCAACTGTTCATGACGAAGCATGCTCGGATCCGTCTGGGGTTCCGCCTTGGGAAACGGGATTTCAAAGTAAAACGTGCTCCCCTCACCTTCACGGGACCGCACACCGATCTGCCCGCCCATCAATTCAACCAAGGCCTTGCAGATCGCCAGGCCAAGCCCCGTTCCGCCAAACTTCCGCGTCGTCGAGGAATCCGCCTGCGAGAACGATTCAAAGATCTTCCCCTGTTTCGACTCAGATATCCCGATCCCGGTATCCGTAACTTCCACCCGAATTCGAACGCGCGCGCGTTCGTCCGCCGCCTGCTTCACTTCCACCAACACTTCACCGTGCGTGGTGAATTTCACAGCATTGTTGATCAGGTTCAAAACGACCTGCTTGATGCGCCCGGCATCCCCGTGAACCCAATTGTGAACGTCTTCATCGATGTCCACGATCAACTCTAAGCCCTTGTCCGCCACCGCGCCGGCATTGATATCCAAGGCTTCCTCAACGGTGGAACACAGGTCAAATGTCGTTCGCTCCAGCTCAAGCTTTCCGGATTCGACCTTCGAAAAATCCAGAATGTCGTTGATCAGATGCAGCAAGGTATCCGCCGCACTCCGCACGCTGCCAATCAGCATGTGCTGTTCCGAATCCAGCTTGGTCTCTGCCAGTAACTCGGTCATGCCGACCACACCATTCATCGGGGTCCGGATTTCATGGCTCATGTTGGCAAGAAATTCAGACTTCATCCGGGCAGCCTCCAGCGCCTCATCGCGCGCCAACGTCAGCTCGTTGTTAGTTCGTCGAAGTTGACTCAGACTCGTCTTCAACTCATCCCGCATCTTCATCAACGAATCGCGCAAGATCTTCAATTCACCACGGAAGACTCCGGGAAGCCCTCGATCAAATTCTTCCCGCGTCAGACTCCGGGCAAACTCGATGCAATCCACCGTCGGCTTGGTGATCACGCGTTGAATGAAGTAAAGCAGCGAGAACAAGGTCACCAGCACCGTGACCGTGGCGGCCATCACCCAGGCGCCTGTGCCAAACTCGTTGTCTGCGTCCACCGCCGCCAATGCGGCATTGGCCTCTTCTTCAATCTGGGCCAAGGCCCGATTGAGCATCTGTGCTGGTTCCCGATCAATTCCAGCAACCATTCCGTCGGCCACGTGCACCGCGTCCGCCCTGGCGTTCTTGAAAGACTCCAAGGCTGTGCGGTACTGCTTGCCCATCTGTTTGTGGGCCACCAGAAACGAACTTACCTGAGACCGCGCGCTGGCATCTTCATCCAGCCGGTTCAACAATTCGTCCGCGAACAAGGCCACCTCGCGTTCCCGACTTTCAAAACGCGTGAAGTATTTCTCAAGAGCGGCGGGGTCTTGCCCTCGCAAAAGAACATTCTTCCACTCCTGTACCTGAGTCTTGAAATGGACCTGAACTGTGCGAGCAAGAAGGCTCCCATTGGCCCGTCGATGAATCAGCATCTCCCGCGATTCACGCATGCCGATCAGGTGCTCGTTGAGCGCGAAGGCGACCAGACTGAGGACGGTGAAAAATCCGCAGATCAACGCCAGTAGTTGGGTCCTAAGTTTCATGCCGCAATGCTCGTCCCCGAAATTCGAACTCAGACTGATTTCGCATGTCAACGATCGATTCAACCAACTCGCCATGCAATTGCCACTTCGCAACCGTTCACAGATACTGTCCGCATGCCGACAGAAGACAGCATGAACGCCTGGGCCATCGACGAGTTTGGCGAACCGGATTTTTTTCGGAAGCGTGACGTGACCAAACAAATACCCGGTCCCGGGGAAGTTCTTGTTCGCGTCGCCGCATCCAGCGTAAACCCGGTGGATTGCAAGATTCGCCGAGGCGAACGGCCGCTCATCTCACCCGAACTGCCCGCCGTTCTGCACGGTGACGTCGCCGGTACCGTGGAAGCCATCGGCGAAGGCGTGTCGCAATTCGCCGTGGGCGGCGAGGTTTTCGGCATGGCGGGCGGCTTGAAGAATTCAGGTGGCGCACTTGCCGATTTCATGCGCGCCGACTGCCGGCTGCTCGCACACAAACCAAAGAAACTCGCATTCTCGGAGGCAGCCGCGTTGCCGCTCGTCACCATCACCGCCTGGGAAGGTCTTCACGACCGGGCGAACATCCAGGCTTCAGACTCGGCATTGATTCACGCCGGTGCCGGCGGGGTCGGCCACGTCGCCGCACAACTCGCGGCTGCGGCGGGAGCAAGAACCGCGACCACCGTGTCAAGTGAAGCAAAGGCGGACGCTGTACGGTCGCTGATTTCCAGCGGAATTGAGATCATCAACTACCGCAAGGAACACGTATCCGACTACGTCAAACGGATCACCGACGGCAACGGTTTTGACATCGTTTTCGATACGATCGGCGGTGACAACCTGACGAAATCTTTCGACGCCGTCAGGCGCAACGGGCGCGTCATCAATATTCTCTCGATGGCGAAACACGACCTCACTTCGATGCATCTGAAGGCACTGAACCTGCATGTCGTTTTCATGCTGCTTCCACTTCTCACCGGAGAAGACCGCGAACGGCATGGCGAGATTCTCGCAACAGCGGCGACATTGGCCGATGCCGGCAAGCTGCGACCACTGATCGACAGTCAGTATTCCTTCGATGACGCCGGGGAAGCTCATCGTCGGGCGGAAAGCGGTAAACACATGGGCAAGGTCGTGCTCGTCCATCCCGATTTTGCCTGAGCTGCCCCCGATTGCCCCCGCATCCATCGGGGTGTATCTTGTGACACTCGCAGCTCAAACAAACTGCCCGATACAAATGCCCAAATGTGCCTGCACACGATGTGGCCAACACATCGAATACGACGCCGCCTATCAAGGCGAGGAAGTGATTTGTCCCGGTTGCGACAACATCACCATGCTCGGCAAACCACCAGGTGTGGCAACGGCCGCGGCTGTTCCTGCTGCGGATCCACTACCCCGCCCCGCTTCGCCGGCGCCACAACAGACGGCCTCCCCGCCGCCGCCCAAGCGTTGAGGTTGCGTTCAGCGACGTTGGACAGCAAATGTCCAATCATGCTAACTAACTTGGCACCTCGTCATGCCGAAAGCCAAGCAACCGAATATCCCGCTTTCCCGCCCGCCCCTCGAGCGAATGCTGCGTATTCATCAGGAACTCAAGTCCGGAAAGTATCCCAATGCAAGTTTCCTCGCGAGGCAGATGGAGGTCAGCACCAAGACGATTCATCGCGATTTCGATTTCATGCGCGACCGTATGGAGCTCCCCATCGAATACGACAGTTCCAAGTTCGGTTATTACTACTACGAAGACGTTCAGGCCTTTCCAACGATGCAGATCACCGAAGGCGAGTTGGTCGCTGTGCTGATTGCCGAGAAGGCCATGGAGCAATACCGCGGCACCAATTTCGAGAAACCTCTGCTGAGCGCCTTCCGCAAAATGGAAGCCTCGCTGCCCGACACAATTTCTCTGAATCTCTCCGATTGGGAACAGACCATTTCGTTCCGCACCACAGCCGAACCGATCATCAATCTTGAGATTTTTGACACCCTCGCCAAGGCCACCGCGCAACACAGGCAGCTGCAAATGCAATACCGCAAGCCGGGCAAGCGGAAAACCGAGGAGCGCATTGTAGATCCCTACCACCTGGCCAACATCAATGCCGAGTGGTTCCTCTTTGCCTACGATCACGATCGGAACGACATTCGCACCTTCGTTCCCGTTCGGATCCAATCCGTTGAACTGACCGGGAAGAAATTCCCCGCTCCGAAGTCGTTCTCAGTCGAACAAAGACTCCGCGACAGTTTCGGAGTCCATTCCGGCAAAGGCGAATACAAGGTACGTATTCGATTCGAAGCCGGCGTGGCAGATTATATCCGCGAGAAACGCTGGCACCCATCGCAAGAATCCAAAGAACTGAAAGACGGCGCAATCGAGTTACGGCTGAAACTCTCCAGCCTCAACGAGGTCCAACGCTGGATCATGACCTGGGGTGGTCAGGCCAAGGCGCTTGAGCCCAAGGAACTCGTGGAAGCGATCAAGTCATCCGCAGCTCAATTGCTCGGCATGCACGCCTAGAGAATCTCGTGCTCGACCTGACGCACGGACTCGATGAATCGCCGAACTTGCCGGATGTCCTTCACACCCTTTTCCGACTCCACACCGCTGGCAACATCTACAGCATACGGCCAGGTCTCGTGAATGGCTTCTGCAATGTTCTCCGGATCCAGACCGCCGGCCAAGATGATGGGTTTGCCCTCATCCTTCGCTTCACGCGCTAATTCCCAATTGAAGATCATGCCCGTTCCGCCGGGTGATTCCGGTGTGTAGCTGTCCAGCAAGAAAGCATCGACATTGTACTTCGCGAGTTCCTGCAAGGTTTGCGAGCCCTGCATGCGAAACGCCTTGATCACCTTCATCGGGGCAAACTTGTTGCAGAACTCAGGCGATTCATTGCCGTGAAACTGCAGTGTGTTGATCCCGGTTTTCTCAATCGTCTCACGAACCGTGTCCTCATCCGCATCCACAAACAATCCTACACCGGCGACGAACGGCGGCAGATGGCCGGCGATTTCGGCAGCCTTTTCGATGCTCAAGAAGCGCGGGCTCGGCTCATAAAAGTTCAGTCCCAACGCGTCGACTCCCGCCTCCACGCACTCCATCGCGTTGTCCAACTTGGTAACGCCGCAGACTTTGACCTTGATCGGCATGAGGCAGCCAATATCCGACTGTGGTTGAAGCAAGGCAACCGAAAAAGCCGAACCTTCTCTGTAATCAGATTCCGGCTGGCAAGCCACCGATTCCGTCCCTACCTTTCGCCTTAACCATGAGAACATTTGCCCTATTCCTGTGCACCGTTCTGTGTTCCGCCTGCGCACTTGGCGCGAACAAGAAGCCCAATGTCCTGTTCATCGCCATCGACGATCTCAACGACTGGGTTTCGCCCCTCAAGAACGGCCATCACCTCGCCAATACCCCACACATGTCCCGACTGGCCAAGGAAGGCACCACTTTTCAAAACGCCCACTGCCAATCTCCACTGTGCAATCCTTCGCGCACCAGCCTGTTGCTGAGCAAACGTCCCTCGACCACGGGCATCTACGGGCTCGCTCCCTACGTCCGCAGCGTGGAGAAATACAAGGATGCGGTGTCCCTGCCCCAGTGGTTCGCGAAGAACGGCTATCGAACCTATTCCACCGGCAAGATCTGGCACGGCGGCTATCCGCGCGGAAAGGAACATCGCGCGACTGAATTTCATGAATGGGGTCCCGGTGCCAGCGGACGTCCGTTCCCACCAAAGAAGCTCGTCACCACGCCATTTGGAAACCACCGTCTGGTCGACTGGGGCACTTTTCCGCACAAGGACGAGGACAAAGGCGATTGGAAGGTCGCCTCATGGGCGGTCGAAAAGCTGGAGGGCATGCCCGACGACAAACCGTTCTTCCTCGCGTGCGGATTCTTCCTCCCGCACGTTCCCTGCTACGCAACGCAGAAGTGGTTTGATCTCTATCCGGATGACGATTCTGTGCTGCCGCCGATCCTGCATAACGATCGCGACGACACTCCGTTCTTCTCCTGGTATATCCACTGGTATCTCCCGGAAGTCCGCCTGAGCTGGCTGAAAGAGACCCGCCAATGGCGCAACATCGCCCGCTCCTACCTCGCGACCATCAGTTTCGTGGACAGCCAGGTTGGGCGTGTCTTGGACGCGCTCGAACGCTCTGGCAAGAAGAACGATACCATCATTGTCCTCTGGTCCGATCACGGGTGGCATCTCGGCGAAAAGGAAATCACCGGCAAGAATACTCTGTGGGATGACGGAACCCGCGTTCCGCTCATATTCGCCGGTCCCGGCGTGGCCAAGAACGCCAATTGCACCAAGCCCGCCGAACTGCTCGACATCTACCCGACCCTGATCGAGCTCTGCGGACTGTCCAAGAAGGATGGTCTGGAAGGAATCAGTCTCCTGCCTCAATTGAAGGACGCCAAGGCTCCGCGAAAACGCCCGGCGATCACGACCCACAACCAAGGCAATCACGGTATTCGCAGCGAAAACTGGCGCTACATCCGCTATGCCGATGGCAGCGAGGAACTCTACGACATGATCAAGGATCCGAACGAATGGACCAACCTGGCGGGCAACAAAAAATACACTACCATCCTGAACGATCATCGCCAGTGGATACCCAAAATCGATGTCCCACCGGCCCCCAACAGCGCCGCCCGCATTCTCACCTACGATCCCAAGACCCGCAAAGCCGTCTGGCAAGGAGAAGAGATCGACCACTCGGAATTCGTTCGCTGAAAGCCATGCGACATTTCACCACTCAATTGCTTGCGCTCGCGATAGCCGCGACCGCGTTGACATCATCCGCCGCAGACAAGAAGAAGCGGACTCGACACAAACCCGTCCCGTCGCCGATCATTCACGACGACAACTCGGTCACTTTCCGCATCAAGGCACCGGGGGCTTCTAAGGTCACCGCGAGCGGTGAGTTCCGCAAAGGCCGGACCGAGCTGACGAAAGGGACCAACGGCATCTGGTCCGTTACCGTCGATCCCGTTGAGCCGGGCATCTACGGATACAACCTGCAGGTGGACGGATTCCAGACACTGGACCCGGGCAATCGGTTCCTCAAGCCGATGCGCGCGCCCAAGACCAGCATTCTCCACGTGCCCGGTCGTAACGCTTTCGACTTTGATCCCCAGATTTCACATGGAACCGTTCATTATCACATCTACCACTCCGAGCCCATCGATCGGACTCGCGAATTGCAAGTCTACACACCGCCGGGTTACGAAAGCAGCAAGAACAAGCGGTATCCCCTGCTCGTTCTCCAACACGGTCACAGCGACAGTTTTGCCACCTGGGTCACCTACGGCAAAGCCAACCTGATTCTCGACAACCTGATCGCCGCCGGCAAAGCCAAGCCGATGATCATGGTCATGTTGGACGGCCATCCGATCCCCTCTTCCTGGGGCGACGGTCGCTCCACCAACAACACCGAAGAGCTGCGGTTGGATCTGATGAAGGTCGTTTTGCCAATGTTGGAGAAAAACTACCGGATCGAGATCGATGCGCAGCAGCGGGCGATTGCCGGCCTCTCAATGGGCGGTCTGCATGCACTCACGATCGGCCTCACCCATTCCGACACGTTCGGATCCATCGGTGCCTTCAGTGCCGCCATTCCGAAAGACGATGCCCCGGCTCAACTGCTGAAGAATCCGGACAGGCTGAGACGGAACCTGCGGCTTTTCTGGATCGCAATCGGCAAGAAAGACTTTCTCCTCCAAGAGAACAAGGAGCTCATTCCGATGCTGAAAAAGGCGAAGATTCCCCATCAGTTTCATCTCACCGATGGCGGCCACAGTTGGCCCATATGGCGGGATTATCTCGCGCGTTTCGCTCCGCTTCTCTTCAAATAGAACAGGCGACCTCACCAAGGCAAGGTCGCCTGTCCTGTTGAGAAAGGAACTATCGTCGTTGTTTCTTCGGCTCGGTAGTCAACGGAAAGCGATCGGTTCGAAACGGATGCGCGGGCAGGCCGTTCTTGTTCCACAGGTTCACCACCGGATAATCCGCCCAGCCAAAACGAACGCCCGCAGGCTTCTTGATGTTCGGATGTGACACAACGACAGTGTTGCCCTTGATCTCCGCATTCGCCCAGACGAATTGACCATCCGGTCCGGCAATCGAGAAACCGGTAAGTCCATCGCCTTTGACCACCAGTCCATCACCCACGTTTGAGAAACGGATGATGACTTCGCCGCCACTCGTCGTCGCGCCACGAAAACTGGGTCCGGAAGCCTCAATACCTTCCCCATAGGTCCGCTCCCGCGCGAGCAGCGCGAGACGACCGCCTACCGGAGCTTTGTTGGTCGGATGGATGTCATCCTTCATTCCCACATCCGAAATGGTCACTGTCCCCACGTTTCGCAGCACTTTCGAAGCATGGATCTGCGCATCTCGAAGCTCGCCCCAGGTGCTGTCAACCGGCTTACGGGCAATCACGTCCAATGACCGTTTGCGATTAAAATCCCAGGGCGCCAACTCCACCGCATAGAACGGGAAATCCCCCTGCTTCCAAGCCTTACGCCAGCTCTGGATCATGGTCGGAAACAGCGTGCGATACTGGTGCGCCCGCCCGACATTTGCCTCGCCCTGATACCAGATGGCGCCACGGATCGAGAAATTCAGCAGCGGATGAATCATCGAGTTGTAAAGACTGGACGACTGACGCGGAGCGCGCGGCCGCCGTTTGGTGAATTTCTTGCCGGCAGCCTTTGCCGCCTTGGCATCCGCGTCGTACTTCGCCAATGCCATCTCATAATTCGCCACTTTGCCTTCGTAGGGATCCACCAGTTCCTTTTTCAAGGCGGCGTTTGCCGACATCGCCTCCGGACTGGTCCACAATTCAGCGGGAGTACCTCCCCAAGAGGTGTGAATGATCCCGACCGGCACATTCCGTGCCTTCTGCAAGTCACGTCCGAAATAGTAACCGACCGCCGAAAACTCAGGTGTGGAGTCAGGCCCTGACACCTGCCAGCGAGGCTTGCCTCCCATGTAGTCGCCCTTGATGTCGTCCAACTTTTCTCCGGAACTCACACGCGGAACATAGAACAATCGCAGGTGCGGATTCGAAGATGTCGCGGCTGCCTTGGTCCAGTCATCCGTCCGCCGCAACGACCATTGCATGTTGGATTGCCCGCTGGCCACCCACACTTCGCCAACAACCACATTTTTCAGTTCGATCTCGTTCTCCGCCAGAACCACCAAGACGCTCCCCTGCGAGTTGGCAGGCATGGCGCTCAGGGTCACAGACCAACGCCCGCCGGCAGCCCGCACAGATTTTACCTGCTTCTTATATTGCACGACGACCAGTTCGCCGTCATCGGCCCAGCCCCAGATTTTCACGGGATGATCGGCCTGCAACACCATGCTGTCAGAGAAAAGAACCGGAAGTCTAACCTTCGCCGAGGCGGATACACACGCCAGCAACAGAGCGCCGACGACAAACGTCAGGATGCGGGAACAAGCGGATTTCTGCATGCCGGATTCAAACCGACATAAGAGCAGAGTCAATCAGGAAACCCCGTATCTAAGCCAGACAACCCCTATTTGAACGTCGAAACAACCAACAGCCAAGTCCGATGAACACAAAATTGGGCATCCAGATAAGCAGGTGCAGGCAAGCGCCCTGCTTGCCCTCAAGCGACTGCGCGAAGACCTGAATACCATAGTACAGCAACGCCACCAACAGCGCCATGGCAATACCCACACTCGTTTCCCGTCGATGAGCGCGGATCCCCAAGGGAATTCCAACCAAGGCGAAGCACACGCAGGCAAACGCCCCCGCCACCTGACGATGCAGATGAAACACAATCGGACCAGCAGCGATCTCACCAGTTCGAGCCTGAGCCAGCTCGTCTCGTAGCTGTGACCACGTCATTTCACTCAGATCCGGTTTCAACTCCGCATTCATCAACCTGCTCATATCGAGCTCCTGACTCGCGGACCCCCAAGTGAAAATTTCCCACGTCGACATCGCTTGAGTGTCCATGCCTTCATCTTCAACCGCTTCGGAAGTCCTAAGGTAGTAGCGAGCGTCGCTCAACTCCACGGAGAGGACCTTGTTCGTCTCATTCAGCGTATAGGTCGCGGTCGCGGCCTCGATTCGGCGGTTCTGTCGCCCTTTCTCGTCATAGCCATACAACAGGACCTCCTTGAGCAGTTGATCGTCCTTCTTTCCGATGTAGATCGTCCATCCGGGAAAATCCCGGATATATCTGCCGGGCAACAACACATCCACCGGTTTTGCGACCAATACATGCGCCATTCTTTTTGACGCGATCCGGCAACTTGGTGCCAGAT
>JAYPXF010000014.1:5987-32675 GCA_038154405.1 Verrucomicrobiales bacterium | reverse complement strand
CACCTGCGTTGATCGCGACCAACTCCTGATCAGCACTGATCCGGCCGAACGCCAACAGCACGCCTGCCAATAGGCCCAAGGGCAGAGCAAACGACAACAACCACGGAATCTGAAGTCCCAGAATCTTTGCAATCGCGCCCACTCCCACCTGTTGATTCACAAGCATCGCCAACACATCCTTGAGCGCACTCCCCATCAACAGCACGCCAATGAACACACAGAGCGACACCGCCATCACGGTGACCACCTGTCGGAGAAGATAGAAATGCAGCGTCGGCATGAAGATCGCCGGCTGTCTACCCTGAGCCGGCGCGGCGTCCACCCCTACTCATTGATCTTGATCGCGCGATAGTATTTCTGACGCCACTGGGACACATCAACATCGTTCAACTGCACGCGGCCATGACCACTCTGCACCGTACCGATGTCTATCCAGGTCTTGAGATCAGGTGAAGCCTCCACCCGGAACACCCGGCCGGGCTCACCGTCAATCTGGATCTGAAGCCCGTCCGTGATGTCTACATCCGGAATGGAAATGATCGAATTGGTCTGGAGCGGACGGACACCGTTCAAGCGGGCGATGTAGTTGTTCGTTTCGCCATTGAAGACGGTGAACTCACCACCGACAATCAACCGTTGATCCGACTGCACCAAGACCGTGTTCACCACACGATCTGCACCGTTGCCAATCGAGGCAAATCCTAGATCAACCGTTCCATCTGGATTATAGCGGACAAAGCGGTTCACGTTCGTCACCGAACCACCCGTGCCGCCACCAGGAAACGAGGGAAGCCCTGAGCCACCCAACAGGGTGAAATCGCCGCCAACCGCGATGCCACCGTTCGTTTCGACTCCAACAGTGGTTACCAAGGCGTCGACAACCGGGGTAAAGGTCGTATCCAAGGAGCCATCGGCGTTCAGTCGTGCAAGCCGGCCTTGTTGAACCCCGTTATATCGGTCGAACGATCCACCAATGACGATCTTTCCGTCGGGCAATACCGCCACATCCAGCACGTGTCCGTTTGGCCCCGTTCCTGAAGCAAAGGTTGAATCCAGTGAACCGTCACTGTTCAACCGGGCCAGATTGTTCACACCGCTGGTCCCCTTGTAGCTGCTGAATGCACCCGCCACCAGAATGCGACCCGCATTCGTACCCGCGGGATAGTAGTGAAGTGAATTCACCCGGCCATCGAATCCGACCCCCACGTTGAAAGTGGCGTCGACACTACCACTGGGGTTCAGTCGGACCAGCGCCCGGCCCGAGGACATCCCAAACTGGGTGAACAAGCCGCCCACCAACACCTTATCGTCCGACTGCACAGCCACACTCAAGACCAAGGCGTTCGCTCCGGACAGGGGATTGAAGGACGTGTCCAAAGTGCCATCCGGAAGGAATTGGGCCACACGTTGACGCGGAGTGACACCGATTGACGTGAAATCACCACCTGCCAGAATCGCGCCACTCGAACGAACAGCCAGGGTAAACACACCGCCACCGCTGACACTCGGGTCGATGCCGTGATTGAAGTTGGTATCCAACAGACCATTGGTGGTCAATCGAGCGAACCTTGGAGTCTGCACCCCATTGAAGCGTCCGAATAGACCGCCCACCAACACCTTGCCGTCGGCCTGCTGTGCAAGTGCATAGACCGGGGCGTCAAAGCCGTTGGAAGTCGAGAAATCAAAGTCGATTCCGGCCGTTCCATCATTGTCGATGATCGTCAACAACAAGTTGCCGGGCGAGCCGATGGCAGCTCCTGGATTCGGTGTAATGTTCGTGAGCAGCAATGTTGCCGTCTCGTTGGTTTCCTCGACCGTATTGTCAAAGACCGACAACACATTCGTCTTGTTCGCGGTATCTCCATCCGTCCAGGTCACCGTTGTATTGGTGAAGGCGTAGTCGGCACCGTTGGTAACCGACCCCAGACTGGCCGTTCCCGGCACCGAGATCAGATCCACCGTCACCGTTCCAGCGCTGCCCCCCGTCCGGGTAAGCACGATATTGACGCTGCTGACATTCTCGTTCACCCGGAGAGCCGACTGCTCGAAAGAGATTGTTCCGATATTGTCCACAATCGTTATGACGAGGTTGCTCGAAGCGCCGACAAACGCGTTGTCTGCCGGATCCGAAGCGACCGCATTGGTCAAGATCACCGTGAAGCTTTCGGTATTCTCAATAATGGCGTCGTTGACCAACGGCACGGTGAATGACTGAGTCGTCACGGTCGAAGCAAAGATCAGGGTTTGATTCGTGGCCGTAAAGTCGGCCGGCGAGATCGCCGTTCCTGAAACGGTCGCGAAGTCGACCAAATTCTGGCTGAGTTCTCGGCCCACACGGTAAACCTCTACGGTAACCGATCCGCTGAGTTCACTGACCTGAATATTGGTCGCAACGAATCCGAACTCGACATCATTGTCAATGATGGTCACCTCGCCGACGAACGATACTCTGCCCACCGGATCAATCGTCGCCGACACTGTTCCGTTGGTATCCACGCCGAATTCCAAGGTATTGGGATCTGTGTCCGTCTGCACAATCCGTCGAAGTCCGTCAAACAGAGGATCGCCGATGTTCACCAACACCAACTGACCAGGAGCGTAGCCGTGTGGAGCTGTGGACGTCAGAACCGCATTGGTGGCCTGCAGGACCTTATTGGAGATCGACGCCTCGAAGCCGTTGGTAACCGTCAGCGGAATTCGGACATTCGCGACACCGATCGAAGCAGAATCTGCCGGCGAGGAATTCACGAGAGACAATCCAAACGTCTCGTTACCTTCGGGAAGATTGTCACCAATAATATCGAAGCTGATGAACGCATTTGTCTGTCCATTCGTGAACACAAGAGTATTAACGGGCTGGGCGTAATCCAAAGCCGTGGTCGCGGTGATGGGAGTCGACTGCATGACGACGGTCACGTCCCCGGTGTTCTTGCCATATCGCAGGACCTCGATCGCCAATGGCGTCGTTACGTTGCCATCCGGTTCGGGTGTGTTCGCATCAGCATTGTTGAACACGTCCGTCCGGAAGACGAAAGCACTATCGTTGTCCACCACCGTTATCGTGCCGTTGGAAACCGCCCCCACGCTGACCGAATTCGCCGGATTCGGATTTGTCAGTCCGACTGCAATCGCCCGGTCGTGCTCAACGAGCAGGTTGTCCAGGATGGTTATCGGCACATTGGTAAACAGCATGCCGGTCGTAAATGTGATGCGATTCGAATAGGAAACAAAGTGGAATCCATTGCTGGCGGCAAAAACGTTGGTGTTGTAGGCAATGATCGGCACCAGATTCGTACCGATGGCAACGTTGGCGGAATTGGTAACAATGTTCGTGATAAATCCGTTGGTGAAGGGAATCGGAATATCCGTTCCGTTCAACGCAACCAGATCCACGGAGGCCGTAATATTCGTCTGGCCGTTACGCACGATTGTCACGAAAGCATTGGTATCATTTTCAAACACATTGAAGTTGGTGGACTGCAGCACAAATTCAACGTCGTTGTCCGAGATGAATGCCAAACCGTTGGTCACCGTTCCCAAAACCGCTCCAAAGGTCGGATTGGCCAGATTGAACCCGATGGCCTCGTCCAACGTTTCGACAATGGAATCATCGATGACCGGTATGGATACAATCGCATTCGTCTGGGCGTCGAAAAACTGCACCACCTGCCCGACCGGTACGTAGTCCACCCGCTCGGTGGCTGCGACGTTGGTCGCGCCCAGGTTTGTTGAGACCGTGAAGAAATCCACCGTGGCGAACCCGGAGGATCCGCCGAGACGATGTATCTCCACATTGATGCTGCCGGCATCCTCGCTGACGGTGACAGAATTTGTGGCGAGTTGCAGAACGCCGACGGAGTCGTCCTCGATGATCGTGACCACGGCGCTGGAACGACCCAAGCTCGCCCCCCCACCGGGATTAACGAGTTCAACTCCGAAATCTTCATTACCTTCCAACAAGCGGTCGTCAATGATGGGGATTTCGAAGAATTTCGTGGATTCACCGTCGGCAAAGCTGACGACTCCGTTGGTCTGCGTGTAGTCAATATCCGGATTCGCAGTAATAACACTCGGTGAGGTCCGGAATCCGACCGATACAACGCCCGAGAATCCGTTTGTGCGGTTCAGGGTGATGCGGGCGAATGACTGGGTCCGAACCACCGTGCTTGAACCGTTCTGATTGACGATCGCCGTGCGGGATTCAAAGACGATATAATTGGACCTGGAGAAACCAAGGACACCCGGTGCGAATTCGTTGTCCACGATGCGCAATTGGGAAACAAAGTTGGATCCCAACGTCGCGACCCCGAGCGGAGCGGTGTTTGTAAGAAGCAGATTCACGGTTTCCGCCAGTTCCACTTCATTGTCCTCCAAAATCGGAATCGTGATGAACTGGTTCGTGATACCCGGGGCGAAGGTCAGCACACCGGACACCTCCTGGTAGTCAGAATTCGCCGTGGCTGTGCCGGCCTGACTGCGATAGTCAACGGTGACGGTCTCATTGGTGCCACCCGATCGTTCAACACCTATAAAGGCGTTTGCCGATCCCTCACTGATGCTGAATCCAGGCGAGACGAACTGGATCGTGGAGTCGTTTTCTTCGATGACCAAGACCGCGGATGCCGGGAGGTCAACCGTGACCCTGTCGGAGCCCACTGTCGCATCGTCGACCGCATTGGAAAGCACGAGATGAACAGTCCTGGCGAGGCTTGTATTCACGACGAAGTCATCGATCAGACCAATTCGGAAGTCCTTCAAAACTTCGCCCGGCAGGAATTCAGCTGTACCAGCGGCGGGAATGTAATCCTCTCCCGCAATCGCCGTTCCTCCCGGCACCACCGAGAAGTCAACCGTCACCCGGCCCTCTGCACCACCGTTTCGGCGAATGGTGATGACGGCATTGGTGCTGTTCTCGGAAGCGGTGAACAACGGGGCATCAAACAACATCACCCCGCGACCTGGATTGCCGCCACCCACAAGACGCGCCACCCGGTTCAACGGTGTACCATCGAATTCGGTGAACTCACCGCCAATAAGGATATCTTCATCCAACTCCAACCGCATCGCGGCAATGAAGTTGTTGGCTCCACGACCGAGATTGATCGTGTTGTCGATGCTGCCATCAGCGCGCACGCGCACGATTCTGTTCCGCACAATGCCGTTGTAGTCAGTGAAACCGCCGGCAGCCAGAATCAACCCGTCACGCTGGACCGCCACCGAGGTAACGAAGTCGTTTGCCCCTTGCGACGGTGCGAATGAGCGGTCAAGCGATCCATCGTTGTTGATGCGAACAAGATTGCGCCAAGTTGTGACTGTCTGCCCCTGCTGTGGATTCTGATCGCTGGCTTGGAACAGGCCGCCAACCAATATCTGACCATTGATCTGCAAGGTCAGATCGAACACCGATCCCGAGGTGATGATTCCCGCCGAACTGAACGTTGTATCGACGCTGCCATCGGCATTCAGGCGAGCGACACCCGTTTGCAGGGATCCGGATACCGAGGTGAAGTCACCACCGATGATCACCTTTCCGTCACCTTGGACAATCAGCGCACGCACCGGCCCGTTGGGCCCCACACCGGGATCAAAGGTCGTGTCCAGCGTTCCATCGAAATTCAGTCGTGCGACAAAACTCCGGTTGGTTCCGTTGAATTCGGTAAATTCACCACCAATTACCACTTTGCCACTCGGTTCGATCGCTACATCTCGGATGAGATTGTTGGCTCCAGAGCCAATATCGAACGTGGTGTCGACTGCTCCATCCGCCGCATTCAACCTTACGATATTGGTGCTACCGATGCCGTTGACCGAATCAAACAGGCCAGCCACGAGGATCTTTCCGGAATTCAGTCCATTGGTGTACACTTCGAGTGCTCGCACCTTGCCAAACTGATTGGTTCCAGTCTGGAAGAGACCAGCATTGAAGTTATTTCGCGGCAGACCGGTAGGAGATATCACCGCCACATTGGGTCTCGGCAGTCCGTTGAATGTGCCAAAATCACCACCGACAACAATGTCCTGATTCGTGGATAGGGAGATTGCATAGACGGTACTGTCAGCCCCTCCAGTCAGCGCAAAACTTGGATCCGGACGACCCGCAACGTTCTCGTCATCCACGATTCGGACGGTGACGTTCGTAAGTGCGAATTCAGCACCTCCGGTGGTGTTGGTGAGAATCACCGTAAAGGTCCGGTTTCCGTCTTGGACTTGATTGTCAATCAAAGGCACGCGAAGACTGACGTTGGTCGCGCCGTTCGTGAATACGATTGTCCCGACCGTGTTTGTGTAGTGGTGAATCGCGGGAATCAACGGATTGTCCGGCGCCGGAATATACGGTCTGGCGGTATCCTCCGCCCGTTTGATCGTCACAAAGGTGGCAGAGATTGCCTCTTCACATATTCCGCCGAAGACCGTGGTCGGTGACACATTCATGATCGGACTCACGTGAATGTTGGTGTAGGTCACCGTTCTCGCCGCTGCATCCACTGCGGTGATCAGGAACACTCCGTCAAAGTTGGTGTCACCAATCCGGACATTGATCCAGTCATTCGTCACGAACTGGTGCGCGTTCCGGGTTGTGAGAATCACCTGATTGGTGCTCAGCGCCTTCAGTATCACCTCATTCGTCGGGCCGGTGAATCCGTTTGTACGAGTGGCTTCAATCACGACGTTGGTGAAATTCTCCGGCACACTGACAAGATTGGTAGCAAACCCAACATGTCCGGGTCCTTCGTCATCATCCTTGATGACCACAATCGCCCGTCCGGGATTGTTGATCCGAAGCTTTGGCGACGGATTGGTCAGAACAAGTTCGAATGTCCGATCCCCGTCTACCAGGTTGTTGTTGGTCACACTGATGGTCACCGAACGATTTCCCCCATCCAGATGCCCCCATTGCAGGTTGGTCAAGGTGAGCAATTGGAAGTCATTGGAAGACGCCGTTCCGTTAGTTGTACCAAACACATCCACCGTCGAAATGATCCGACTGATAACCGGATCGCCGTTCACGATATTGGTCACCTGAACGTTCGTCGTCCCCCAGATACGCGCGATATCAATGGTAATGGATCCCGCCGATTCGGATACGGTGTAGAGTCCGTTGGTTTCGGGCAACGCGTTCGTGAAGATAAAGTTGCCATGTGTCAGGATATCATTGTTCTCAATGCTCAGAATGGCCGAGTTCTGGAAGCCCGGCGTCGCTCCACCGCGGGAATTGGACAACTCAAGATTCACGGTTTCATTCGTCTCAGAAAACAGGTCGGGCAGGACCGGCACCTGGAAGAACTTCACCGTTTCACCCTCGGCGAAGGCGAGTGTCCCATTGGTGGACAGGTAATCCAGACCGGCGACAGCTGTGCCGTCACGCGTGCTGTAGTCAATGGACACGATCCCGGATGAGCCATTCGTCCGAACCACGAAGATGTTTGCCAGAATGATTCCGGCATCTTCGTTGGTGGTGAACAGGGAGCTCGCAAAGTTCAACTGACCGGCAGCGAAATCATTGTCGACAATCAACAGGTTCGCGTTGATCTGCCCCGGGAGCACATCACCGGTGAAGTTAGTCAGAATGAGCTCCACAGTTTCATCACCTTCCTGGAACTGGTCTTCCAAGATCGGAATGCTGAACGTTTTGACCCTTTCACCAGGTGCGAATGTTAGTGGCGGTCCGGACACGGGAATGAAATCGACGTTCGCGGTCGCCGAGCCGTTTGTACCGATCAGATACTGAACCGATGCCGATCCTGACAAGCCACCCAGACGCTCAATGCTGATTACGGCTTCGCCGCTGTTGACACCCTCGTTGACACTGAAACTAGGGCTGGCAAATCCGAGTTGGCTGTCATCGTTCACAATCGTCACCACCGCATTCGTCTGCCGTCCCACCGCCGCGGCCCCCAATGTGAAATCGGACAGATTCAACAAGATCGAACGATCTAGATTCACCTCGGTGTTGTCGAAAATGGTGACATTTGTGCGCAAAATTGTTTCCCCGGACGGGAAGTCGAGACTGATTCTCCGGGCGACAACTCGCCCGTCCTGTTGGATATCGTCGCCTTCAATGATGTAATGGATCCCGTTGGTCGTGGCGGTCCCATCGCGAACCAGCAGCTTGACCGAACTTGCACCTTCCAATCCACCCGTCCGTTGAACGCTGACCGTGGCAAAGTTGGCGTTTTCAGCCACGCGAAAATCGTGGGTGGTGAACTCGATTGTGCCGCTGCCATCGAGTGTACCGCCATTGATTCGGGTGAGATACTGTTTGGGTGTACCGTTGAAGCTGGTGAATCCGCCACCGAGAATGATCTTGTCGTCATTTTGAACAATCACCGCGGTGACAAAACTGTTTGCTCCCGTTCCCGTATTGATCGTGTTGTCCAATGTCCCGTTGAGGTGCAATCTTGTGAATCGACCGCGAGTCACACCGTTGTAGCGGGTAAAGTCTCCACCCAACAGAATCTTGCCGTCATTCTGGGTGGTGATTGTGAGCACCACATCATCAGCGCCAAGTCCCCCGGCATTGAAGGTCGGGTCAAATGTTCCCGTTGCGGAAACCCGACAGACATGCCCCACCGCGTTGCCATTGTAATTGGTAAACGAACCACCCAAGAGGATCCTGCCGTCCGGCTGAACAAGTATGCTACGAACCGTAGCGTCCGTGCCGGCGCCCGGAGCAAAGGATTCATCGACCGTGCCGTCCGGATTCAATCGTGCCACGTTCGTGCGAACGACACCGTTGATCCGCGTGAACGTTCCCCCAACCACAACCTTGTTATCCGGCTGAGTGGCGACGGCAAAGATCGGACCGTCGGAACCTGTCCCGGGGTCGAAGGTCGGGTCCAATGAGCCGTCCTCATTCAGTCGGGCGATGAAATTTCGACGAACTCCGTTCACGGTGCTGAACGAACCACCTACGACCACTTTGTCATCGCGTTGGATATCCGCGGAAAGAATGGCACTGTCCGCCCCGGCTCCCGGATCGAAGGTCAGATCGATCGATCCGTTCTGATTCAGGCGGGCGATGCCGCC
Source organism: Verrucomicrobiales bacterium (assembly GCA_038154405.1). Classification (GTDB taxonomy): domain Bacteria; phylum Verrucomicrobiota; class Verrucomicrobiia; order Limisphaerales; family JAYPXF01. The sequence continues at coordinate 23,648 of JAYPXF010000014.1, read as the reverse complement.
TCGATTAGTGCCGGAAACATTGGTGAAAAGTCCGGCGATCAGGATACGCCCGGTATTTGGTCCCCGGTTGTAATAGCGGATGGTACGAATGGAACCGTTGGCACCATTGCCGGTATCGAATTCCGGATCCAAGAAGCCCTGCTCGGTGAGTCGTGCGAGCCGATTGCGCAACACGCCGTTGATCTGCCGGAAGTCGCCGGCAATGATCACTTTGGCATCGTTCTGCAGCGCCAGGGCATGGATCGCATCATCAGTCCCGGTGGACCGATAAGTGGTATCAAAACTACCGGCATCCAGATTGTGGTTCTCATCATCCACGATCGTGACAACGGCATTGACAGGGAACCCAAACTGGGCGTTGACCGGATTCTGCAACCGCACGGCAATCGTGCGATTCCCACCAGCGGTCGTATTGTTGTGGACTGGGATGGTGAAATTCTTCTCCGTCTCACCGGGCGCAAAATTGAACGTTCCACTGGTGGAGGTGAAGTCAACGCCTTCGATGGCCGTTCCCGATGTCCGGGTCTCGTAGTCGACGCTGATCTGTCCCGCGACCCCCAACTGTCGGATGACTGAGACAATGGCCGCACCGCCATCCTCATTCACGGAGTATCGTGAACGGCTGAACAGAACTTCGCCATACGCGTCATCATCCGCGATCGTTACGCTGGCCGAGGATTGGAGTCCGAAGGACCCAGGCACAGAAGAATTGGCCAAACGCACTCCGAACGCCTTCGTGCCATCCACAACCCCGTTGTTGATGAGGTCGATGTTCACCACTTTCCTGCCACTCTCGTTGTTCGCCCAAACGACCCGATTGGTGCGCCCAACATAATCGATGCCGGACGTTGCCGTATTGTCGAACGTCTCCACATCCACCTGCAGTTCTCCCTGGTTGCCACCATTCCGTTTGACCAACACGGCGACCGTCCCATGATTCTCTCGGACCTGGAAGTCAGCAAGTTCGAACGCCAGCGTTCCGTTGCCGAAGTCATCATCGATGATCAGGGCAACAGCGCTGGTTTGTCCCAGCCCCACTCCGCCACGCGGGTCCGACAGGTTCAGATGGATCGTTTCATCCGGTTCAACCAACGGATTGTCGAGAATTGGAATCGTGAAGGTGTTGGTCAACTGCCCAGCCCTGAACGGGAGAGTGCCGCTGACCGCGGTAAAGTCGACACCAACTTCCGCCGTACTTGATCCGGCCGTCGCCGTGTAGGCCACGGATACATCTCCCGCGCTACCATCCGTTCGAATTACCGTGATGGAGGCAAACAGCGCCGATTCGTCGACCGCATAAGTATTGGTCGCAAAACCCACCACACCGTGATTGAAATCGTTGTCAGAAATGGTGAGTCGAGACCTCGACACGCCCAGCGCGACACCCGTCGGCACGAATTCACCGCCCAGCATGACGCCGCCGCGAGGCAATGACAGACGCAGATCAACAATCTCATTACCCTCGATGTTGGTGTCTTCATTCACGGTCACGAACACGTCGGTATCGTGCCGCAAAAGGTTGTTGGGGCCGGCGTAAGCATGGCTCTCTTTGATCGATGTGTTCGCCATGTTGTTGGTGATTTCAACCAGGTTCCAAGTCGGATTGTAGGTCACACCAACAAAGTCGGAATCATCACGGGCCGCACCCGGTCCAAATGGGGGGTTCAGAGTGTTGAATTTGACCGAGGCAGGTCCCAGGTTGCCGTTGGTACGTGTGATCGTGATGAAGGTTTGATCTCCCGATTCATCGATCTGGTAATTCGGTTCGGTGAATTCAACATTGCCTGGTCCCGGCACGGAACCTCCGATGACACGCGTAAAGTTGTAACGCACCCGGATATCACCTCGCGGAAACACATTCCGTTCGGCAAGTTTGTCCGTACGTCCGTAACCAATCAGCGGTCGACGTTCCACGTTGTCCGTTCCGGTACCAGAGAAACCGGGATCTGTGGCATTGGAAAACAATTTGGGTTTACCACCACCCATCTTGAACGAGCCCCCCACGAAGACGTCGTTTCGCGTCACGACATTGGTCGTCAGATTTGTACCTGATCCGGTAATGTTCGTGAACGATCGCAGATCAATGGCCATATCCAGAAGGAAATTGGGAGCCAGTCCGTTGGTCAGGTTGATCAGTCCTACAAAGTTCAGGTAAGCCTGCTCCATGAACGTCGTGTCCAAGGTTCCGTTCGAACGCAGCCGTGCCATGCCGATTCTTCGGGTGCTGTTGAAATCGGTAAACAGCCCGCCGGCAATGGGCCGACTCTGGGTGTCCATGACGAGCGAGAACACTGTGTCGTCAAATCCGGTTCCCGGATCAAACGACGTGTCCAAGGTTCCATTCGGCTCCAACCGTGCGATTCGGCTTCGAGGCCGCAGATCGAACTCAGTGAATTCACCGCCGATCAACACTCGTTCGGGTCCGTCCACATTGCCGTCTCCAACAGTGGCTACAATCGTGGCGTCGTAGGTCCACGCGGTACCGGACTGTCCGCTTCCCTGGTTCATAACCAGTCGAAGGATTGTATTGGTACTGGGCCCGAACGGAATCGGTACGCTCGCAATGCCATTGGTCACGCCCGAAGCATAGAGCAGGTTGGTCGTCGCCAGGTGGTTCGTGCCCAAATAGACGTTCAGGTAGTCGGTTATGAAGAAGAAGTCGTAATTGACGGTCAAGGTGCCCGAGACCACCGCCCCTACGGGTGTTCCCGGCGGGAGAGGAATGACGATATCCTGAATATCCTCAGCCTGACCACCTGACGCCTCTCGATTTAGATTCGTGGAAACCGTCTGGCCACCCAGCCGATCATCCAAGGCGATCGCAAATACCGTTCCGTTTGCACCGGCACTCGGATTGAATGTTGTGTCCACGGCACCAGATGCGGTCAAACGCGCGATGCGATTTCTTGCAACGCCATTGAATTCGGTGAATTCGCCACCAATCAACAGCTTGCCGTCCTTCTGGATGGCAACGGTATGAATCGCACCGTTCGCTCCCGTCCCGGGGTCAAAAGCAACGTCGAGCGTGCCGTTGGTGTTCAATCGCACGATGCGGTTGCGGTTCGTGCCAGCGAAGCTGGAGAAATCTCCCACCAAGATGGTCCGCCCGGCGAAGGCGCCGGGTCCGTATACCACCATGTCTCGCACAGGACCATCTGCTCCCAGTCCAGGATTGAAAGTGTCGTCCAGCGAGCCATCCGTTCTCAAACGCGCCACCCGGGATCGATTCACGCCGTTGAAGCTGGTGAATCCGCCGGCGATGAGAATTGGATTGGGATTGTTCGCGTCCAAGGTTGGAGAGATGGCAACAGATGACACGAAATCATTCGCGCCCACCCCTGTCTGGAAGGTCGTATCCAACGAACCGTCAACATTCATCCGAGCGATCCGATTGCGCACGAGGGAGTTGACTGCGGTAAATTCACCACCAATCAAGGACTTGCCATCCGATTGAACTGCCACGCCCAAGACTTCAGCGTTTGCACCTGGCGTTTCATTGAAACTGGGTACGGTGTTCGCATCGTAGTCCGGATTGTAGTCCGGATCAAACGACCCCGGAGCATTGTCATCGTCAATGATGATTACGGTGGCCGAATCTTGAAACGCAGCAGCGACGCGCAATTCAAGCAGGAACGCTTCATCCAACTCCGGAATGGAATCGTCAATAATTTCCAGAGGAAAGCTATTGTATCCGACTCCGCCTCCAGTATTGCTGGTGGGGGTCCAATCACTTCCACGAGTTGCATGATCGACACCTGGTGGCAAATCGAGTGCCGTAGAGATTGCGGGTCTACCGGCAGTACCACCCACCTTGAAGCTTTCCATATGGGGGCGATAATCCTCGGAATCCGCCCGAGTCCCCGCCATGTAACTGTAAACGAGCGCATTGGTGAGGGATTCTATAATGTAGTAATACGCACGGCTCCATCCAGGTTCACTATCTATCGATTCCCACGCTTTCAACTCCACTGTCGCATTGGTGTGGATTCCCAATGACGCGCCTTGGGAATTGCTGAGTTCCACATCAAAGTAGAGATGGTTGGATTCAAATAACCACGACTCGGATACCGGCACGAGAAAACTCTTGGCGGCTTCGCCATGCATGAAAGTCAGGGTGTTCGTCACACCAGTGTAATGCGCCCCTTCCACCGCCCTCGGACTGAAGAGGGAGACTATCGTTGTATTGGTATTGCCGCCGAACAGATTTGGCACCAACCGTGGCGTGTCTTTGGTACGAATGTCCACCGTTGCGATTCCGTCCGTCCCACCCTTACGGGCGACCGTCACCACCACGCCATGAGGATTGTGATGCCCCACCGGTGAGCCACTGGGACTGACGCCTGAAAGAGAGTCGTCGAAAGCGTGCCGGTTGTTGAACATCGACATCTTCCCGTGAAAGAAAACGTTAGTAAGCGGCACAAATTCAAAGCCTGAATTCGAGATGGTCACGAGATTCGTGCCATTGGAAACCTGCAGCAATGCGACGTACGAAATAAATTCACTACGTTCCGAAAGTTCATTGGTCGTGAATTCAAAGTAGCCCGGATTGAAATCGTCATCGGTGATCGACAGGGTAGCATGAGGCTGAGCAATCGACACGCCTCCGAGAGGGTCGCTTAGTTGCAGGTTCAGCAGTTCGGTCGGCTCCTCCCGCGGATCATCCAGAATCGGAATGTTGAACGAGATGTTTGTCTCGGTGTCTTCCATGGTCAACGTGGCGTTGAATCGCAGATAGTCGCTGTCCACGTTTGCCGTCCCGTCGACCGTGTTGAAATTCACCGATACCCGCCCCTGATTGCCGTTGGTACGAATGAGGGTGATCCGGGCAAAATTGTCCCCCTCCCCGACGATGTAGTTCGTTTGACTGAAGATGATCGTTCCGTTGCTGATCTCGTTTTCCTTGATCAACAGCGTGGAACTCGCCAAACCGATTCCCGCGCCGTTTCCGGGATTACTGAGCGTCAACAGGATCGTCTCGTCGGCCTCGGGAGCGAGGTCGTCAATTATGCTGACTCGGAAAATCTGGTTGGTCTGACCTTCCGCAAAGTTTACAAAGCCGTTCGTCCCGAAATAGTCGATTCCGGATTTGGCGGTCCCGTCAATGGTCTGAATGAACACCGAAACGGGACCGGTGCTTCCGTTGGTGCGGATCAGGGTGACCGTGCCGACCAATGCATTCTCAGCCACGAAGTAGGCGTTGGTCTCAAAGCCTACTATTCCCGGGCCGAAATCGTTTTCGACAATGGTCAGCGTGGTGACGGAATTGCTACCGAGCGTTGTAAAACCGGTCGGATTGCGCAGGGTCAGACTCACGGTCTCGCTTGGCTCGATGGCAAGGTCGTCAATAATCGGAACCATAAATGACTTAGGCGAGCGATCCCCCGACGCCCATACCAAGGTGTTGGTCACGCCCGTGAAATCCACTCCACTCAAGGCCGTACCCGATGTCGCTGTCGCTTCCACCGTAGTGATACCACTGCCCCCGCCTTCTCTGACCACCGTAATGACCGCGGTGGCGGTGTTTTCGTTGACCGTGTAACCCGAAGAACCAAAGTTCAGTCGTGTATCGTTGTCGACAATGGTAACGCGTGCCGTCCGGAGGGTGCCTATTCCCGCCGTCGTCGGATTGCGCAGGCTGAGCACGACCTGCTCGTCATTTTCGACCTCCGTGTCATCAATGAGATTCAGTACGATATTCGTCAGACTTTGACCGCTCACGAACTGCAGCGTATTGGTGAGACCAATGTAATCTCCCGAGGCCCCTTCGATGGCCAGATTGGGAAGCGAAACATCGTTGGTCGTGAAGAGCTCCACCGAAGCGTTCCCGGTGAGCCCCTGTCGTCGTATCACCGTCACCAGAGTGTTCGTGCTTTCCTCCCGCGCTGAGAAGATCGCCGTCGAAAACTCAAAGACGCCCGGACCGTCACCATTGCCTCCACCATTCAATCGGGCTACTGACTGCCGTTGAATGCCGTCAATGTCGGTGAATGAACCGCCGACCAGAATCTGACCGTCCCATGGCTGAATTCGTACGGACGACACGTAGTTGTTCGCACCGGTCCCGAAGTTGATGGTGGAATCAAGCGATCCATCTGGATTCAATCGAAGCACGCGATTCTGAGTCAGTCCGTCGAACGATGTGAAGTTCCCAACCACCACCACACGACCGTCTGGTTGAAGTTCGAGATCGCTGACGTAATCATTAAAACCGATACCAGGGGTAAAGGAGCTGTCCAGAGAGCCATTGCTGTTAAGACGGGCAACTCGTGCTCGCAAGACACCGTTGACGTTACGGAACGCACCGGCCAGCAGGATTCGCCCAACCGCATCAATCTCGATATCTGCCGCAAAGCTGTCCAAACCGGCTCCCCCAGGGTTGAATGACGTATCGAGACTGCCATCGGCATGCAGACGGGCAAGACGGCTCACCGGCACCGCATTGTAGGAGCCGAATTCACCCGAAATGACAATCTTACCATCCGACTGGATCGCCAAAGCGCGCACGGGACCATCCGCACCGATCGAACTGTCAAATGTCGTATCCACGGTTCCGTCAGTACGGAGTCTCGCAACGAAGTTGCGGGTGACCGCGTTCAAGGAGGAAAACAGACCTGCCACCACGATCTTGCCGTCCGACTGTTTGGCCATCGCAACCACCGTATTGTTCGCACCAATCCCGGTGTCATAATTGCCATCGACGCTGCCATCAGGATTCAAACGCACCAGCCGACCACGAGGCACGCCGTTGAAAGATGAGAAGAATCCGCCCAGCACGGCCTGCCCGTTGGTTTGTACCACCACGGCATTCACAGCCGCATCGGCACCGGTTCCGATTTTGAAATCCAGATCCAGCGAACCATCCGCATGCAGTCTCGCGACCCGGTTGGCGTTGGCGCCGTTCAGAACACTGAAGTTTCCGACCACCACCGATTTGCCCAGCAAGGCAGGAACGGCGTTGTTCGTGTTCAGGTCAATATCCAATACCACCACACCACCCGAACCGAGACCGAACCGGGCATCTGGAACTCCGTTGGTATCCAACAAGGCCACCCGGTTCCGTTCCGATCCCTCGACATGCTGAAAATTGCCACCGACCAGAATTCGCTCACCGATCGTTCCAGGCGAAACATTGGTCGCCGTGACGATTGCGTCATAGGCATAAGACGTCCCACCGAAAACATTGAACTCGTTGACCGTAATCGTGACCTCGGTTGACTGTCCGGGACCGTAGTTGACGGAGAACACCTGCGAGGAATTTGCCGCAGACACGGAGAAGCTCCTGATGAGCACTCCCTCGTAATAGACGTTGAAAATGTTCGGAAAGAACAGGCTGGGAGATTGGGCCGTGATGTCAATGCGTCCCGAAGTGCCGCCGGTATCGAAAACGTTCGTATTCTGTCCGGTGGCAAAAGGCGGAACCGATGTGTTTGTCGTGATCACATTGGTGGCCGGCGGAGAGTAAATGGAAGAGGTGAACACGAAATCATCAGCCCCGGAACCAGTGGCAAATTCCGTGTTAAGAGCACCGTTCGGCAGGAGTTCCGCGTAACGATTTCGCGATTGTTCGTTGAAGCTGGTGAACCGCCCGGCGACAAGTATCTGCCCGCCTGCGCGTCTTGATACCGACTCGATTGATCCATTGGCGCCACTTCCTGACGCGAACGTATCTTCCACCACCCCGGTGGCGGACAGGCGCACGATCCGATTCTTCGTGCGACCGGCGAACTGAATGAAATCACCCACCACGACAATCCGTCCGTCCGGCTCCAATGCAATATCTCTCACTGCCTGGTCCGGTCCCACTCCGACGCTGAAAGTCGTATCAATCGTACCGTTCGTATCCAGCCGCACGATGCGATTCGCGGGGGTGTTGTTGAAGACGGTGAATTCACCACCTACCAACACCTTACCGTCAGGAAGCCGCTTGACCACATGGACCGTTCCATTCGCCCCGCTATTGGTGGTGGCGAAACTTCCATCTATTTGACCAAGTGCGTCGAGGCGCACCAAGTGACCAACAGCATTGGACCCAAACAGGGTAAACTCGCCCGCAACATACACGCTGCCATTGCCGACATCCTCGACGTCACGAACGCGTCCATTGAAGGCACTTGCCGGGGTGAAAGTCGTATCCACGGCACCATTGGTGGTCAGCAGGGCGACACCTCCGCGCGGCAAGACATCAAAGGCCGTAAAATCGCCGCCAACCCAAATCCGGCCGTCATTCCGTATCTCCAGATCCCAGACATTGCTGTTGGCGCCTGCACCGGGATTGAACGCCTGGTCAAGAGTCCCATCAAAATTCAGGCGCGCAATGCGCCCGATGGAGCCACCGTTCACAACCGTGAAATCACCGCCGATGTAGGAACGACCGTTCCCGGTGAAACGGGTGGCGTAAACCGGCCCGTTGGCACCAATTCTGGCTCCAAACGTAGTATCCACAGTCCCGGCGACGGGCCCAACGGTGTCGTCGTCCGTGATCTGAATGGTTGCGTTGGTAAGTCCCACCAGACGCGCACCAGTCGGTCCCGTGACGTCTGTTAGATGTACAGACAATTGGCGTGAGCCGTCGGCCAACCGGTTGTCCAAGATCGGCACGTTGAATGAAAGGTTGGAGACTCCCGGGTTGAACACCACACTGCCGGTCGTCACCAGGTAATCGATTCCCGCCAACGCCGTCTGATTACTCGTCGCGAAGCCAACAGAAACCTGGGAAGAGCTGAGCCCGACCCGGACGACGGTTAGCAACACCGAGCCGACATTCTCCGCTACGGTGTAGCTGCCCTGCTGAAAGTCGAATTCGGTGTCGTCGTCAATGACGGTCAGCGTCGCGTTCGAGATTCCGAGATATGCCGAGCCGGCAGGAATGGATACCGGGTTCGTGAGGGCGATGAAGATGGTCTCATCTCCTTCCACAATCGCATCATCCACCAAGCTCAAGGTGAAGGTGAGATTGGTGTCCCCCGGATTGAACGAGAGGATTCCATTCGTCCCAACGAAATCATTGGTTGCGCCAAACTGTGCAGTGCCGTCCGAGAACCCATACGAGACTGATACGGCGTCATTCGCCGGACCATATCGAGCCACCGAGATCGCTGCCGCAAGTCCGGCTTCCGACACGGTCAGATTGGTACTGGTGAACGTGAGCAGACTGTCGTTGTCGAGAATCGACAGTGTGGCGTTTGTAATGCCTCCAATCGAACCGCCGGTAAAATTGGTCAGCAGGAGATCTACTGTCCGATTGACGTTGGTCACGAAATTGTCGATCACCACCACGTCGAATTCGCGTGATGTCACGTCGCCGTCTGCCCAGGTGAACCTGACACTCGCCGGCTGGTAATCCGCCGATGCGACGGCGGATCCACTGGTAAGCGTGCCGAAATCAGCTGATACGGCACCTTGACTGCCATTGGTCCGCAAGACACTGATGGTCGCTGTTCCGTTCGTCTCCGAGGCACTGAATGCCGTCGAAGCGAAGGTGATCGTTCCCGGACCGAACTCGTTGTCCACAATGGTCAACGTCGCCAGATCCGCGCCCAATTGGGTGAAGCCGACACCATTGGTCAATCGAAGATTCACCCGGCGATTGCCGTCCACGGTCAGGTTGTCGTGCACGTTCACCGTAAAACTGATGTTGGACTGCCCGGGCAGGAACAGCAGCGTACCGTTCGTGGATACGTAGTCGGCGCCAGTGCCGGCAGCTCCGGCCACAGCTGTATCGTTTTCGGTGAAAAAGTCCACGCTGGCCTGATTTACGGTGCCCCCGGCTCGCGATACCGAGATGGTCACCACCCTGCCGGCTTCGTTGACCGAATAAGAGGTCGGTGCATATCCGATCACTGAGTCGTCGTCTCGAATGGTCACTACCGCGTTGGTCGTCGCACCCAATGTCGCCCCTCCGGAAGGCGGGGTGATAAACACGTTGAATGACTTGTTTCCATCAACCAGTCCGTTGTTGATGATGCCGATATCGTAGTTGGCCTGCGAAACACCCGATGGGAATGTGACCGTCGCGTTGAGCGAGTTGTAATGTGCAAATGCAATCGCCGAGGAGTCGGCTGTAACCAGCCGCAACTGCACGAAGTTCGTCCCCACCGCGGAGTTCAGACCGCCAACGAAATTGGTAGCAGCCAGATCGTTCGTCCGAACCAACACGCTTGCACCGTTCAGCAGGTTGGTACCAAACACCTGATTGGTGCCCACGACAATGTTCGTGCCGATCAGATTGGTCGCCCCAAGGGCATTTGTTTCGACCACGATATTGGTGCCGGCAAAGATGTTTGTGCCCACCATCAAGTTGGTTCCGAAGAAGTTCTGGGTTACGAGAGTATCCACGCCGAAAGAAACGGAACGAACGAGTCTTACCTGGTTGAATCCACTCACGACGTTGCTTCCGCTATCCAAAGTGGCGACATCCGAGAACAGATCCTGGGTCAGCACGTTCGTCTGGACATTGTTCAAGCCACCGTTCCGGATGATCGTTACGGTGACGTTTGTGCCGTTCTCATCCACCAAGTAGGTAGCTGCACTGAGGTCAAAACTCCCAACACCAACATTCTCCCCCGTCACAATTCTGGCCACCCGCGGATAGCTTCGACCATTGATCGTGGTGAATGCACCACCAACAACTGCAGCACCGTCGTTCTGCATGGCGATCGCGGCGATGAACTCGTCGGCTCCGCTGCCGACATTGTATGAGGAATCAACCGTGCCATCCGTGTTCAAACGCGTGATCCGATTTCGCGTAACACCACCGATGGTCGTAAAACCGCCACCAATCAGTATCTTGCCGTCACTCTGGAGAGCGAGCGCACTCACGAACTGGTCGGCACCCTGCGGTGGATCAAACGAAAGGTCCACGTTTCCGTCCTCGTCCAGTTTGACAATGCGATTCCGGGCAACTCCATTCACATTCGTGAACAGACCGCCGATGATGGGAAATCGATCGGGTCCTACCGTAATCGCGTTCACCGCATTGTTGGCGGCCGTACCCGGATCAAAAGTCTTGTCCACTGCGCCATTTGAATTCAGGCGGGCGATACGGTTTCTACCCACACCATCAATCTGGGTGAACTCGCCGCCCACCAACACTCGGCCGGCACCATCCAATGCCAGGGCTCGAATCGGTGCATCGGCGCCAGCACCTGGGTCAAAAGTCGCATCCAACGAACCGTTCTCCGTCAACCGTGCGACAAAGTTTCGAACCTGTCCGTCAAAAGTCGAAAACAGCCCGGCAATGACGACGCGGTCATCGTCCTGACGCGCCGCGGCCAACACAACGTTGTCCGCACCCGCACCAGGATTGAAGCTGGAGTCCAATGTGCCATCCGGATTCAGGCGGGCAATGTTCGGTCGGGACACACCGCCCACGAAGTCAAACTCACCAACCACCAACACTTTTCCGGCGTTGGTGCCATTCGTATAGACCACTATCGATCTCACGATTCCGGGATTTGCCACATTGGTAGCGCCGACGTTCTCGACATTGACGATTTCGACCGGGGTGAACGCAGTGTCCAACTGCCCCACCGAGGACAACAGCGCGACGTTGGTGCGCCCCGCCCCGTCAAACTCGGTAAATTCACCGCCGATGTAAATGCCCCCGCCGGCCGTCAGTCCGACCGCATTGACAATACCGTTGGCTCCTGCACCCGGGATGAAGTTCGGATCTGGGGTGCCGGCCGGCACCTCATCATCCAGAATCCGCACGGCAGCCTGTGTGGATATCAATGAGGCACCGCCCGTAGGATTGGACAACTTGACCAAAAACTCGCGATTCCCCTCCTTCTGCGAATTGTCGATGATCGGAATGCCAACGGTCTGTGAACTGACGGAATTCGTGAAGGTCACGATGGTTGTTGTGTTGGAATAGTCGGTGCCGGCACGCGCAGAGGCGTTTTCGGTGGTCAACTGAACCGTTACCAGTCCTTCGAATCCGTTGGTTCTGCTGATCGTGATGATTGCCTGCGATCCGTTCTCCGTGACCGCAAACACCGGATTGGGAAACCCAAGGCTGCCAGGGAGCAACGCTTTCTCTTCCAAGGTCAGGGTGATTTGATTCTGTGCACCGATCGCAGTTCCCGATGACGCGTTCGTGAGTTGCAGAATGACTGTCTTGTCCAATGTGATCGCCGGTTCATCGATCAAGGTCATGAGCAGACTCGCACTTGGTGCGCCAATCCCAAAGTTCACAATCTCAAGATTGCCCGGGAATGGGCTGTAGTTGAGGCCGGCCAAGGCATTTCCACCAACGACACTCACGCCGACAGAAGCGGCGGTCGTAGCCGTGCCGCTCCTGAGGATGGGGACTTCAAAGATTCGATTCGCTTCCGTGACGTTGGTAACCGTGCTCGCGAAGGTGAAACTGCCAAACGGAGCCAACTCATTGTCCCTGATCTCCAAAAGTACATCCGGGGTCGAAATGACACCGCCCCCGGTGATGTTGTTCAACTCGATTCTCACCAACCGATTGGCGATCGTGTCGGCGATCTGGTTGCCGATGATCGGAATCTGGAACGATTTCTGAAGTTCACCGTCAGCGAAAGTGAGGGTGCCTTGAGTCAGCGTGTAGTCAAACGTATTGCTCGAACCGAGTCCGTTCCATCCCTTGGCATTCACATCCACCGTGTTGTATTGAACGGTCACCAATCCCGAGAAACCGTTTGAACGCAACACCGTGATCGTCGCCAAGCTCACGCCTTCTCCCTCCGTCACAGTGTAAGCAGCCTGATCAAAACGAAATTCACCCGGTGAAAAATCGTTGTCCACGATCGTCAACTGGGCACTCGACCGCCCCAATCGCGCCAACGCATTCGGGGTCGCATTGGTCAACGTGAGGGTCAACGTCTCGGCGCCTTCGACGAGGTTGTCATCCAGAATCGGAACCAAGAACGTCGCGCTCGTTTCGCCGTCGGCAATCGTCACCTGGCCGCTGACGGGGATATAATCCAGTCCGGCTACCGCCGAATTGGTCACTCCATCCGCCACGGAGTAACTTACACTCACCGCACCTACGGTGGAACCGGTCCGACTCACCGTAATGACGGCATTCGAACCCGCGGACAGTTCGTTCACGGTATAGGAAGTGATGGGAAAGCCGATTTCACCGTCGTCGTTGACGATCGTCATCGTCGCGTTGGTCACTTCACCCAACAGTCCCGGAAAAGGCACCAAGCCTGCGGATGGATCATCATTCAACGGATTGCTGAGGATGTTGCTGAACGCGCGGTTCGCATTGGTCTCTCCATCGTTTTGAATCACAACCACATAGCTTTCGGTGGCTTCCGCCTCGGAGAATGTCAGTGTTCCGGCCGCGGCAGAGAAGTTTGTGATGGATGCCGACGCGTTCGTGCTCGAGAATGCCGTACCATCGAACGTGGAGTAGTCAATCAGCACCCGGTTCTCCAATCCACCTGAGCGACGCAACGTCACGATGGCGTTCACAACGCTTTCAGTAACCACGAAGTTTGTACTGACGAAACTGATACTGCCCGGGCCCGTATTCACGCCTCCGACCAGCTGAGAGACGTAGTTCTTGGTCAAACCATCGACCTCAGTGAAGCCGCCGCCGATGGTGATCGCCCCATCGGTGACTGACTGCAATGCCAGCGATGCGACGAAATTGTTCGGACCAGTTCCGAAGTTGATGCTCGGATCCAAGGAGCCATCGCTCCTCAAGCGCGCAATTCTAATTCGATTCTTGCCATTGACCTGGGTGAAATCGCCCGCCATGACGATCCGATCCGAGTCGTCAATTTCCACGGCAAAAACCGCAGCGTCCGCTCCTGGTGAAACCGCGAATGAGGTATCGATGTCACCAGAAGGCAACAGTCTGGCAATCTTGGCGAAGTTGGTACTCCCTCCGATGATATTGAAGTCACCGGCCACCACCACGCGCTTGGCACTGTCCAATGCCACAGACCGAATTCTGGCGTCCGCACCGGAATCCAAGTCACCCGGATCGTGCGGCGCAAGGGGATTACCGATCGTGATGAAATCCGCATCGAGCGTGCCGTCCTGTTGCAACCGCGCAATGCGCTGCTGCGTCACAAAATTGTACCCGGTAAAGTCACCACCGATGTAGATTTGTCCGTTCGCGGGATCAATGGTCACACTCCGGATCACTCCGTTCGCACCTTCGCCCGGATCGAAAGTGTCGTCCACCACACCGTTCGGCCACAATCTTGCGATACGATTTCTTGGAGTACCGTTCACCTCCGTAAAATCACCGGCGATGATGATCTTGTTGTCATTCTGAATGGCGATCGCAAAGACCGGGTTGTCCGTTCCTGAACCGACATTGAAAGACGTATCGATTGAACCGTCGGGATTGAGACGCACCACCCGTGAATGATTCACCCCGTTGTAAGTGGTGAACGCGCCACCCACGACGATACTGCCCAGCAGGTTGTTGTCGACCGCCAGATTTGTGGAGTTCAATACGGTATGCACCGCGATTGCGTTCACACTGTTGTTGAATCCGGTGGTGATGCGGTCGAAGTTGTCGGTTTCCACCGAACCGTCCAGATCCAACACGGCAATCCGGTTTCTCGGTACGCCATCGATGAAGGTAAAGTCACCACCAATGAGCCAACGACCGTTCAGTACGGACGCCGGGTGCGTGTTGGTGATGCTGCTAACGTGAACCACAGAGAGCACCCGCTCATCCGGACCAGTTTCACCTCCAAATCCGTTATTCACCGATCCGGCAGGGGTATCGACCCCGGGTTCGTTATCTTGAATCGTCAGTATCGCGGCGACGGTTGTCCCATTGGTGGTCGCCCCCCCGATCGGCTCGAACAGCTCCAGATTGACGGTTACGTTTGGTCCCGCAGTCACATTGTCAAGAACAGGCACGGCAAAGGATTTTGAAAGTTCGCCGGGCAGGAACGTGAGTGTTCCGGTAACCGGTGAGAAATTGGTCGATGTGGCCGTTCCAGGGGTTGCCCGATAGCCGATGCCAACCGTTCCCGTAGCACCGTTGGTTCTGGTAATGGTGATGGTCGCGTTCTTGGCGTTCTCCAAGACAGTGTAGCTGTTCGCCGAGAAACCAAGTTGACCAAAGGCAAAATCGTTGTCAGCAATCACCATGACCGCAGTGTCCCTACCCAATGCCAGCCCAGTCGGAACAGGCTCTCCCCCAAGATCAATGACCGGAGCGTTGGGATCACCAAACGGAGGCAGCGTCAGTCGAAGATTCAGGGATTCGTTGCCTTCCACCAAGAGATCGTCCAATACAGAAACCGTCACGCGATTCTGCAGCAACGCGCCTCCCACCGTGGCGGACAGGTTTGTGGAACCGTTGTTGGGCCCCATGAACGCGGCGGAAATATTCCGATCAAACAAAGACCCACCGGTCACCCCGATCGAGCTCGGCCAGACCGGCGTGGAAATGGCGTTGACATAATCACTGCCTGCGGTCGCTGCGCTGTCCGACAACGAGACATAGGCCGAAGCCTGCCCCAATGCTCCATCCGTGCGGCTCATCAATACAAAAGCCGGCCCACCGTTCTCGTTGGCCGTGTATTCTTCCAACGAGAACTCGATATTGCCGGGTCCGGGAGAGGAACCACCGTTCAGGCGGACGATGTTCAATTTGGAAAGAGACAAGAATCTGGAAGTACCGCCAATGCCCACCCGCTCAAAATCCCCTCCCATCATCACGTCTCCGTTTGCCTGCAGCGCAATGGTCAGGCACGCGTTTCTCGGCTGGGTGCTCAATTGACGAGTCAATCCGGCAAAGTGATTGAACGTGTTGTCCATGAAGCCGGTGTCCAGCCGGCCATCTCCAAACAGCCTGGCAATGCCGATACGACGGGTACCGTTGTAGGACTCGAACACGCCCCCGAGATAGAGACTTCCTCCGGGAACGATCTTCGGATTGAAAGGATCAGTGCTGGGATCCGCAGCAATGGTGAACACCGAATCGTCCGTGCCGGATCCCGGGTTGAAGGTCGAATCCAACGATCCGTTTCGATTCAATCGCGCAACCCCCTGCCGATTGTTGAAATTGATGGTCTTGAACGTTCCGGCAATGACAATTCGGGTATCTGTCCGCAGGGCATCTTGTTGGACCAACACGTCGTATACCGTGGAATCAGCCCCCGATCCAAAACTGTCAAAACTGGTGGTGTCCACCGTGCCGTCAGGATTCAACACGGCCACCCGGTTGCGCGGCACACCGTTCACCGCGGTAAAGTCACCCGCAATCACGATCTTGTTCACATTGTGAGTCAGGGTGTGCGTGACCACCTGCAGATTCGGGGTGACAGTCGTATCGATGTTCGTCGTGATGTTTGTCACCGTACTGAGGATCAGATCAACGGCATACACCCGGGCGTTTGGTCCCGTTCCCAGGCTGTCAAAAGTGGTATCGTAACTCCCGTCCGCATTCAGACGGGCCACGCGGGTGATCGCTCGATTGTCCACCGTCGTGAAGTTGCCAACAATCATCACCTTGCCGTCCGGTTGCACCGCCAGATCCTGCACCGCGCTTGCGGGAGCATTCCCCGGATTGACGCCAAAGCCCGGATTGAACGTCACGTCCAATGTACCGTTGGTGTTCAACCGGGCGATACCGTTGCGGCTGACACCATTGAAAGAACTGAAACCGCCGCCGATGAGAATCTTTCCATGCTGACCGGTGTTCGGGGTGACCAGATTCGTGATCGTGACATTCGTGCCCACGGTGCTTGTCACATTCAAATCCGTCTGGGTGTAAGAATAGACCTTGTTTACAAACAGATCTGCCCCGGAACCGGGATCAAATGAGGTATCAATCTGTCCATCCGGCAGCATTCTCGCGATGCGATTTCTCGGAAAGGTATTCAACGCTGTAAAATCACCACCCAAGACCGTCTTCTGATCACTCTGTATTGCGATACTATTGACGATATTGTTCGCCCCGGGATTGGTGAGAAACGGTGGATTTGAGGACGCCACGTTCGCCTGGTTGTGCGACGGATCGGCAGCCCCCGCCAAACCAGACGAATCATT
The DNA here is from genome assembly GCA_038154405.1 of Verrucomicrobiales bacterium. GTDB lineage: Bacteria > Verrucomicrobiota > Verrucomicrobiia > Limisphaerales > JAYPXF01. The sequence continues at coordinate 6,653 of JAYPXF010000014.1, read as the reverse complement.
GTTCTCGATGGTGACGACCGTCGTCCGATTCAAGCCCCCCACCCAGCCGTCAGTATCCGGCGGGACGAAATACGGATTGGGCGATGGATGGCTCTCATCATCGATCAGGGTCACCAAGAAATCTTCTGGAAACTCGGTAAGGCTGTCGTTGTTCAGCGGAACACGGATGAAGCCAACCCCCGGACTGGCTGGAATGGTCGCCGTGCCCGACAGTCCGCCGTGAATCGTGAAATCGATCGGCCCGGTCAATCCACCATTGTTGGTACCATGACTGCTCGGTGTCGCATAATCTGATCCCGGCGTCTGCGTGAATGACATGATACCGCCCTGTGGACCATTGTCCGGAGTGCTCAGCCGGTAAGAAACCTGCACGGCAGTGTCCGGTGGTCCACCCACTGCGTAGACTGGAATCTCTGCGACTCCCGAACTCACACCTTCATTCACACTGATGTGGGCCTGGGCAAGAAACACCACACCACGTCTCGGAGTCGTCGTGGTATCCAGATTCGCAATCGTGATTGTAGCAGGAGTAGACGACCAGCTGGGTTGCAAGGTTTGATCTTCGACAAATCCGTCAATCGCATCCGTACTAGGCTGGACATCGGTGATCAGAACACGGAAGTCGTGGGTATCGGTAACAGCATTGGACAACACGGTGACCGGAAT
>JAYPXF010000014.1:0-5977 GCA_038154405.1 Verrucomicrobiales bacterium | reverse complement strand
TCACTGTTCCGTTTGCAGGAACGTAATCTGTTCCCGCAACTCCACCCTGAATTCCAGCCCCCAAGTTGCCAAAACCAGGAGCCGTGGTCCAACTGACCACCATCTGGCCGGTGAAATTGGTCGTGCGTCGGATCATAATCTGCTCCGTGCCGTCCTCCTCGGTAAATGAGTATGCAGTCCTCGCGAACTCAAAATGCCCGGCATTTGTACTACCCACCGCGGTCATGGCCAAATCGAACGATCCCTCTGCATTCGCCGCAGCATCCACCGCAATAAAGTAGTCTGTATCCACCTGATTGGTGAACTGCAGCGTAAAATTGGCTCCCTGCCCGTTCGTGATGGGAGTCAAAGCGCCCACACCTGTACCGACATAGACACCCACCTGCCCGACCAAGGCAAATGACTGGAACGTCAGCGTATTCGTACCCGGCAACGGCGGACTCCAGCGATACCAGACCGAATGGCCACCAGGATCTCCGGTAAGATCACCGGTACCGTGATTCACTTCTCCCCCCTCCTTGGTCGCAGCGGTATTGTCCCCACCGGAAATCTGAGGATTGATGCCAAAAAGAGGGGTCGCGTTGACAAATGCGTCATTCGCCGGTTGGGCGAGAGCAGTTTGGAAGAAAGCCAAGGAGAATACGGCGATCGTCACAGACCACCAAAACGACCGAAAGGACGCTATCGGGGATTCCTTAATCATACAGGTGAATTTCAATTTCTTATGAACCGCCGCAACCGCTTCTGACTCAGGCAAATACAAACGGACCAAGTATGGCAAAATGGTGCAATAATTGCGGTCAAACCTAGCTCATCCAAGCAAACGCTATCAAGCACTAAGGGGACCGGGAAACCTACGGAAATCTACCTATCGCCACCGTCAACATTGAAACCGAGAGCCCATAATAAGAGGAACTAATTAAGTTTTGATTATCAACATAAGCGGATGATTGGCTTCATTGACCAACCACCGCTAACGTCCGTTCCTTCTCACTGACGACGACTCCGGTATGTCCGTTTGGTCTCTGTCGGTGCGTTCGTATCCACAAATATCATTGTGGAACTCGTCGCGGTATTGACACCGAGCGGTACCCACATCGCACCGGAAATCGGATTTGTTGTTCCTTCCACCAGATAGGAGTTGCCGCTGATCGTATTCGTCAGCTCAACCTGGAAGAAGCCGTTGGTGAGTAAGCGTCCCTCCATTCCGTAACCGTTGATCGCCAACACATTGACAAACACACTCCGGGTATTCTGGCTAAGGTTCACATCCACCGCATCCCCGCTCGAAACCGTGAATGAGCTATTGAAGCTCCCAGCATTGGTAGCCACGGCTGTGACGCTGAGGGTGAGATTGGAACCGACGCCTAGGCTGGTTGCCGCGACGCTGATCTGGTTTCCGAATATTCCAACACTCGCTCCCGGTGCGGAAACCGACTGCAGTTGGAACGCGGTCGGAACGGCGTTGCTAACAATGATCGACGTGGCAAGATCCGGTCCAGCGTTGGTAATCACCGCCGTGAACGTGGTTGTTCCACCCAAGCTGACCGGGTTCGGCGTGGCAGTCACTTCCGTGACCTGAAGGTCAGCCGTGCCCGTCACCGTACTCAATTCCAAGGACCACCCAGCGGACAATCTCCCAAAGTTGAAGTCGGTATCGTCATAGATATACAACGACCAGACACCATTCGGGCTGCGGCCACGGAACTCGGTGAGATCGGTCGTGTAGGGCCCCTGCGGAGCAGGCGCATCGAACGAATCCACGGGTCCGTAATCCGTCGGTCGGAAAGTGCCCGATGAAAGCGGCGCAAACTGCGGCAATGACTGCGTGGCATCTGCGTCAAACGTGAGGTTAACCTCATTGACCGGAGTATCCCGTCCGGTGTCAGCCATGAGCAGGACCTTTTGACCTCCGGGCCCCACCAGCAACACGTCAATGTCACCAGGGTAGGTGTGGGTCAGCCCATTCAGGTGCACCCGCACGCGATTCACCACACCGGTGATGCCCGAAACATCGATCGAGCTTGGATACGGACCGGAAGGACCAAAGCTGGGCACACTCACTGTCGCAGGAATCAGAATCAACCGGCTACCGGAAGGATCTGCATTGGTGAACGTGTTGACCCGTCCCACATCCACGAGGTTGGTCACGTAGGCGAACACCCCGTTCTGGTCGGACAGTTCCAGCACCGCCCGAATCTGCCTCACCCGATCGGCGCGGAAGGTGAATGTGCGGGATACCGCCGCACCTCCAGCCTGAATATCGGGATAGCTCAGGCTCACAGGGTAGGTATTGGTATCCGGATTCAGTATCACCCCACCCTGCTCCATCAGGCGTGCGGTCACATTGGTCGCGTCAACATTGCCAATGTTCTTCAAGGCAATGGCGACGGAGTTGGTCTCGAACGGATCAATGCCGCCGTTGGCCGGGACATAAGACTCGGAGATCAGCTGATAACCGCCCGGTTGGATTATCCGGAAATCGTCATCATTGATCTGCACGACCATGTTGGACAACGCTCCCGGAACCGCCTCCCCGCCAAAGTTCTGCAACGCCATCGAGAAGGTCTCGTTTCCTTCCTCAACCGTGTCGTTGTTCAGCGTAAGCGTGACCTGCTTGGTGGTTTCACCCGGGCCGAAGGTCAGTGTCGTTCCGAAATCGACATAGTCAGAGCCCGCATGCGCAGGGTTGTTGGTCGCCGGCACGCCCGCCAGCTCCACCGTCACTGGCAGATCCGTGGCGCCCTCACGGGTGATCACGAAATCAACCGGGACGGAAGATTCCGGAAGCGGAATGAAACTCTGTGGCAGGCTGATCTGACTATCGTCATCCAGGATGGTCACGGTCGCATTCGACCTCACCCCGATTGCAGCGTCACCCACCGCATTGACGAGCAACACGGTAAACGTCTTGTTCGTCTCCAACAGCTTGTCGTTCAGGATCGGCACCACCACCGTCTTGTTCGTCTCGTTCGGAGCGAAGGCCACCGTCTGGATCACCCCGGTGTAGTCCGTGTTGTTCGTGGCCGTCCCGTCGGCAAAGATCACCTGATGAGAAATCGTGGTGTCAAATACGAGATCACGTTTGATGCTGAGTGATACGCTCCCGCCACTCTCATACACTGTCAGGTTCGTGCTGACGAACTCAAGACGGCTGTCGTCGTCCTCAATAACAATCGTGGCGACCGACAGATTGGAGACCACATCAGCCTCACCCACGACATTGGTGAGGAAGATTTCGAATGTCTCAACGTTCGTTGCAAGCTGATCAATTCGTTGGTCGTTCACAATTCCCACCCGGATCGTCTGGTTCGTGACCCCGACACCAAAGTTCAACGTCCCGGGGGCATTGGTAAAGTCGACAATCGAGGCGGCACTGCCAGCACGATACGCGTATTCCACACTGACCGGTGCGGCCGTCGTGCCTTCGCGCAACACGTGGACGTCCACACCACCGGAACGTTCCACGACGGTGTAGCTCAGCGCCGAGAATCGAATTTCGCTGTCGTCATCCACAATGGTGATGGTCGCTGCATCCCTGCTTCCCAGCGCGGCTTCGCCCTGCTGCACGGCCAGCAACCTCACATTGAATGTCTCCGATATCTCCACCTGGGTGTCATTCAGAATCCCCACGGTGATCGACTGGCTGTTGACGCCCGGTCCGAACACCAGACTGTCATTGGTGGCAACGAAGTCATTCCCGGGCTGAGCAGTCGCGAAAAACGTTGCATAACCCACCACAACCGTACTGCCCGTATTCCCCGTGCGAGTCACATTCAACACGATCGAACCCGCATTTTCTGTCACATTGGTAGCGGCCACCTCAAATTCAACCAGACTGTCGTCATCGAGGATGGTCACGATATTGTTGCTGTTACCCGTAAGGCTGCCCTGCTGACCACTGCCCGGAGGGGCGATGAAGATCTCAAACTGCTCGTCCGGCTCCACAATCTTGTCGTTGATCACTTCAATTCGCGCATCACGAACGGTTTCACCCGGTTGGAAGGTGATATTAGTCGTCACCGACCGGTAGTCCTCAACGGCAACCGCCGAGCCCGGTCTCGTCTGCACCGAGACGGTCACCGGCACGTTCGTAAATCCGGTCCGCACTATCTGCAGGACGAGATTACGGTTGGATTCCACCAGGGTTGTGTTCGTGGAGCTGAACCCGAAGAAGCTGTCGTTGTCTGTCAATGTCACCGCCGATGAGATCTGCGACCCGAAGCTTGCCTGTCCAACGATGTTGGACAGATTGACGCTGAAGGTTTCGCTGCTCTCCGGCAATTGGTCGTTGATCACTTCCACAAAGATGTTCGTGCTAAACACACCTGTCCGCAGCGTGACGACATTGTTGGCAAACTGGTAATCCATCGGACTGGTTGCCGTCCCGTCGACGCCTCCAAACGACACACTCACCTCGTTGTCGGTGAAACCGACGCGGCTTACGGTGAACGCCAACGTGCCGGACGGCGCCAGCATGTTGGTCACACCTTCCAGCACATTGGTGAAGGCCGGATTGAGTGAAATCGTGCTGTCATTGTCGTCAATCGTCAGGGTCAGGTTGGTGTTGGCCGCCAACGCCGCCTCACCAGTGGGAGTGCCGAGTGTCACGAAGAAGACTTCACTCAGTTCCTGTATCCGGTCGTTCACAATCGAGATTGTTATGTTCGTTGAGGTGACATTCGTTCCGAACACGACCACGTTGCTGGCCATCACGAAGTCCACTCCGTTGGAGGCTGTTCCCTCGATCGTCTGATAAGGAACGGACACTTCGGTGTCCACCACGCCGGTTCGGGTGACCGTCAAATCGAGGTTGGCAGTCGTCTCGTTGGAAGAAGTGCCGAAGTTCTCGAAGAAGTTTGCGGCAACCACCGCAAACTGGATCGCGCTGTCATCATCGGAGATGGTGACCTGGGTATTGGTCGACGCGCCCAACAATCCGCCAACGGCGTTCGTGAGCACGAAATTGAAGGTCTCATCGCCCTCGATCGCAACGTCATTCAGGATCAACAGGTCCACGTTTGTGGAGGTCACCCCGGGCCCAAACGTCACCGTGCCGTTCGTCTGGACGAAGTCGACGTCACTCGTAGCTGTTCCCGCAACCACGGAGAACCCGACCGTGATGCTGCCACTGATGCCGCTGAAGCGTTGCAGCGGTATCGAAACCCTCGGCGCGCTCGGCGGGGAGTCGCCTCGTTCGAGAATTGTGGCGGATGCATTGGCCACCTGAATCACTCCGGGATCGCCGTTCAGTTGCACCACATGTCGGCGGGCGATGCCATCGAAGGTCTGGAATGTGCCGCCCGCAATCACCTTTCCGGTCGGTGCCGAAGCGACCGACAGAGAGGAGGCATCAAGGGCTACTCCCGGATCGAATCCGAGATCAAGGGTGCCATCAGTCGCCAGGCGCGCAATCCGGTTCCGGGTGAACCCATTGACCGTCGTGAAATCACCAACCATCAGGATTCTGCCGGTCGCATCCACCTCGAGGTCACGCACCAGACTGTTCGCGAACGTGGCGCTGCCATTGAAGGTGGAATCGACGGCACCGTTGTTGCCCAGCAAACGGGCGATGTTGGTGCGTCCTTGGATGCCAATCGCATCGAAATCACCGCCGATCAGCACGGCTCCAGAGCTCTGCAGCTCAATCGCCCGAATCTCCGTGGAAGCCGCCAAGCTCGGAGCAAACGTTCCATCAAGCGCACCTGCGCCGGTCAGACGTACGATCGAGGGTTGAACCACCGCCTTGAATCGATCGAAGCGGCCGCCCACAAGGATGTTGTCTGAACTGTCCACCTCGAGCGCGAACACAGTGTTGTCAAACGCGGCACCGCCTACGTTGAACGCGCCATCCATTTGGCCATCCGCGTCGAGCAGAGCAAGTCGTTCGGCAGTCGATCCGTTGTAAGTGGTGAACGCACCACCAATGGCAATCTTGCCGTCGCCCCGGATCGCGATCGCCAGCACTGCGGAATTG
>JAYPXF010000013.1:25263-46738 GCA_038154405.1 Verrucomicrobiales bacterium | reverse complement strand
CTGTAAATCTGCTGGCTATGCCTTCACAGGTTCGAATCCTGTTCCCACCACCACTCCTCTCCTTATTCTTCGTTCCCCGACAAATGTCTTGGACATTTGCAATTGGCGTTCGTTCGGACAGCATCCTCTAATTGCGGGCATGCATCCGATGATCGGGAAAGTGGTGGGTGTCTGGCGGGAGTCCGATGACAAGTTGTCGTTGGGGATGTTGATCGCCATGAACCTGATTCCCTTGGGCGGGGCGATCTTTGCGGGTTGGGACGTGGGATTCATCCTGCTGGTGTACTGGGCGGAGAATGTGGTGCTCGGCGTCTACAACATAGCCAAGCTGGCGATGGCGCAGGGGGGCACCGGGCATTTCAATCCGGCTTGTGTCCCGCTCATTCCGTTCTTCATGGTGCACTACGGAATGTTCTGCTTGGTGCATGGGATCTTCGTGCTCGTGTTGGGGAAAGGTGGCATGCCGGGACCGGGCTTCGATCCGTTTGAATCGTTGCCCAGGATGCTCGGAGGCGAATTGCTGATCCCCGTACTCGGTCTGGCGGTCAGTCATGGGGTTTCTTTTTTCCAGAACTATGTGGGCAAGGGGGAATACAAGAACCGCACGGCCGCGGCGCAAATGGCAGCTCCGTACGGACGCATTGTGATCCTGCATGTGGTGATCTTGTTCGGCAGCTTCGTAGTGATGCTGTGTGGTTCTCCGCTGCCGTTGTTGATCCTGCTGGTGCTGGTCAAGATCGCGATCGATGTCGGACTGCATGCATGGTCGCACAGCGGCAAGAAGATGTGCGACCTCAAGGCGATGAACGAGCGGATCCTCAAGGCCCAACAGGGGCGCCGACGTAGATGTCGTGTTCGAGGTAATACTCGGAATTCCACACGTACTTCTCCGCCCACCACTTGAGTCCCTCGCGTTGTTCCTCGGTGAGCGGTTTCACGACCTTGGCGGGTGAACCCAGAACCAGGGAACCGTCCGGAACCTTGGTGCCACCCGTGACCAGGGCATTGGCGCCGATGATGCATTGGTTGCCGATTTCCGCGCCGTCGAGAATGACGGCTCCCATGCCGATGAGACATTCGTTGCCGATGGTGCAGGCGTGCACGACGGCGGAATGGCCGATGGTGGTCCATTCACCTATGATGCAGGGGTAGTCATCGGCGAGATGCACGACGGAGTTGTCCTGGATGTTGGAGTGATCCCCGACGCGGATGTAATTGATGTCGCCGCGCAGCACGGTGCCGGGCCAGACGCTGGCCTGTTTGCCGAGCACGACGTCGCCCATGACGGTTGCTCCCTTGGCGATGTAGGCGCCTTCGCCGATCTGCGGTTGGGCGGCGAGGAATTTGCCGAGGCGTTCCATGTGCGCTTCACGTTCCGAAGTCATGGGCGGGATGGAAGCGGGTCGGGCCGATTTGGGCAAGGTTTCAGTCGGATTCGTTCTTTGCTTTTCGTTCCTGGTTCTTGGTTTCTCGTTCTTCGTTGGGTGGTTAATAAGCCGTCGTTGCTTTTCGACCGGTGGTGCCTTTCAATCCGCCGCATGGCGAACGCGAACGAGTCTCCCAACGCCCTGGTGGGAATCATCATGGGCAGCCAGTCGGACTGGGACACGATGCAGCACGCGGCGGATCAGCTGACCCAGCTGGGTGTGCCGTTTGAGGCCAAGGTTGTGTCGGCGCACCGGACGCCGGACCTGATGTTTGAATATGCCTCGACCGGGGCGGAACGGGGGCTCGAAGTCATCATTGCGGGCGCGGGCGGCGCGGCCCATCTGCCGGGCATGGTGGCGAGTAAAACGTCGTTGCCGGTGCTGGGCGTGCCAGTGCAGTCCAAGGCGTTGAACGGTCTGGATTCGCTTCTGTCGATCGTGCAGATGCCGGGCGGCGTGCCGGTGGGGACGTTGGCCATCGGCAAGGCGGGCGCCAAGAACGCCGCCTTGTTGGCGACGGCGATGCTGGGCAACAAGTATCCGGAATTTCGCGAAGCATACGATCGCTTCCGCGAGCAGCAGACCGACACGGTGCTGACCACGCACAAGCTGCCGGTGGAGCAAGGATGATGGGAGAAGCGAAACCAATTCTGCCGGGCGCCACGATCGGCATTCTCGGAAGCGGACAACTAGGACGCATGTTGGCGCTGGCGGCGCGCGAGATGGGATACCGCGTGCATGTGTATTCCCCCGATTCCGACACGCCGGCCGGGCAGGTGGCGGATCTCGAGGTCTGCGGCGGCTATGATGAGGAAGGCAAGATCCGCGAGTTCGCCTCGCAGGTGGATGTCGTCACGTTCGAATTCGAGAACGTGCCTTCGGCCGCCTCGGAAACAGCCGCGAGCGTGACGCCAGTGAGACCGAACGGTTCCGTTTTGCACATCACGCAACAACGCCTTCGGGAGAAGACAACGCTCAAGGCAAAGGGATTCCCCGTGCCCGGTTTTGCGGAGGTGAACACACTGGAAGATCTGCAACAGGCGGCGAAAGAACTCGGCATTCCCGCCGTGCTGAAGACGGCCAGCTTCGGCTACGACGGCAAAGGCCAGCAGAAGGTCATGCCCGGCGATTCGTTGGAGACGATCTTTGCCAATCTCGATGGCGCGCAGGGCATCTACGAGGCGTTCGTGGATTTCGAGAAGGAAGTTTCGGTGTTAGCCGGCCGGAACGTGCAGGGCGACTTCCGAGCCTTTCCGGTATTCGAGAACGTGCACACCAATCACATCCTCGATGTGACGTTTTCCCCGGCAGACATCAATTCCAGGCTCGCGCAACAGGCCCAGGAACTGGCGGCTGGAATCCTTGAGGCATTGGACGTGGTCGGCGTGATGGCCGTCGAGATGTTCGTGACGCGCGATGGTGGATTGCTGGTGAATGAGCTCGCGCCCCGCACGCACAACAGCGGGCACCTGACGATCGACGGTTGTGTGACCAGCCAGTTCGAACAACAGGTTCGGGCCATCTGCGGGCTGCCGTTGGGATCGACCGAACTGCACGCGCCAGCGGCGATGGCCAACCTGCTTGGAGATCTGTGGGAAGACGGCGAACCCGACTGGTCCGGTGCGTTGGGTGATCCGCTGGTCAAGCTGCATCTCTACGGCAAAGCGGAACCACGCGTGGGTCGCAAGATGGGTCACCTGAACGTGACCGGAGACACCACCGCTGACGCCGCCGAACGCGCCCGCGTCGCTCGCAGCAGACTTACGCAGGCTTGAATTGGCAGGGCTTCCGGGCACAATCGCTCTCCCAAGCCAAGCCATGCGAAGAGTACCCATCGCTTCTCCTTCATCACTTCCACAGGACGTCATCGTTTCACGCGTTACCCGGTGGCTGATCGTATTTGCCCTGCTCGCGACCACGCTGTTCGGTATTGCAAACGTGGCACAGCGCCCGGTGGCGACCTATTCGATCGTGGCCTACGATCCGAACACCGGGGATCTAGGTGTGGCGGTGCAGAGCAAGTTTTTCGGGGTGGGTGCCGTGGTGCCGTTCGCCAAGGCGGGTGTCGGAGCGATCGCCACCCAGTCCTATGCCAACACGCTCTACGGTCCGCAGGGACTGGAGATGTTGAGCCGCGGCTTTTCCGCCGAGGGGGCGGTGCATGAACTGACCAAGAACGACAAGGGTCGGGACGTGCGGCAGGTCGGCATCGTTGATGCGCGTGGTCAACCGGCAGCCTTTACGGGCAAGGAATGTAATTCCTGGGCCGGGCACATCATCGGCGATTTCTACACGGTTCAGGGAAACATTCTCGCCGGTGAAATCGTGGTGAAGCGAATGGAAGAGGCTTATCTGAACGCCCGTGACACCCCCGGCACGGAGCTGGCCGACTGGCTGCTGGCGGCGATGCTTGCCGGGGAAGCCGCGGGTGGTGATCGCCGTGGAAGACAATCCGCGGCCATGCTCGTGGCCCGCCATAAGGGCGGATACGCCGGACAGGACGATCGCTACATCGACCTGCGGGTGGACGACAACCCACAACCGCTGGAGGAACTGGCCAGGCTGTTCGATATTCACAAACAGTTCTATCGTGCGGAACACGCCCGTCGTCCCAAGCCCGGTCCCTTGGCGGCGGATCAGGTCGAGCCGCTGGAAAACGATTTTGAACGGTTGGGCTGGCCGTTCTTCCTGGCCGCATTCGTGGTCATCGGATTCATTTTCGTGTTCTCCGCCAAGAATCCGCCGGCACCGATTCTGGGAATTGTGGACGGCCGTCTTACGCCCTGTCCACGCCGGATGAACTGTGTCAGCAGTGTTGCATTGGAAAGTGAGTTCCGCATCGAGCCGCTGGTTTTTGCCGGTCCCATGGACGAAGCGAAAACGCTGTTGATGGAAACCACCTTGAAACTTCCGCGCACAAAACTGATCGAGGAAACAGGTGACTACTTCCGTTTCGAATGCCGTTCCCCGGTCCTGGGCTTCGTCGATGACCTGGAACTGCACTTCAACGAAAAGGACGGGCGGATTCACGTGCGCTCCGGGGCTCGTTGCGGATATTGGGATTTCAGGGTGAATCGTCGCCGCGTGGAATCGCTGCGTGCCATGCTTCCCGCTTCGTACACTGATCTGCCTGTGCCCAAGGACGCGGTGGTCATACCGCCGGCGGAAGAACCGGAGCCCGGCAAGAAACCGGAGTCGGACAAGAAGGATCCGAGCCCGGAAGAGAAGAAGTCCGCGAAAAATGAGTGAGCCTGTGACCACCTTCGCCGATATCCAGCAATTGGAGGACGCCCTGTCGCGTCCGACCGCCTCACTGGTCGACACCTTGGCGTCCATCGAAGGCGACATTTTGTTTCTGGGTGCCGGCGGCAAGATGGGGCCGACCATGGCCCGCATGGCGCGTCGTGCGGCGGATCTCGCGGAAACGGAACGGCGCATCATCGCCGTGTCGCGGTTTTCCGATCCGGCTCTTCCCGAACGTCTGCAATCCTGGAACGTCGAACCGGTCAGTTGTGATCTGACGGATGAAGACGCGGTGAAGCGACTGCCGGATGCGCCCAACGTCGTGTATCTCGCCGGCACCAAGTTCGGCACTGGCGGCAACGAACCCCGCACCTGGGCGATGAACACCTGGTTGCCGTCGGTCGTATGTCGGCGGTTTCGTGGCAGCCACATGCTCGCTCTGTCCACCGGCAATGTTTACGGCACCACCTCGATCGAGAGTGAAGGTTCCAAGGAGTCCGACGACCTGAATCCGCTCGGTGAATATGCGATGAGCTGCCTCGGCCGCGAACGCATGTTCCAGCACTTCAGCCAGGAGCTGGAGATTCCCACCGCTTTGATCCGTCTGAACTACGCCACCGAACTGCGTTACGGCGTGTTGGTTGACATCGCCTGTCGCGTGTGCGACGGCGAACCGGTGGACATCAGCATGAGCCACTTCAACACCATCTGGCAACGGGACGCCAACGCCATGATCCTGCAGCTGCTCGCGGAAACGCGTTGTCCGGCTGAAGTGTTCAATGTCACCGGCCCCACCCACCTGCGGACCCGGGATGTCGCCGAAGGTTTCGGCCGTCTGATGAACCGCGAAGTCGAATTCACCGGCTACGAAGGGGGCGCCGCGTTGCTGAGCGACAGTTCCCGTACCTACGCCATCACCGGCGAACCGGAGGTCGAACCGGCCCAGATGATGAACTGGATCGCCCAGTGGCTGAACGACGGCGGCGAACTCCTGGGCAAACCCACCCATTTCGAGATCAAGGACGGCAAGTTCTGAACTGCCCGTCGTTCGCTCGCGCCGTGGGAATCATCTCACCCTGTGGCGGGTGAGGAATTTCTTTGAACCACCGTTTGCGGAACGGGAACACCTGTGCAACTTTTTTCGCCTGTCGCGTCGGCAACCCTGCCGGTGGACGAAGGAGATGTTTGTGCCCGGACCCCTCGGGCCATCGAAGATCCCAAGAGATGAATGCAAAAGAACTGATGCAGATGGGGGTTCCGAAGGGGGAACCCGTGAAGCAGGCGATCAGCTTTGTGGCTGATCTGGCCTTGGCTGGAATCAACAAGAACGCGATCCGCAAGGAAGTTGCGGCGCTCGTTGAATCGCCTGAATCGTTCGTGGACGACGGACTGCGGGGCGCCTTTGCGAAGGCATTGGTTGACAACGTCAATGTCGTGCGTCAGGAAGCCGTGCCGTATCGCCAGTGGGGCAAGGACCTCGAACCGGAGGCGGTGCAGCAGATGGAACGGGCGTGTTATCTGCCGGTGTCCGTCGCCGGCGCCCTGATGCCGGATGCGCACCTGGGATACGGACTTCCGATCGGCGGTGTGCTGGGAACGGACAACGCCGTGATTCCGTATGCCGTCGGTGTGGACATCGCGTGTCGCATGAAGATGACCGTGCTGGATCTGCCAGTGAAGGACTTTGACCACAAGACCGATCGCCTGAAAGGTGCCATCGAGCGCGAGACCCGTTTTGGTATCGGTGCGTCCTTCAAGAAGCGTCGCGAACACGACGTGCTCGACCAAGACTGGACCGTCAGCCCGGTGACGAAGCGGAGCAAGGACAAGGCTTGGTCGCAGCTCGGATCAAGCGGAAGCGGCAACCACTTCGTGGAGTTTGGATTCTTCACCGCCAATGAAAAGATTGGTGGACTGGAACCGGGCGAATACATCGCCTTGTTGAGCCACTCAGGCAGCCGCGGAACGGGTGCACAGGTGTGCAACCACTACAGCAAGTTGGCGATGGAAGCCCACGCTGACCTGCCGAAGGAATTGAAGCATCTGGCGTGGTTGGACCTCGATGAGGAAGCCGGTGCGGAATACTGGGCGGCGATGAGCCTGATGGGCGAATATGCCGCCGCGAATCACGCCTGCATCCACCGTCACGTATCGGAAAACCTGAGACTCGAAGTGCTGTTGGACATCGAGAACCACCACAACTTCGCCTGGAAGGAAGCGCACGAAGTGGATGGCGAACGCCGTGAGGTGATCGTTCACCGCAAGGGCGCGACGCCGGCCGGCAAGGGTATGTTGGGAATCATCCCGGGCTCCATGGCGACGCCGGGCTTTGTCGTTCGCGGCAAGGGCAACCCGGTTTCATTGGATTCCGCGTCCCACGGCGCCGGTCGGGTGATGAGCCGCAAGAAGGCCAGCAAGACCTTCAAGTGGAAGGACGTCAACCAGATCCTCAAGGATCGCGGTGTCGACCTGATGTCGGCCGGCTTGGACGAAGTGCCGGGTGTCTACAAGGACATCCACGAAGTCATGGACGCGCAGACCGACCTCGTCGACGTCCTCGGCCAATTCGACCCGAAGATCGTGAAGATGGCTCCGCACGGCGAACGTCCAGAGGACTGATCAATCATCGGGACCTTCGCAGGTGGCGGTTGAAGAAACTGATCACCGTCTCGCGAAGGTCTCGTTGCTTTGGCTGCAGGTGAAAGCTGTGTGGTGCATCCGGAATGACAACGATTTCAGAACCGACTCCGGATTTCCGTAGCGCGTCATGGAGCAGGCGCGACTGGCGGACGGGCACCAACGCGTCCTTCGTGCCGTGCAGGATGAGCGCCGGCGGGTCGTCCTTGTCGATGTAGGTGACGGGTGAGGCCGCGCGACAGAGTTTGCGGTCTGCTTCACTCATGTCCGCCAGAATATCCCGATCGTCGGCATGGGTGATCAGATCGTGAACACCATACATCGGCACGACCGCCTGGATCCGACTGGATTGTCCCGCATGCGGAAGTTCGGAGTCGAGCCCGTCGGCTTCGTCCGCGTAGGCCAGCATCGCGACCAGATGCCCCCCGGCAGAACCACCGATGGCACCGATGCGTTCGGAATCGATCCAATATTTCCCGGCATTGAGCCGCAGCCAGCGAACACCAGCCATGCAGTCCTGCAGATTTCGCGGCCAGACCTGGCGCAGGTTGTCGGTGAAGCGCGTTTTCCGTTCGGCGAGAACATAGTTAACACTGGCGCAGACGAAGCCTGCGCCCGCGAGATGGTTGCCGATGTTCTGCTCGCGACGGGCCGACTTGCTCCCTCCATGCCACCCGCCGCCGTGGACGATGAGGATCGCCGGACGGGTTTGGAGACGATTGGTCTTGGGCGGTAGATAGAGATCGAGTTTCTCCTTGCGATTCGGCCCGAGGAACGCGATGTCCCGCACTATCTGAACTTGGTCCGCGCCCGCAGCCGGGAGCGAGCTCAATGCGAGGAGAATTATCAGGATCGTCGTATGGGAGTCTTTCACGCCGCCGAGGATGAATTACGACGGGAAGCAGCCGCAAGCGTGTTCGCACCGTCGGCAGCATGCAGGTAGTCCTCGATATGCTGGTGGTGGGGCGGAGTATCTCCGTAAGCCCAGCGCCGTTCGCAAAGGTGGTAGGCAAAGCGATCGAACTTCACACCACCTCCCCGTGCATAAACGGAACACCAATCCAGCCCCCTTGAGATAAGATGTGGGTGCGCCTGAACCTTGAGCACTGTCCAATCCGCGTTGGCATCGATGCCGCGTCCGCGAAATGCGAGATCGCTGACGACGTGTTCAAAAACGGTGGGGATCTCCCTCGCGTTTCCCTCCACAATCTCCTGTTGGAATGCGTCCACCATGTGCACGCAGGCGCGTTTGAGGTCCCCGACCGGGAACTTCTTGCGGTTGCCTTTCCACGCCGGGCAGTTGCAGGTGTGGTCCCTCAGATTCACACGATAGGTTTCGCCCTATGGCTTGCAGGGAATCTTCACGGTCTTCTCGACCTGCGGGAGAACGAAACTCTCCACCCGAATGGCCTCCGCAGCAACGGGTTCATTCACCATCGAGATGGTCGTCGTCATGGCTTCATCGGCGCAGCAGTGCTCAATCTGAGAAAGCACGTCGGCGAGCGTCAGCATCTCGTGTTTTTCGAGAATACCGTCCTCAAACACGTCCTGCAGGATGGGGAACAGGTCGGAACCAGGCCATGCGTTGCGCGCGGCGAAGTCTTCGTTGAGGTAATCGGCAAGATCCCAGACCTCGCGTTCGGTCAGGATCCCGTCGTCGGTGATGCGACGAATGAGTGAGAGTGTCCCGCCGTGTGTCTCGGCGCTTTGTGATCGGGCGGACATGTTGTTTGGCTGTGGTTGGGGCCGGCGCGTAAGACACCAGCCTGCAAACGATGTCCACGAGACAACCGTCCGACAATACCGGAAGTATTGTATTTCTGTTTCCAACACGAATCGCCGTCGGGATCAACGCGCCAGCGTCCTGGACTTCGATAGTCCTCTGCCGCCTTGATTGTAGTGACTCATCTCACAGGAGGGAACGGAGTCGGTGAAATCGCACGGCTTCAGGCTTGCCATTCTATCGGTATACGAATGGTGAACCCCAACAGGTCCAACACATGCCATTGCCCCGCTTGCCGCTCTCGGTGACGAGTCTCAGTTCCTTCACACCGGAAACATCCAAATCGATTTCAGCGGATTCATTCGGACGAAGGCGCCTGGTTCGGTGCAGTTCCTTGGCGTCGCCGATCACGATAAACACCCCGGTGCCGTTTGCTGACACACCGGTCTGCAGCCCAGCGGTCGCGGTAAACCGCTTCCACTTTCCATTCAGGCGAAAAACGTGCGCAGCCGGGGCATGGGCATAGAGTGCCTTGGGATGAAACTTGCCGTTCAGCTCTATGCACACGCCATCGCGAACGCCGTTGCCGACGAAATACCGATTCCTGGCGGGACGTCCCCAACCCACTCGCGCACTCTGCCATTCCACGTCCGACAGGCTGACTTTCTCCGCCCGGCTGTTTCTCAATGCCGTCACTTCCTCGCCTTCGGCCAGCCGGATCAGGTGGCGCAGTTTGTCGGCATTCATGCCGGAATCCGCCTTGCGCAGACTTCCTTTCGCCAGCCTGGCCGCCGCCTCGCGGTCACCGCTCATGAACTCCCGTGCCGCCTCGCCGTAGAGCCAGCCGCCGTTGAGATCGTCGAGCCAGCGCGTGTCTTCCACCCGCGTATCGTAGGGAAGTTTGAATTCGGTGAACGTACCGTTCAGATGGCAGAAGTTCAGACGGAACTCATGCCGTGCCTTTCGTTGATGACGGATCAGCAGTTCAAACCGGCCTTTCTCCACCTCCGAAATCCACGTGTGAGCGTCGTAGTTGGACCCGCCGTCGGGATCGGTGTAGGCGATGATCGCATGAATCTCCGGAGTGCCTCGCACCTTGCCGATGACCTTCAAGCCGCTACGGGTGATCCTGAACTCCAGATCCTCAAGATTCATCGAGGGCGATTTGAAACGATCCCGATCGCTTCCCGTGAACATCGGATGCGCCGCCAACCGCAGGGCGCTGGCACGGGTAAGGAAAGAGCCCTTCTTTCCAACCAGTTCATCGCGATAGGTGTAGTTGCCGTTGCCCATCAGGGCACGACCCTGTGCCTTCGTCTCCCACGGTTTCTGACTGTTGTGCGGCAAGCCCAGGCCATGGCCGAGTTCATGGGCGATGCCGCCGATGTAGAGAATGTTGAACGCCGACAGCGTCTTGGTAAACGGACCCTGGTGTTCGGTATAGCGGAAGGTCTGATTGGTCGCGGTGAAATGTTTTGTGTCCAACATCTCGCAGTCGGCGGCAAAACAAAGACCACGTTGTGCGCCGGATCCGCCCCAGCCGTAGTAAGGTGAACGAAAGTGATACACGCCCTTGTCGTCCTGCGGACAGATGCCGCCGAAGACCAACACATAGTCACGATCAAAATCGATTGTCCCCTTCAGTGCCGACACCAGTTCTCCCCGGATCTTCGCGCCGTAACGTTGATCGTAATTGTAGCCAGCCGTGCCATCGCGCCCTTGCACCACGTGCAGCTTCACCAAGTCACCATCCATCTCCAGTTGGATCGAACGATCGTGGAAACCGTTGTCCTTCATCTCCGTGCTGATGAACCCCCGGATGTCCGACATGATGCGTGTTATACGTTCGCGATAGCCCTTCTGGGGCGGCGCGTCGTTGGGATGAAAGTAAACCAACCGCAACTTGTGATCCTGACGTTTGGAGTTCTTGTGATACGCATCGATGCGGGACTGGAGATCACGCGCAAGTTGCGCACGAGGACTCAACTCGGCAGCCGAAACAGCCGATAGAAAGATACCGAGCAGAGGTGTGGAGAAGCAGCGGTTCATAGGCGGGAGAATTTGTTTTTTTGCGGCGCGGAACAACTTTGAAATCCGTTCGGTTTTGAACAACACAACCAGCCAATTTGATCAATTCTGATCAGCCCGGAGGAAAACGCGGCACGAAATTTGAATAAAATTTGCAGGGATGCGGTCAACCTTACCGAGCTTGGCAGTCTGGCAGAACGAGTGCTGAGAGCCGAGCCGGAAAGGTCATCGACCATGACGCTGAACAGATTGAAGAATGAAAAACCAAAACGCTCGCAACTGCGTGCCGACATGGTGAGCGCGCTGGCCAATGGCGCCGCGGGCATTCTCCAGCACGTCAAGTGGCCGATGTTGATCGAGATGGAACTCGCTCAATCGGCACTGGCGCAGGAAGACTCCCGCCACCTCTACCCGCCCCGGCATCAGCAGAACTGAACGGTTCCGCTGACGCATCCCTGATCACAATCAAGACGTCGCATCCGGTACAGTGCCGATGTGCATGGGTATGTTGAGTTGGGCACAGACGAGAGTTGCCCCCGTTCGTGGCGGAACGCGTAAGGTTTAGTGGTGGACCAAGCCCCGAGCACGAAAGTCTCACGTCTTCCGCTACTTGTGTGCCACTTATCTGAGGGCATTGATCGTTGCAGTTCTGTCCGGTCTGATCCTTGTGCGATCATCCAGGCTGTCGGCTGCACAGTTGGCGGAATCCTCGGATGTGTTGGGATCGTCCGTATTTTCCGGCAGGTTCGCGTTTGCCGGCAACACTTGAGAAATCCCAAACCGATCACTGAGCCGGCTGATGTCGCAAAAAGCGGAAGAGCGAATCGCCGTGTTTCATCAGTTTGTCTTCGTGCCAATGGGCCGGAAGGTCGAGGGTGTCGCGCCGGGTGTGGCCAAGGATGAGTTGGCCCTCTTCGGCCAGAAGCTGCGGCAGGTTTTCGTCGTCGAGCAGTTTCTGGGAGAAGGAGGTCGAACGCCGGCCGACGTTCTTGTCGCCGAAAGGCGGGTCGGCCATGATGAAGTCGAATTGCCGATCGGACTTCGCGAATCTGGTGAGCGCATGAAACACATCGTCCACGCACAATTGGAGTGAGCCGGCAGGCAATCCGCACACCTTGGCATTCTGTTCGATGAAGCGGGCGTGCCTACGGGAGAGTTCGACGCAGGTCGATGACTTCGCGCCGCGGCTCAGGCTTTCGAGACTCAGGGCTCCGGTGCCACCAAAGAGTTCCAGCACGCGGGTGTCTTCGATGGATTCCCCCAGCCGGTTGAAGATCGCCTGGCGCACGCGATCAGGGGTCGGGCGAACGTCGAGACCCTTCGGCGCCTTGATGATTCGGCCCGCCGCGATGCCGCCGATGATGCGCATGAGGTCGGCTCAGATGCCGAGGTTGGAGAGCGCCATGCAGATGCGGTTGACGACGTTGCACAGCTTCGGGTGCGAACTTTCCAATTCCGTCACCGACGCCTCCAGTCCGCTGAGGGAATGCTTCAACGCATCGGAATTCGTCGCCTCCCGCGTGGCCTCATGGGTGGACAGCTGGGCGAATCCCGCGATGCTCTGCGCGTGATCGGCGTCCGTGTCCGCCAGACCGGATACCTCGGACTTCAACTCCGCCAACAAGGTGGTGAGTTCCTCGCGCGCGGTTTCGTCGAGGTTGCCGGCATCCTGCAGCCGCGCTTCGATCTTCCCAATCGTGTCCTGAATCATGTCGCTTCAATATACCGCGCGGCCGTCGACGATCAAATCTCCTCCTCGCTGTCGCCGAAGAAAAGTTCGTAGGCACGGTCATATTCCTCGGCCGGCACATAGACTCGCACGTCCTGGTTCAGGTCATCATCATCCAACGTCGGGTCCACCTTCTCGCGCCGCGACTCGATGCCGTGGTTCTCGAGCATCACCGCGAGCAGTTCGGCACTCTCTATCATGGCCGTGTGGAAGAGTTTCATTTCAGGCATGGGGCAACGGTTCATTCCTTTGGCCACAAAAAACACAAAAATCGCAAAAAGAATTGTTCTCAATACGTAGCAACGCTCTTTGGGCGTCAGCTTCGAATGCGGCCTGTCCGGAAACGCCCAAAGGGCGTTGCTACATCGGAATGGGAACATTGGAGATTGGAGATCGGAGGGACCTTTCGTAGATTCGCGACCATCAATCATGACTAGCAGTGATCGAGGACAATGGAAGAGCCGACTCGGCTTCATCTTTGCGGCAGCAGGCAGTGCGATTGGACTGGGCAACATCTGGCGATTCCCATACGTGGTCGGCGAAAATGGCGGCAGCGCGTTCTTGGTGGTCTATCTGCTGTTGATTCTGTTTCTTGGTCTGCCGGTTTTGATCGCTGAGATCACCTTGGGCAAAACCACCAATCGGAACCCGGTGGGCGCATTCGAGCTGCTGGATAGCAAGAGTTCGCCGTGGAAGATTGTCGGTTACATGGGGGTCTTGGCCGCCTTCATCATCCTCGCCTTTTACAGCGTGGTGGCGGGTTGGTGCATCGATTTCATCATCAATGCAGCCGGAGGAGCGTTCGGAAAAGGCGCACCCGCGTCTGCCGCGTCATCTGCTTTTGAAAGCCTGACTTCGTCAACCGAGCTGCAGCTATGGTGTCACGGACTCTTCATCGTGATGGTGGTCGGCATCGTCTACTCCGGTGTGCAGGCGGGGCTGCAGCGATGGTGTGAAATTCTCATGCCGTTGTTGTTGGTCATCTTGGTGGCGTTGATCTTCTTCGCGATGACGCAACCGGGTGCTGGCAAGGGGGTGGAGTTTCTTCTAAAACCGGATCCCGGCAAGCTGACGGCGGACGCCATTCTGGCCGCGATGGGTCAGTGCTTCTTCTCATTGAGTCTGGGCATGGGAGCCATGCTGACCTATGGCAGTTATCTGCGAAAGGAAGACAATGTCGTGTCTTCCGCTGGCTGGGTGGTGACCTTGGACACCGGGATCGCCATTTTTGCCGGGTTTGTGATCTTCCCGATTGTGTTCTCCTTCGGTGTCGATCCGAGCGCAGGACCAGGGCTGGTGTTTGTGTCTCTGCCAATGGCGTTCCAGCAAATGCCCGCCGGGACTTTGGTGGCGATTGCCTTCTTTGTGCTGCTGTTGGCAGCAGCTCTGACTTCTGCGATTTCGCTGCTGGAGGTGATCTCCGCGTACTTCGTCGACGAGTTCAAAATGCCACGTCACCTCGCCGCGATCATGTTCGGGACCATCTGTTTTCTGATGGGCGCCGGAGTAACCTACAATCTTGGCTATCTCGATTTCCTCGACAACCTTGCGTCAAACTATCTGCTCCCCTTGGGAGCATTGTTGATCTCACTGTTCGCCGGTTGGAAGCTGGAACATGAAATCGCACGCTCTGAATTCGCGGGATCGAAGTTCTCCGCCCTGTTCGGCGTGTGGTTGGTGTGTGTCCGCTTCGTGGCACCGGTACTGATCGCGGCCGTCTTTCTGAACAAGACCGGCCTCTTTGCGAAATTGGCCGGTCTTTTTGAGAAACTGGCGGGCAACTGATTTCGCATCTTCCTCTACGCTCAGAACGTCAGTCCTTCCGTTCGAACTCGCCGTTCTTGAGTCGTTCGAAGTAGGAAACCGATTCCCGCTTCAACACCGGATAGAGGAGCCAGATGGCGAGAAGGTTTGGCACTGCCAGGAGGCCAAACACGGTGTCGGAGAAGTTCAGGACCAGACCGAGTTCGTTCACCGCTCCAACCACCGCGAAGATGCAGAACACGATCTTGAACGGCAGCACGCCCTTGTCACCGAACATGTAGTCGGCCGCGCGTTCCCCATAGTAGGACCAGCTGAGCAGCGTGGAATACGCGAACAAGGTGACCGCCACCGGCACGAACCAGCTGCCGAAGCCGGAGATTGAAGAATCGAACGCCATCGCGGTGAGCGTGACGCCATTGGCCTCGGTGTCGCTCCAGGCGCCGGAGATCAGGATGACGAGCGCGGTCATGGTGCAGATGACCACCGTATCGATGAACGGCTCGAGCAAGGCAACGGATCCTTCGCGCGCCGGTTCCTTGGTGGTGGCGGCACTGTGGGCGACGGCCGCCGAACCCATGCCGGCTTCGTTCGAGAAGCAGGCACGCTTGAATCCCTGCTGAATCACGACCGCGACTGTCGCGCCGGCAAACCCACCGGTTGCCGCCGTGCCGTTCAGCACGCCGTCAAAGATCATTCCGATCAACGAGGGCACCTGGCCGATGTTCTTGCCGATCACCACCACACAACCAAGCATGTAGATGACGCCCATGAAGGGCACGAGCTTGGCGGTGACGGAACCGATCCGCTTGATGCCACCGATGATGACCAACCCCGTACCGATGGCCAGGATGAGACCTGTGGCGAGGTTCGGAATCTTGAAACTCTTCTCCAGGATCTCCGCGACCTGGTTGGTCTGATACATGTTGCCGGCTCCGAAACTGGAAATCATGAGACCAAAGGCGAAGATCACCGCGAGCGGTTTCCAGGATTTCCCGAGGCCACGCTCGATGTAGTGCATGGGTCCGCCATGCACTACACCCTTCTCATCAACGTGACGGAACTTCACGGCCAGCGTGCATTCGGAATACTTGAGTGCCATGCCGAAGAAGCCGACCAGCATCATCCAGAAGACCGCGCCCGGTCCGCCCGTATGCATGGCGACCGCCACACCGCTGATGTTGCCCAGACCGACCGTTGCGGAAAGGGCCGTGCACAGCGCCTGGAAGTGCGAAATCTCACCCGGGTCGTTGGGATCATCGTATTTGCCGCGCACAACCTTGATCGCGTGAAGGAAGCCCTTGAACTGGATGATGCCCTTGCCTCCCAGCGCGAGCAGGGAGAGCAGGATGCCGCTCGCCGCGAGCATGACAATCAGTTCCACGTTCCAGACGGCACTGACGGCATCGCCGAAGAACTTGTCGAGTTTCTGAACGAAAGTGACGGGGGCGTCGGCTTGGGCAAACAACATGATGGGGGCTGGGTGTATACGGCCTGTCGGAGAGGGTCAAGTCTGGGCAGGGTTGGTGAATATTGCCGGCTTGATAAATTTTTAGCATTGGCTAGATATTTTCCTCGCCACACGAAATGCCGCGTTCGAAACCCAAATCCGTCCAGCCCGCCACCGAGAAGGAGAAACATCTCGCCGAGAACATGTCGCGTACCCGGCGCGAGCACGCTTCGGAGGTGACCGAAGACTATGTGGAGGCGATCGCGGATCTCATTGATGAATCGCAGGAAGCCCGGGTCACGGATCTGGCCCGGCGTTTCGGGGTGACGCCGGTGACGGTAAATCGGACGATTTCCCGGTTGCAAAAGGCCGGTCTGGTCACCTCGCAGCCGTATCGCTCCATCTTTCTGACCGAGGAAGGCCGCAAACTGGCTGAGGAATGCAAGTCGCGGCATGAAATCGTTTACAATTTCCTGCGCTCGCTGGGGCTCTCGAAAAAGATCGCTGCGCAGGACGCGGAAGGCATCGAGCATCATTGCAGCCCGGAAACGCTGAAGGCGTTTCAACGTGCGGTTGTGAAGTCCTGACGCCCACTCGTAGCTAGAGCGGTCGACGACTCCGGTGGGAGAGAGTGTATCCGCGAGCCCATTTCAGCGTCCCACAGGGACGAGAGGGAACCCAAACGCAGTGTCGACTCTACGAGGCTTTGATCAGGGCTCGCGAGTACGCTCTCCCCACCAGAGTGGTTAATCGCTGGAGCTGGGGGCGACAGCTCATTGGTTTCGCAAGCCCGTTTCCTCATGACAGACCAAAGAAGGTGTTGTCCCGGATTTGGGTTCGGAACATCCTTGCCGCATGAACGGCCTGATCACATTGCGCTGCCGCGCCATTGTTGTGGTCCTGCTTGCGATGACGACCCGAAGCTTCTCGCAGTCCTCGGCGCCGATCACCTTTACGAACGCCGCCCAGATACGTCAGCTTTCACTCGAAGAAGCCGCGCGGGGTCATCGCGCGCAGATCCGCGGGGTGGTGACCTACTACGACGCGGACAATCACCTGGCCTTTGTCCAGGATGCGACTGCGGGAACCTACGTGGACCCGATCTGGCGCATCGTCGAACCGGCGGCTTTCTCCGGTCCGATCGAAGCCGGAATGGTGGTGGAGCTGGTGGGTGGTACGCGGCCGGGCCGCTTCGCGCCATTTCTGAGCGAGCGTCCGTTCGCGCGAATTCTGGGCCGCGTGGAGAGGATGCCCGTTCCGCAGCAACCCTTGCGCGGCCAGTTGCTCGAACCGACCTTTCACAGCCAATGGATCCAGCTGGAGGCGTTTGTTCGCAACGTGGAACGCGATGATGACCGGTTGGTGTTGAAACTGACCTACGGTCCGCATCACTTCGATGCATTCGTCACCGGCGACTGGATCAACAATTCGCCACCTCTTGGTCTCATCCAGTCCGATGTCCGAATCCGTGGTGTTTACGGTTCGGTATTCAACGATCGCCGTCAGCTCGTCGGGATGCGGTTGTTGGTGCCGTCACTGGATCATGTGGTGATTCTGGATCCGGGCATGTCGCTCGCGTTCAGGCAGCCGCCGCGGCGCATCGCCGAGATCATGCAGTTCAAACCGCACGAGACGGAACGCATCCACCTTGCGGGCACGGTGCTGCTGCAACGGCCGGGAAAAGGATTCTACCTGCGCGGCGAGGACGGCGCGATCTGGGTTGGCAGCGATCACGAGGGTGATCTGGAATCGGGGCGGGCGGTGAGTGTGGTCGGATTTCCGCGCGCGGGTGAGCTGCGGCCGATTCTGCAGGATGCGATCGTCAAACCTCTGGAAGTCGGTGAAGTACCGGAGCCGATTCTGGTGCGTGCGGAACGGGTCATGACCAGTGCGATCGACGGCGATCTGGTTCGCACGGAAGCACGGCTGATCGATCTGCTGGCGCCGGCTGAAGACTCACTGCTCTTGTTGCAGTCCGGCGGATTCACGTTTCACGCGCGGCTGCTGCAAAACGATCCGAACGCGGTCTCCCCTCTCCCCGGCAGTCTCTTGCGTCTGACCGGGATCTGCATCATGCAGGGGACGACCGATCTGGGGCCCAGCGGCGAAACGGACAACCTGCTCAGGTCACATGCGAGTCCGGTCGCCTTCGACCTGATCCTGCGGGATCGCTCCGACATTGAAGTGTTGCAACAGCCTCCCTGGTGGACCACGGAACGGATCCGCAACGCCGTGTTTGGTCTGATGGCTCTCGCCGGCGCGGTCAGCCTTTGGGGCGTGATGCTCCGCCGCAAAGTCCGGCAACAGACCACCCTGATCGCCGAACGGATCGAGCTGGAACGCGTTGCCGAGGAGCGCGCCCGCATCGCCCGCGAACTGCACGACACCCTGGAACAGGAACTGGTCGGGATCACCATGCAATTGGACACGGCAGTGTCCCGTCTGGACAATCATCCTGATCGTGCCCGTCAATCCCTCGATCGCGCCCGCGCCATGATTCGTCACAGCCAGGCCGAGGCCCGCCAATCCGTCTGGGATCTGCGTGCCGCCAATCTCGCGAGCACGCGACTCGATGACGCTTTGCGCGAATTGATCCTTCCGTTGCAGCAGAGCGACGGTCCCGTCATTGAAGTGGCTGCCGACATCGAGGACTCGCTTCCCTTCGATGGCGTTGCCAAGAATCACATCCTGCGGATCGCCCAGGAGTCCGTGACCAATTCCCTGAAGCACGCCAAGGCTTCCCGGATACGCGTTCACCTGGAGACCGACAACCGCGCTTTGAACCTGCGTGTCAGTGACGACGGCGCGGGTTTCGAGGAATCCAGCGCCCGGAATCTCAACGGTCATTTCGGCCTGATCGGCATGCGCGAGCGCGCCGGCAAACTCAGTGCCCGCATCGAGGTGGAAAGCCAGCCCGGCGCCGGCACCACCATTTCCCTCACCGTCCCCTTTGAAAACACTTCCTCATGACAGATCAGAATAGCAACGTCCCCATCCGCCTGCTCATCGTTGACGACCATTTCTTCGTCCGCATGGGCCTCGCTGAATCCATCAATGACGAGGACAACCTCGAGGTCGTCGCCGAGGCCGGCAACAGCGACGAGGCCCTCGCCGCCTATCGCGAGCATCGCCCGGACATCGTGCTCATGGACCTGAAGCTGCCCGGCAAAGATGGTGTCGAGACCATCGCGGCCATCCGCGAAGAAGACGAAGCCGCGCGCATCATCATGTTGTCCGTCGATGAAGGCGAGGACGACATTCATCGTTCCGTGCAGGCTGGCGCGCGTGGCTATCTGCCCAAATCAACCGAGCGCGAGGAACTACTGGAAGCCATTTACAGCGTCCATGCCGGGGAAACCTATTTCCCCGCTCAGATCGCGCAACGTCTTGAGGCCCGGTCCCAGCGTCCGGAACTCACCGATCGCGAAATGCAGGTCCTGGAACTCATCGTGAAGGGTTACAGCAACAAGGAAGCCGCCGCTGAACTCAACGTCACCGAGCCGACCATCAAGCAACACGCCGGCCATCTCTTCAAGAAGCTCAAGGTCCTCGACCGCACCCAGGCCGTCACCGCCGCCATCCAACGCGGCATCGTGAAACTGGACTGAGATTGTCCGGTTCAACAGCCAGTGCCGTCACAAGTCCTTGTTCTTTTCCCGCAGGATCTTGAGTCCGGCGGCTGCCGTCTTTTCTTCAGGCGCGCGCGGATCCTCGTTCCATCCGAGTTCGTAGGCACAATGCAAGCCATAGACCTCGGCCGGCTGGATCGTCTCGGAGTCCGTTCCGAACAGGGCAAACGTGACGGAGCCCACCATGCAATGGCCGATATCGATCTCTTCGTCCTTGGATTCCGGTTGGTAGGTATACTTGAACAGCCATACCTGCCGCGTATCATCCGTTGGTGGCCAGAAGAGTTCCCGGGTGTCCACCTGCTCGATCTTGTCGGGGGCGCGACCGAATTCATTGGGATGCTTCAGCCAGTTGACCATCTCGGCCATGGCGGCAAAGTCCGGTTCCCTGGCTGACTTGGGAATCTCTTTCTCCAAGCCGAGCTCCTCCATGTATTGACAGGCGACGTGGCTGTGATTGACGTCGAGCGCCCATCTGGAAAGCCGCGCAGCGCCGTCTTCATCACCGGCTTTGGCAGCCGCCCAGGCACTCTCCAATTGCACTTCCTCGTCCGGATGTTTCTCGGCGATGGGCAGCAGCTTCCTGCGGTTGTCCGAACTCAGAAACGGCAGGGCCACGGTTGAGCTGTGCGCATAGCTGAACTCCTCCTCGTCCTTGCTGCTCAACCAGGCGCGCAGCTTCGTCACGCCCGCGTCTGAGTCGAACGGATGCCGTTTCAATTCCTCCGCCAGTGCCAGTTCGTTGGCCACGTCCAGATAGGCGATCGCGGTGAATCCTTCCGGCAACGGATTCCGCAGACCGTCGAGCAACGTGCGCCAATGATCGTGATCCTCGTCAAACTGTCCAAGAATGGTCGACCACATGTAGCCGTCCGTCTCGAAACCGCTTTTGACCACGCCGACAACCTTCTTCGCATCCTGTTCCTGCTGATACATCGCCAGGATCTTCAGCGTGTACAACAGGTCGGACTCGCGGTGTTCCGGCACTTTGAGTCCCTCATCCAAGAGGCGGCGCAATTCGGGCAGGCCATGTTGAACCAGATGCTCATAAGCCTCGTCCGTTCCGATCTGCTGGAAGAACGACGCCAGCGAGTAGAAGGAACTGAAGGTGGCTGACGTCTCAAGCCGGTTGGTTAGTGAGGTGGCGCGCAGCGCCTCGACCACCGCATCGGCGTCGTTCGTGCTCACCAGATCATTGTCCTCATGATCGCCCAACATCGATGACAGTTCGCCCCCCTCCTGCGACCATTTCTTCAGGATCGCGCGCAACCGGATGTTGCCGTCCGGTCGGGGCGAAACCTTGTCCAGCAGATAGTCGAAGAAACGCTCGTCGTTGCCGCGCTCACTCGACACCGGAAAATACCCTTCCTCGTCATCCCATGTCTCGATGGTGACCAGGCTGTCTTCAAAGAAGGAACTGTTCGTTTCCATCTCGGCTCCGGCGAGATTCGTGAAGTAGACCGCGAAGAGCGGTTCATCCCATTCCCTGCTGTAAAGAACCATGCGCCGGTCGGTGGCGAAGTACATACCCCCGCGGATGTCCGTCAGGGCGTCCGAGTAAAACCACTGGATGGATTCACCATCCTCCAGCAGCTTGAGCTCGTTGATGACCCGCTTGTGGACGGCCTTCATCTGGCGTCCTTTGACCGCATAGGTCTCGGGCCCCATCGTGCCGATGTAGCCCAGGTATCCGACGCCGGCGATCAACAGGCAGCCGAGAATGCCGACGCAGCCCAGCGCCAGAAACTTGAGCGGACCGCCGGACTTTTTCTTTTCACTTGGTAATGGGGGTGGATTCATCGTTCTCCAAATACGATAAAGATGATAGTTCTATTATATTTTTATATC
>JAYPXF010000013.1:828-25253 GCA_038154405.1 Verrucomicrobiales bacterium | reverse complement strand
TTCTCCAAATACGATTCGCGCGAACCGTTCCAGAGTATCAGATTTCGGACCAGTCGAAACGAGTGTAGCGGCGAGCGCGAGCGAGCAGTCAATCGTGGCGGCGCCCCGCTCGTAACCATGGCGATTTGCAAAAGCAGTTTCGGTTCAGGACGCAGCCAGTGGCTGCTGGCCTCTACCGACGTGAGAACGATCTATGGGAATTGTTTATATGTGAACAGCCCGCCCAGACTACCTGGTAGCAGTGGTTGAGGATCGAATTGCCACCCGGTAGAAACACAGTCGTGAACGAGCGGCGCTGTGGTCGATGAACGTGATCCGGCCGTTGTTGTTCTCCGCCGTTCCGAGGCGGGTCCATGTTTTCAGATCCGTGGATACCTCCACCACATGGTTGCCACCCGTCACTCCACTGAATTCCAGGCGGAAGGCTCCGTTTGGCTGACGCTTGAAGGAACTTAGATTGAATGAGGAATTTGAAGCCGTAGTCGCCGGCTGCGAGGTTGCAAACTCGGATGGAGCGGTGCTTCGCGTCGAATCCAGATCCCTCGGTGTCAACAATACCGCCCGTTGCACGGCGCCACCCGGCGGCACAGCCGTGGCGATGATCTGCCCATGATCATTGACGGCTCCCGCGGAAATCAACCGCCATCCGCGGTGTTCGGTAAGCGTGTTCAGGTCGTAGACCCGCCCCTCCTTCCACAGACAGGCCACGTAGGCTTTTCCCGCGTTCTGGGAGTAGCCGACGATCTGGCCGTTGTTGTTCAGTCCGTAGGCGCGGCTGGTCTTTCCACCCAAGGTGCCGAGATTACGGATCCCCTCTTTTTCATGCCAGACAAAGGCATTCGCCCCGCGCAAGGTGGCATCTTTCGGCAACGCCCAACCGATGACTGTACCCTTGTCGTTTATCTCCGTTGCACTCGCCCGCGTTCCGCCGAGTGAACCGAGATCGATGAACTTGCCGTCACGCCAGATGAACGGCCGCGAATGTTGGTTCGTGTCGAAGACCTGCCCGGCAATGTGATCGTGATTGTTCATCGCCAGCCCGTGACAGATCCGCCCGTCATCCAGCAATCCGAAGAACGCCGCCTTGCCTTCGGACCAAAGCGCCGTGCGTTGGTTGCCGTCGGGAATCGTCAACCGGGCCGCCACCCGCGAGCGATCATTGATCACGCCGCCGGCGACGAAGCGTCCCGGATTGCCCAGTCGCGGGAAGCGGTCAATCTGGCCGAGCGTGCGATAGTAGTCATCACGGAAGAGAAACGAATGCCGCGCGCCATCGCGACGAAAGGCCCCGACGATTTCTCCCTTGTTGTTGATCGAGGACGCCACGCTTTCCACCCAGTCATCCTGCCCCAGCAGTTCCAGTTTCCCCTTATGCCACACGAAGGCCCGCGATACATCATTGCTTGTCTCCTGCCAGCCAACGACCTGACCAAGATTGTTCAGATCCGTCGCATGACTCGCCTCGTATCCCGGCCGCAATCCGAGATCTTGCAGGGTATACGTCGCCGCCGAAACAGACAGCGCAATGAAGAGGATGATCGGAGCAAGCAATCTCATGGCGTGATCAGGAATACCCCCACATCATCCATCCCGAAAGCGACAAAGTGTCAGCATTTTGTCAGAAATGAATCGAGAACCATTCTCAAACACAGCTTTCTTTTTTTTCCGAATCGGGGCGTTAGTATGCCGACCCACCGGAAGTAATACTGTAATGCGAATCAAACGTACATTTTTTGCCACAGCGCTGCTGCTGGCCCTGGGCATGGGCTCAGCCTCGGCTGTGGACTACGAAACGCAGATCAAACCGATCTTTGAGAACAACTGCATCGATTGCCATGGGCCGGACAAGGACAAGTCCGGTCTGCGTGTGGACAGGCGGGCCATCCTGATTCGGGGCGGCGACAGCGGTGCGGCTGCGATCGTTCCCGGTGAGCCGGCCAAGAGCCTTTTGTTGGACATGATCAAGGGTGTGGATCCCGACGAGGTCATGCCGCCCAAGGGCGATCCGCTGAAGAAGTCCGAGATTGCGCTGATCGAGAAGTGGGTCACCGAAGGCGCCAAGTGGCCGGGGCAGATGAACGAGGTTGCGAAGTTGACCACAGATCACTGGTCCTTCCAACCGGTAGTACGTCCCCCGATTCCGGAAGTCAGCCGAGTCAGCGGTCCCGGGGTGACATCAGACAAACCAGTCAATCCAATAGACGCTTTTCTGGTCGAAAAAATCAAATCGCGAGCTGTTCCAGTTAACTCACCAGCCGATCCCCGGTCCATGATTCGTCGGGCATCGGTGGTTCTGACCGGCTTGCCGCCAAAACCTGGCCAGGTGAAGAAGTTTGCAGAAGCGTCTGCAAAAGATGCCGACAAGGCTTACGCAGCGTTGATCGATGAGCTGCTGGCTTCACCGCATTTCGGTGAACGTTGGGCGCAGCATTGGTTGGACGTGATTCGCTGGGCGGAATCAAACGGGTCCGAGGCCAATCTCTATCGCAAGAACGCCTGGGTGTATCGGGACTACGTCGTCCGGGCATTCAACAACGATGTTCCATACGACCAGTTTGTCCGCGAACAGATCGCAGGTGACTCATTGGGCACAGGTGACGCCACCGGCTTCCTCGTTGCGGGACCGCACGTGCCGGCGGCCACGGTGGGTCGTGAACCGTCTGCCATTCGCCAGGCGCGTGCTGATCGGATGGACGAGATCATGCAGACGGTGGGTGCCTCCATCATGGGTGTCACCATGGGCTGCGCCCGTTGTCACAATCACAAGTTCGATCCCATCTCAATCGCCGACTACTACTCGATGACCGGGGTGTTTCAGGACATCGAGTTCGGCGGGCGTTTCCCCGAGTTCAAACCGGATCACCCGCGGCGCCAACGCGGCAAAGAGATCTGGCGCGGGATTTCCAAGAACCGCCAGCAGCTGAAGGAGACCGGTCCGTGGGAGGAGAATTGGGGAGCCTTTCGCGAAATGCATTTCAACAAGGTCAAGACCAAGGCCGTTCGTATCCAGTTCAAGATGAACTATGTCGGTCTTGATGAGTTGGAGGTTTTGGGTCCGCACGGGTTCGCCGAGAACCTGGCGCACAAAAGCACGGGCGTGAAACTCTCGGGACATCCGCAGGACGGGCAGGATGGACGCAACCCCATCGGCCGTGTGAACGATGGCGAATACGGAACGATGGCTTGGCGGGCACGGGTGGGCAAAGGCGAGAAGCAGCCTTGGGTGCAGTTCGATTTTGCCGAGGCCATCGAGATCAACCGCCTACGCCTCAGTGCCAACCGCGAGTACTTCTACGACACGGATTACCTCAACAAGAAACCTTTCCTGCCGCGCTACGAGTTCGACCTGTCGATCCGGAAGCCGGACGGCAGTTGGCAGCCATGGGTCGGCACCTGGTGGGCGAACAAGAAGCTCGCGGAGAAACATCCCGAACGAAAGAAGATCCTCGCCGACCTGCAGAAGCAGATCAACACACTGGCGGAGGAAGGTCCGCAACCGAGTTTTGTCGGCCGATTTGTGCGTCCGGCGGTGACCCGGGTCTTCCATCGTGGCAGTCCCGAGAATCCGCTGGATGAGGTCAATCCGGCCGGACCGGAAATCCTCAACGGTGATTTGAAACTCACGGGCAAGGCGCGTGGTCCGAAACGTCGACAGGAATTCGCCAAATGGATCAGCAGTGCGGAGAATCCGTTGACCGCCCGGGTGATGGTCAACCGCATCTGGCATCACGTCTTCGGCACGGGCATCGTTCCCACGACCAGCGACTTCGGCAAAGCCGGAGCCAAGCCGTCGCATCCAGAGTTGCTTGAATGGCTCGCCGCCGAGTTCGTTTCACCCACCCAGCTCGAAGTAGCGCCCTGGTCAATGAAAGGCATGATCCGTTTGCTGGTAATGTCCGATGCCTTCCGTCGCTCCAGCCTGCCTGAACCGGCCGCATTGAAAGCCGATGCCAATGCCTTGTTGCTCTGGCGTTATCCGCCACAACGCGTTTCCGCTGAAGTTATCCGGGACGGAATCCTCCAAGCCTCCGGCAAGCTCGACACGACGTTGGGCGGGCGCAGTTATCGCATTCACAACGAGAAGAAGACCTACGCACAGTGGGAAGTTGTCGACAATCACGGCGAACACACCTGGCGACGTATGCTCTACCAGGAACGCATGCGGCGCGTGGACGATCAAATCTTCACCGCGTTTGATTTCCCGGACTGCGGACAGGTTCGCGCCAAGCGTCCGGTGTCCACCACCCCGCTTCAGGCGCTCAACCTGATGAACAGCGATTTCGTGGTCGAGCAGGCCAGGTTCATCGCCAAACGGGCCACCAAGGAGAGCAACGAAGGTGGCTTGAAAGGCGCCGTGCGTCATTGCTTCGAGCTGCTGCTTACCCGTCAGCCCGACGCTGGCGAGCTGAAAGCGGCGGTTGAGATCGCCGAGAATCAGGGACTGCACGTCGTCTGCCGCAGTCTTCTCAATTCCAACGAATTCGCCTTCCTCCCATGACCTCGAGAATGACGAAATACCTAAACACCCAAATACCCATGGAAGTCCGAAATTCGAAATCCGAATCGGGTTGCCACGCGCCTGTCGACTTCAGCATTCGACATTCAGCCATTCGGATATTCGTCATTCTTTGGGTAGTTGGGTATTTCGTCATTGGTCATTCAGCCGCGCTAGCGGCATCCAAACGCCCCAACATCCTGTTCATCGCCATCGATGATCTGCGACCGGAACTGGGTTGCTACGGTTCGCCGATTGCCAAGAGTCCGAACCTCGATCAGCTCGCGGCCGACGGGATGCTCTTCAATCGCGCCTATTGCCAGCAGGCGATTTGCAGTCCCTCCCGCGCCAGTCTGATGACCGGTGCGCGGCCGGACACGATCGGCGTTGTTGAGAACACGGCCTATTTCCGCGAGCTGAATCCCGACATTGTCACGCTGCCGCAACACCTGATCGGGCACGGCTATGAAACGGTTTATTGCGGCAAGATTTACCACGGCAAGATGCTCGACAAGGAGAAGTCGTGGAGCCGCGGTCCGGCGTGGAACAAGATGAAGATCAAACGGGTGAAAACTCCCGGCGGTTATGCGCTGCCCGAGAATCAGAAACTCCGCCTGGAGAATGAGAAGAAGATGTACGCCAAGTACGGCAAGGAAGGTTCCTCCGGATTGGTTCACGGTCCGGCCTATGAAGCGGCCGATGTGGAGGACCACGTATATGGCGACGGCTTCAACACCGAACTCGCCATCGCCACCCTCAAGTCGCATCTCTCGTGGAAACCCAACAAGCCACTATTTCTTGGCCTCGGCTTTACCAAGCCGCATCTGAACTTCGTCGCGCCGAAGAGATATTGGGACATGTATGATCCCAAGGACATCAAGCTGGCCACCCAAACCAAGGCTCCCAAGAACGGCGCCGCGACCGGCATTCACGCCTCGTTTGAATTGCGTGTCCGTCATGGCATCCCGAAATACGGACCGATTGGCGACGAACTCTCCCGCACGCTGCTGCATGGCTACTACGCCTGCGTCAGCTATGTCGATGCGCAGATCGGCAAGATGCTCAAGGCGCTCGATGAAGCCGGGGTCCGCGACAACACCACCATCATCGTCTGGGGCGATCACGGCTGGCACCTTGGTGAAATGGGCGTCTGGGGCAAGGCCACCAACTACGAAATCGCCGCCCGTGTCCCGCTACTGATCTGGACGCCGGACATGAAAGCCCGCGGGACAAAGACCGACGCTCTTGTCGAACTCGTCGACATTTATCCCACGCTGTGCGAACTCGTCGGAGTTCCGCTGCCGCAACATCTGGAAGGCAGGAGTTTTGTTCCACTGCTCGACAATCCGAACCGCATGTGGAAACAAGCCGCTCTGAGTCAGTTCCCCAATCCGGCCCTGCGCGAATGGGCCGCCAATCCATTGTCATCGGGTATGCGCCAGACATTCTTCGGCCCGCTCATCAAGGACGTCGAAGCCGGCATCATCAAGCAACAAGGCAAGACCTGGGACCGAGAACTCTTTGAAAAACATCTCATGGGCTACTCCATGCGCACGGATCGCTACCGCCTCGTCTCCTGGCGAGATCATAGAAACAAGCTTTCCACGCCGCTATACACCGAACTCTACGACCACAACACCGATCCCACGGAAACGGTCAACATTGCCGGTGAGAAGGAGGCGTTGGTGCGGAAGCTGAACAAGCGGTTGAACGGGTTGCTTGAATGACGAAATACCCCAATACCCAAATACCCAAGGAAGCTCGAAGCCCTAAATCCGAGAGGGCGTCACTATCCGCGGTAGATTTTCGCGAAGATGAGGTGAAGCTCTTTCGCTTCCTGCCAAAGGGGTTTGGCTTCTTCACGAAGATTGGGGCATGCCTTCACGATCATTCGGAGAAAGAACTTCATTTCTCGCGCTTCCTTTTTGCAGTATCCGATCTTCTGTTTGAACTCCTTCTTCGATACCGAGTCATCGGCCTCGCAGTAGTTAGCGCCAACGCTCGGTGCAGCTCCGACCAACTGTTTGATCAAACGTTCAGTCACCGCATCGACCGGCACCCTGCGAGCAAACGCAATCACAGTCTCTCCGAACAAGGCAGTTCTTTCCTCCAAATCAAACGGACGATCCCCAGACCTCGACATAGACAAGACGCTGTTTCGTCATTCGACATTTGTCATTCGGATTTCCTTGGGTATTTGGGTCCTTGGGTATCTCGTCATTCCAGTTTTTTCTCGTCATGAACAATCCCGAACATATCTCCGCTCACGGACACGGTCTGTTGGACCGTCGAAATTTCCTGCGCAACACCGGCGCCGCCATGGGCGCACTGGGTCTGGCTGATCTCCTGACGAAGGACGTTTTGGCCGCCGACGATCCCACGTCATTCACCGGCAAGAGTCCGATTCGTCCGGACATTGATCCGAACAATCCATATGCACCGCGGGCGCCGCACTTTGATGTGCCGGCCAAGAAGGTGTTGGTCATCTTCTGCCCGGGAGCGGTCAGTCATGTGGACACATTCGACTACAAGCCCGAACTGGCGAAGCTGCATGGCAAGAGGGCGTCGTTTGCTCCGGCTGTCACGTTTGAAGGCCCGCCCGGAAACTGCGCCAAGCCGTTCTGGGATTTCAATCCGCGCGGCAAGAGCGGCAAGATGACTTCCGAACTGCTGCCGCATCTTGGTGGCATGGCCGACGACTTCTGCTTCATTCATTCACTGCACACCCAGACCAGTGCGCATCCACAGGGAGAGAACTTCCTGCACACCGGTTTCACAATGGAAGGATTCCCGTCCTTCGGTGCCTGGACCACCTACGCCCTCGGCTCCGAGAATTCAGATCTGCCGGCATTTGTCGCCGTCAATGATCCGCGTGGCTTGGCTCGTTCCGGCAAGAACAACTTTGGCAGCGGTTTCCTGCCTGCGGCGTTTCAGGGCACGGATTTCAATTCCAAGAATCCACCAGCGAACCTGGCCCGCCCGGCCAGCTATTCCGCGCAGGACGACCGGGCTACGAACGATCTGCTCGCCCGCTTGAACGGCAGGCACCTGGAGCGTTATCCGAATGACGCCAATCTCGCCGCTCGCATTGCCAGTTACGAATTGGCCGGCCGTATGCAGACCTCCGTTCCCGAGTTGATGGACGTTTCAAACGAACCCGAATCCATTCACAAGGAATACGGCACGGGTGAAGGGACGGAGCTGAAACGCGAGTATGCCAAGAACTGCATTCTCGCCCGGCGCCTGATCGAGAAAGGAGTCCGTGTCGTGCAGCTCTTCAATGGCAGTGATCCTGCGGGGGGCAACGGCATCACGAACTGGGATTCCCATGCGAACATTCACAAGACCCATGCCATGCAGGCGGAGATCATGGATCAACCCACCGCGGCCTTGATCCGCGATCTGAAACGGCGCGGCCACCTGGAGGATACCTTGGTGGTTTGGTGCACCGAATTCGGCCGCATGCCCTTCCTGCAAGGCAACGGCACGGGTCGTGACCACAATCCCGATGCCTTCACCTGCTTCTTCGCCGGTGCCGGCGTGAAGAAGGGATTCAGCTACGGCAAGAGCGACGAGTTCGGCTTCAAGGCGGTCGAGAACAAGGTGACCGTCTACGACTTCAACGCGACGATCCTGCACCTCATGGGACTCGATCACGAGCGCCTCAGCTTCTACCACAACGGCCTCGAACGCCGCCTGACCAGCGTCCACGGCCATGTGGTGACAGACATCTTGGCCTGAACCTCAACGCGCAACGGTAGGGACACGCTGCGCCGCGTCCGCAGACAAGTCACTTGCACTTACCGGGTGGCCTGCGGCAGGTGGAAGAACGTCTGATCGCTGTTGAAGTAATTGCCGACGGCTTCGTCGCGGTAGGCGCCACCGGCGATCATGATGATGTTGCGGTAGGAACAGGCAGCGCCCCAACTCACCGGAATGGGAAGATCCGGACCTTGCCGCCATTTGCCGGTTTTCGTGGAATAGGCCCACACTGCCTTCACGCCACTGCTATTACCACGACCGCCCATCACCCAGACCTCATCGCGCCAGGCAGTGACCAATGGCGCGGCGGGTGGCGGATCTGTCGGATGCTTCACGGTCGACCACTTTTTTGCGGTGGTATCATAGACGAACAAGCCCGGGCAATTCGCGCGTGGACCGGCGGTGATGAAGAGCTTTTCGCCGATTACGCAACCGGCGGCCTGGGTTACGGGTCCGGGGGCGGGAGGCTCCGGATTCCATCTGGATTGTCCGATGCCGATACTGAACATCTCAGGCGAAGCGACCTTGTTGCCTTCGCCGCCGATCGCGTAGATCCGTTCACCCACATTGAGCGCCACAATCTGTCCCCGCGCAGCCGGATACTTTGGCCCGAATCGGTAACGCCGGCTTTCCGGATCGTAGATTTCCACCGTGTCCGTAGCCCTGGTTCCTTTCTCCGCGCGAAAATAGCCGCCGATAATCCAGATACGCTCATTCTGTTTCGCGATGCCGGAGTAGGCCTTGCCGGGTTCCAACATCGGCGGTTCCAACTGCCAGCCGCCGTTCGGATGGAATGACCAGAGGTGGTCGAGATTCACCCACTGCGATGCCGGCCACCCGAAATACGTCTTGCCGCCGGCGGAATAGAATCGCCCGCCCAACTCAACAAAGATGTTGTCGTGATTGCCGGCCGGCATGCGCTTGCCTTCCTTCCATTCTCTTTTCCCCAGCCGATGACCGTAAACATTGGCGCCGGCCACCACCCAGAGCATCCCGTCGAAATTCTCGTGCATCGCCCGGATGGATCCGGCGGACAGCTGGAGAACGTTTCTGAATTCCGTTTTCTCCTGTGGGCGAGCAATCAACTCCTTGATTTGTCCGTCACTGTAACCGACCAGAATCTGCCGATGCGAAAGCGGAGCGATTGAGGTGATCCGCGCCGCGGACGAAATCTTTTCGATCCGGACGACACCCTTTGGATCGCGAGGATCGATCTGAATCAAGGCGTTCGGCGCGGCGATCCAGACGAAGCCGACATCATCCGTGCACATGCCGACCCAACCCGTGGGAAAGTCCTTCGGCAGATCCAGCCGTAGCCATCGGTCCGGCCGGGCAAACGAACGGACCGCGACGCCGCGTTCCTTCAGCTCCCCGTCGACCAGGGCCGCCCAGGTGTTGCCGAACGGATCGTCGCAGCGAGGCTGCACCTGCAATTCGTCGTCCGGACTGAAGCCGGACGGAACGAACAACCCATCCCTGCCCCGCATTTTGGCGGCCCCGGCCACCCATACTTCGCCCAGACGTCCGGCGAAGATCCGTCCATTCTTTCGGTAGGGCTCAAAGTAGCTGGTGCGATCGACCAAGCGTCCCCGCGTCGCCAAGCCGCGGCATTGAATTTTTCCGTTGAGCCAGATCCAGTCGTATTCCTTCGGCGAGATGTCGAAACCACCGATCTCTCCTTTGAGTTCCTCCCACACCTCCGATTCGATACTGAAGGTCTGACCATTCCTGCCGGCGACCACGATCTGGGGATAGATCTGGGTCTTCCGTTCCATCGCGACCCGACCTGTCGGAATTCCGCGATAAACGAGTGTCGCGGCTTCCGTATCCAGGGTCAGGATCGAGGCTGTCAAAATCAAGAACAGGCGTGGCTTCATCGTCCCGAAAGTTTGCCGGGCAAAGAAAAAGGAACAAGCAATTGCCGAGTCCCCTACGCACTAGCGAACGTGAAGAAACTGGAAATCGGGCCGTCGAACGGAGGATCGATGTAACCGTGGTGCGGAATTCGTGGTCTTTTGGGGTCGAATCGACGGATTTGACACTTCGACGAATCGATTTGTCACGGATGCGCGATTGACTAGACTCACGCACTCCATCAAAACGCATGAAACGTTTTCTAATAAATCTGAGTTTGCTGGTCACGTTGTTGGCGACGGGCCTCCAGGCGGCAGTTGAGACGACTCTCAATTCGACCGACATCCTGTTGCAACAGGAACTGCGGCAGGAACGCATCAAGTCCACCACCGAACGCGTCGGCATTCAGCTCGATGTCATCATCGACGAATATGAACGCAACGGGTTGTCTGGCGACGATGTCGCCGTGCTCAAGGCGATCCGGGGCGTGTTGGGTTCGCTGACTGAATCCGAAATCAAAAAGGTGATCGAGCTGTTGCAGTTCGCGCGGGTGACCACCAACAGCGACAAAGCCAGCGAGAGCACGCTCAACGCCTACGCCGGACAGAAGAGCATTATCGTCCAATTGAAACACCTGCTGCTGGAATACAAGCGGCAACAGATCATTCGTGAGATCGCCCGGCGCTTTGCTGAGCTCGGCAAGCGGCAGGGCAACAACATGCACGAGACCATTGCCCTGGCGAAAGCAACCCTGGGTCGCGACGCACGTCGCAGCAAGGAGTCGCATCGGATTTCTCTGCAACTGCAGTCCACCGAGCAGCTCACCATTTCCGATGAATCCAAGATCATTGTCACCAAGCTCGAAGAGGTGACCAAGGAGATGGATGGTGTCGCCGCCGAGAAACCGCAGGCAGTTGTGGCCCGGGCGCAGGAAGACCGGCTGTTGAGTATCGTGAGCAGTGCGGCCGGTGATCTGAAGGAATCCAAGTTGTTGAGCGCGGCCGGAAATGAAAAGCGCGCCCGCGATCTCTTCATCGAACTGGCCCGCATGCTGCGTCCCGATCGAAACAAGCTACAGGTTCTCAAGGAGGCGTTGAAGGAATTGGAACAGGCGATCGAAAAGCAGGAGCAGGTGGTCAAGGACACCAAGGAACTGCCCGAGCGGCCGCGTAATGATCAGCAAGATCACAAGCAGCAGGTGGAGAAACAGCAGGCGCAGGTGGTCGATGAAACGGAGATGGTTCGCGAAGACGTCGAGAACGCCGCACCCAAGGCCGCGAGTGCCTTGAAGGAATCCATTGAAAAGATGCAGGAAGCTCGCGCGAAGCTGAACGAATACGAACCGCCCCGGAATTACAAGAAGGGGACGCCGATCGACAATCCGGTCGCCGACAAGCAGGAAGAGGCTCTAAAGAAAATGGCGGATGCCAAGAAGGATCTGGAGGAACAGATCGCCAAGGCAGAGAAGGAAAAGGACGAACCCAAGGACAAGCTGCAACAAATGAAGGAATTGCTGGCCGAGGTCAGCGAACTGGCGCGCGAGCAGAATGTGCTGAATGAAGAGAGCAAGACCGCCGCCAAGGAGCCAGAGAAGCTTCAGTCCAAGTCCGCGCAACAGGAGATTCAGAAGGCCAAGACTTTGGATGCGCAGGCCAAGGCGACGCCACTGCTGAAACCCGCGGCCGAATCGCTGGCCGAGGCCGCCAAGCAGATGGACAAGGCAGCCAAGGCGATGGCGAAGAAGCTCGATGCACCTGCGAGTCAACAGGCCGCGAAGGATGCGTTGGCCCGCGCCGAGTCCCAACTTTCCCA
The DNA here is from genome assembly GCA_038154405.1 of Verrucomicrobiales bacterium. Lineage (GTDB taxonomy): Bacteria > Verrucomicrobiota > Verrucomicrobiia > Limisphaerales > JAYPXF01. The sequence goes on along the minus strand of JAYPXF010000013.1, from coordinate 13,330 downwards.
AGAGGTCGCCAAACTGGAACAGGCCGAACAGCAGTTGGCCAAGCTGGACGAGCTTGCCAAGAAGGTGGAGGCGCTGATCGAGAAACAACAGCAGGTTCAGCTCGATACGGCCAAGGCAGCGGAATCACCCGAACCAGAGGCCGGCCAACAGGCCAAGGCCGCCCAGCCCAAGCAGCAACAGTTGATGTATCAGACAGCCAACGCGGCCGACGACGCACAGAAGGACGCGCCGGAAGCGGCGAAACAACTTTCGCAGGCCGAATCCAACATGTCCAAGGCGGCCGACGATCTCAGGAAGCCCGACGCCAAGGCCGCCCGACAGGATCAGGCCAAGGCGCTCGCCGATCTGCAGGCCGCGCAGCGCGCCATCGATCAGAAGAAGGATCAGCTTTCCAAGGAACTCGGCAAGCCGGAGGAGAACAAGCCGGATCTCCTCGCCCAGGCTTCGCAAGCGGTTACCAAGGCCCAGATGGAGGTCAACAAGGCGGCCAATCAGCTCGCCCGCCCCGCCAGCCTGAACGAGTTTCTCAAGAACCAGCAGGAGAGTCTTGCCAAGGCCGTGGAAGCCAAGGCGGCTGAGCAGCCGAACTCCAAGGCACTAGCCCAGGCGAAGGAATCCTCCAAGGCGGCGGCGGATCAGTTGAAGAAGAACGACGTCAAGGCCGCCATCGGTGAAATGACCAAGGCCCAGGCACAACTAGCCGCGGCAGCCAAGGAGGCTCCGGCCGATGCCGGCAAGCCCAGTGGCAAGTCGCCACAACAGGCCGATGCCGGGCGGGAAAACAAGGGAACGCCTTCGCAAAAGGGCGACGCTTCGCAGGCACAGGCGGGCAAGCCTTCCCAATCAGGTCAACCGCAGGACGCCGGCAACGCGAAAGCCGGTGAAGGCAATCAACAACAGGCCAACGCCGGCAAGCCTGGTGAGCCAAACAACGCGAGTGGTGATCCATCCGGCAAACCCGAGACCGGAGATCAGCCGTCCGGGGAACAGCCGAGCCTCCCGCAACTGGCGAAGGAACAAGGCGACCTGAAGGAATTGGCAACGCAGTTGGCCGAGCTTTCGGTGCAACCTGCCAGCACTCCGCTGGATGCCGCGAACTCCATGATTTCTCCGCTGGCTTCGGCATCCGTAAGTCAGCTTCCTCTCGATGCCGCATTGGCCCTTCGACAGGCGCAGCAGGCACTCACGCAGGCTTCCGCACAAGCGGCAGCGAACCAGGCTTCCCCCGCCGCACAGAGCGCGCAGACAGCGCAGGAAACCCTAAGCAAGGCGGCCTCCGCGTTGGCCCTCGCACAGAAGGGGCTCGGCAACAAGGGCGAAGAAGCCCAGCAGATGGCGCAGGCTGAAGGCGGCAAGGGCGAGAGTGATCAGAAGGGCAAAGGTCAGGCCAAGGGGCCCGGCAAGAACAAGGCCAAGGACGATTCGAAGGAGGGCGAAGGCGACGGCAACAAGGGCAACTTCGACGGCAAGGGCAGCACGGACGGCAAGCTGCGGCAGGTGGCGGACCGCAACACCTTCATCGGCCTGCCCGCCCGCGAACGCAACGCGATCCTTCAGTCCATGGGCGAGAAGTATCCCGAAGAATTTGGTCCGTTGGTTGAGCAGTATCTGAAGAATCTCTCCGACGCGGCGAGCAAGGGCAGCAAATAACCCCACCTTGTCCGGCCGGAGCGGAAGATGCGAAATCTTCCGACCCGTGAAGCCGGCGACGTCGGAATTTTTTGCAAATTCCGCTACAGCGGCAGGCTCCGAAGAAGTAGAAAGAGACAGTGATCAGTTTTCAGTCATCAGTTCGAATGGTACGTGCGACGGCATTGATTCTGGCGTTTTTCATCGGTGCATCCAATGTGCAGTCAGCCGAGGTCGAGCCGGTCGTGGTTGATGATCGCACGACGAAGGTGATCGCCGGGGCGTTGAAGTATCTGGCGTCGAAACAACAGCCGAACGGTTCATGGAGCGCGTCGGACGATCGCAAGAAATACACCATCGCAATGACCGGCTACGTGTTGATGGCGTTTCAGGCGTCCGGGCACCTTCCCGGTGAAGGCGAGTATGGCAAGAACGTGACCGCGGGCATGAACTACCTGCTGGATCTGATTTCCCCGGAAGGTCTCTATGGCAGCGGCCGTGACGGCCAATACATGTATTCGCACGGGATCGCGACCATCGCCTTGGCGGAACTTTACGGACAGACACGCTCGCCGCAGATCCGGCGCAAGTTGCAACGTGTCGTGAGGCTCATCGTCAGTTCTCAGGCGGACGCTCCGGGACATCATGGCGGTTGGAGGTATCGTCCGATTGCAAAGGATGCGGACATTTCGGTGACCGTGTTGCAATTGGTCGCCATCCGCGCCGCGAAGAACGCCGGACTGGAAGTACCGCAACGCACGATCGATGATGCGGTGGCTTACGTGCGCCGTTGTTTCAAGGAGAACGAGGGCGGATTCTGTTATCAGCCGAATCGCGAAGCCGGATTTGCCCGGACGGCTGCGGCGATCTACTCGCTGCAGGTCTGCGGTCACTACGAAGATCCCAAGGTGGCGGCCGGAGCCAAGTTCCTGTTCGAAGCGCAGCGCGAGGATCACGAATGGTTCACCTACGGCAACTTCTACGCCGCGCCGGCGATATACATGATCGGCGGCAAGGACTGGCGCAAATGGTATGACGACGTGAAGAAGATTCTCATGCGGCAGCTCGTCGAAGAGAAGGGCAAAGCCTATTGGGAAGCGCGCGGCCGCGGCGGTGTGGGAACGAATTTCACGACGGCCGTCTACACCATGATACTGGCCATGCCGTATCACTACATTCCGCTTTACCAACGATGAAGAGAATTCTCCTCGCCTTGACCGCGATGCTGCCTGCGATCGCATCCGCCGGCATTTTGATGGATGCGGACGGCAAGCTGCATGAAGGGCAGTTTGTCTGGTCCGAGAAATACGGACTGCAGTTCAAGGACGAGGCCGGCAAATACTCCGACATCAAGCCGGACACGTTTCGCGCATTGGAGATCGACACCCGCGACATCGTCTGGCCAGAAGAATTCCGGGCTTCCGCAAAGGTCGAGACCGGCCTGTTGGGCGAATACTTTGAAGCGACGAACCTGAAAGGGAAGAAACGCGACCGGGTGGATTACGACATCAACTACGACTGGTACGATGGCGGGCCGTTCAAGGGCTGGCGGGTCGATCAATTCAGCATCCGCTGGACCGGCAGCTTCGAAGTGCCGGAGACGGGCGACTACCAGTTCATCACCACTTCAGACGATGGCGTACGGCTGAAGATCAACGACAAGCAGTTGATCAACAACTGGTCGGATCACGCCCGCGTGGAGAACAAGACCAATATCCGCCTGGCAGCCGGCAAGGCGCACAAGATTGTGGTCGAGTATTTTGAGAACACGGGTGAGTCCGTCATCAAGTTGGAATACATCGATCCGACCAACGCCCGCCGCAACCTGAGCGAGCTCAGTCTCACTGCCCCCGATGGCATCGTTCAGAACATCGAGCTTCCCGTCCTCGCCAAAACCGGTCTCCAGCCGGGTATCCTGCTACGGGATGGAACATTCCTGAAGGCCAAGGTCAGCAAGGCGAATGACACCGCGTTTGTGTTGGGCAAGCCCTTCGCTGATCTGCAGCTGTCGACCTTCAATGTCGCGCGGGTCGTCTTCCGGGAGATTCCGGCACACACGGCTGCGGCGGCTCAATCCTCCCGCACGGGTGCCCTGCTGGTGGGTGGTGATTTCGTGGATGGCGAATTCAAGTCCTTCGACCGCGGCATGTTGAAGCTGAGCTCCCTGTTGTTCGGCTTTCAGAGCCTGGAAACGAAATACGAAACCCACGCCCTGCTCCTGCGCGAGCCCAAGCCCGACAAGCCGCAATGGCGCGTCCGGGATTACCGCGGCAACGTCCTGCTCGGTTCGGCGATCCGTTTTGAAAAGGATCAGGTTATCGTAAGCAGCGAGGTGCTCAAGGAATTGTCGTTGCCCGTATCGTATGTCTACCGGATTGATCGGGCGGGTGAGGAGGAACTCTACCCGGAATCCATCAGGCTGGGACCGGATTCGATCCACACCCGCGAAGCGAAGAAGATTTCGGAGGACGAAAAACGGCGGCAGACCGATTCCCTGAAACGTTTGGCATCCCGTGAGAAGAGCCGCTTGATGCGTGATGAAGCCACACTGAAGAGCAAGATCCGCGACGAACTGAAACGATTGGAAGATGCGCGCGCAAAAGAGGATTACTACGCCAAGCGCCTCGCCAAGCTGCAGGAGGAGCACCAGAAGTACAAGACCGAATACGAAGCCCTGGCCAAGCGCTACGATGCCGCGCAGAAGGAGTACGAAAAGCTGTATGCCCAATCCCGCACCAGTCAGCGGGAATATGACAAGCGTCGCGGCGAAGAGAGCCGGGCGTCGAATTCCGTCAAATACGGGGGCAAGGAAGTCACCCGCCTGCAGGGTCTGGTCAAACGCTACGCCCGTGACGAGGCACAGCTGAAGAGGTTCAAGGACGAGCTGGCCCGCAAGCAGAAGGATTATGGGGCGGCCAAGGAAACCCTGAGCAAGGCTCAAAGAGCCACCCGTGAGGCGGCGGATCGCAAGAGCAAGCTCTACCGCGATTCCGAGAACGCCAAGCGCACGGCTGCCCGGGCGAAGTCCGAGCGCGACGGTAAGAAGCGCTACCTGGATTCCAAGGGACGCTACGTGCAGCAGGAGCAACGCAACCTGAACACGGCCAAGGCGAAGACCGCCTCCGCCCTGGCAGCGGTCGAAAACCGCAAGGAAGACGAGCTGCGCTGATCGCGGGGAGACGTTTTGGAAGTCCGCGAATTCGCCGAGAGGATCCTGTTCAGCAACTCGCTTGAGGAGAAGCTGACGCCATTCGCCGACCTGACGGACGACTCACCCGGTCCCGCCATCACGGCTCCCGAACAACCGGGGCGCCCCAGGTGCGTGGAATTTTCCAAGCAGCGGGTGAAGTTCGACTTCCCCTCCGCCGCCCACCTCGAGGACGACGGCAAGCGCGGCCATCTGCTGCACTTCTTCGCCAATCACGAACTGCTCGCCACGGAACTGATGGCGTTGGTCCTGCTGAAGTTTCCCGACGCGCCCAAGGAATTCCGCGCCGGCGTTTTGCGGACCCTGAAGGAGGAACAGGATCACACACGGATGTACCTGCGCCGCCTCGAACAGCTCGGTGTCACCTTTGGCGAACACGCGGTCAACGGCTTCTTCTGGCGCATGATCGCGGACATGGCGACGCCGTTGGATTACGTCAGCCGCCTGTCGCTCACCTTCGAGCAGGCCAACCTGGATTACTCGCAGTTCTTTGCCGCCCAGTTCGCGACCATCGGCGACACCCTGTCGGAGAAGCTGATGCGACGCATCTACGAAGACGAGATCGGCCATGTCAGCTACGGTCTTGAATGGTTTCGCAAATGGAAAGAGCCTGGGCAGAGCGACTGGGAGGCGTTTCGGAAACAGCTGCGGTTGCCCCATTCGCCGAACCGGGCCAAAGCCGCTCCATTCAATCGCAAAGGCCGGCGCGAGGCCGGGCTCGACGAAGAGTTCATTGATGAGCTCTTTGTCTACTCCAAGTCCAAGGGGCGCACACCGGATGTTCACCTGTTCAATCCTTTTGCGGAATCGTTCATGGGCCGCGGCAGCGGTTTTGCACCCAACAAACAACAGGTTGCATTGGCCCATGATCTCGAAAACCTTCCGCAGTTCCTCTGTCACAAGGACGATGTCGTGTTGGTGCATCAGAGACCGCGGACAGGATTCCTGGCGGATCTGCAGGACGCCGGTTTCGAGCTTCCGGAATTTGAAGTGTTGGATGGCGACGGCATCAACACCGACAGCGAGCTGCAGACCCGCAAGCTGGGTGAACTGAGGCCGTGGGCGTGGAGTCGCGATTCGCTGAGGGTCCTGCAACCGTTTGCAGCCGGTACGGGCGCGAACGATGAGTGGCTGGAAGGCATTCGATCCTTCTATTCCAAGGCATGGGGCGCAGAAATCCTGAACGCGTTGCTGGATCGCGTGAGCGACGAGGAATGGCTGTGTCCGAAATGTGATGTCGGTCGTGTGGCGCGGTCCGTGGATGAAGCAGTCGCGCGGGTGGAAGCGATCCGGAACCGAGGCCATCAACGCGTCGTTGCCAAGATGCTCTTTGGGGTGGCAGGCGCAAACATGCAACGTTTGTGGGAACCGGAACTTACCGCCGCCCAGTTGACCTGGTTGGAACGGACCATCGCGGCCGAAGGCGGCGTGGTGATCGAGCCTTGGTTGGAGCGGGTGTTCGACTTCTCGTTTCAGTTTCACATGACGGATGGAGAGCTCCGTTTCCTCGGCATGGTCCGGATGATCAACGACCAGCGGGGACAGTATCAGGCGTCGGAGTGTTTCCCCCGTTTCACCGCCGGCCTGGACGAAGAGCTGTCGTCACTGTTGCATGGCCCCAAAGGGGGGCGATTGAAACTGATGGAGGAATCCTTGGGCGGATTGCTCGAACCCAAGCTCGCTCAAGCCGGTTTTCGCGGCGCACTGGGAGTGGATGCCTTCGTCTATCGTGATCGCGAACGACTGCGATTGAAACCCATCACCGAAATCAACGCCCGTTACACCATGGGGCGCGTGATGTTGGAACTGATGCGCAACGCCGCAAACGGTCGCAACGGAAGAATGGAACTCGTCGGTCCGGCCGCGCTGAAGCAACGTGGATTTGGCTCCTTTGCAGAGCTGTCAGAGCAATTGGCAAAGGATGAGCCGGTCAGACTGTCGGGATCTCCCAAGCCGCGAATTCAAAGCGGTGCGGTCTGCCTCAACGATCCGAAAGTGGCAAGAGGCTGCGTCGCCGTCTTCCACGTTGGCAGTATGAATCGCACGTAACAGCGAATGGAGGGCACCGTTCGCGTCGTTCCCAAAACCGACGGAGCGGTTCCGTCCATCCCTTGACACAAATCGATGGTTTGAATGACCGGGTCACCCTGTATACAAATCTCTCCTCGAACAACGTATGGATAAGAAGTGGAGAATCGCCGGGATCAATTTTGATCATTTTCACATGGGTGACCTGTTGCGCATGGCGCACGAACATCCGCAGGCGGAGATCGTCGGAATCTCGGACGAACAGCCCGAACGCATGGTGGAGGCCACCAAGAACTTTGGTCTGAACGAAAACCAAGTGTTCACCGACTTCTCTGCGTGCATGGAAAAGACGAAGCCGGACCTGGTGATCCTGTGCCCGGCCGCGGCGCGGCATGGTGATTGGACCGAGAAGGTCGCGCCCTACGGAGCGCATGTTCTGATGGAGAAACCGTTTGCCGCCACAGTCGCCGAGGCGGACCGGATGGTTGCCGCACTCGCCAAGACCGGCAAACAGCTCGCCATCAACTGGCCGCTCCGCTGGTATCGAGCCAACTTGACAGCGCATCGGCTGGTTCAGGAAGGCACGATCGGAGACGTGACCGAGGTGCATTTCTACGACGGCAATCGCGGACCGCTTTACCACGGCGCGGACAAGATCGAGAAGGAACCGACAGCGGCGGAAAAGGCCGCGAGCTGGTTTTACAAGGCTGACCAGGGAGGCGGTTCATTGCTGGATTACCTCGGCTACGGAACGACCTTGGGCACCTGGTATCACGGTGGCAAGAAGCCCATCGAAGTCACCTGCGTGACTGACGAACCGCAGGGCCTTGAGGTCGACGAACACAGCATCACTATTGCGCGCTACGAATGTGGCCTGTCCAAGTTCGAAACCCGCTGGGGCACGTTCACCGATCCGTGGACGCATCAACCGCAGCCGATGTGTGGCTTCGTGATCAAGGGTGCCGACGGCACGATCAGCAACTACGACTACGCCGAATCTGTGCGTGTTCAGACCCGCACGAAACCGGAAGGATTCGAAATGGAAGCGGACATGTTGGAAGCTCCGTTCCTCGATCCCGTGCAATACTTCCTGCACTGCCTTGAGAATGATCAACCGATTGAAGGACCGTTGGCACCCGACGTCTGCCGCATCGGTCAACAGATCGTTGATACCGCCTTCGAAAGCGCCAAAGCCAAGCGCACGTTGCCGTTGATCGGTTGATTGCTGTAACGAAAGCTGCCGGCCATCGTCCAATACGCATGCTTGGAAGTCGGGTCGCCACCACATTGTTTCTGTTCGCGACATTCGCCGTTCATGGACAGAACGGTGTCTATCCTTGGCAGCCCAAGTCCACCAACCCGCTCGTGTCCAAGATTTCAGTACCGGCGGGCTATCAGCGAGTGCTGTTGGAGCGGAACTCATTCGGAAACTGGCTGCGACATCTCCCACTCAAGGCAGCGGGATCTCCGGTGCGCCTGCATGATGGACGGTTGAAGTCAAATCAGTCGGTGCATCATGCCGTGGTCGACATCGATACCGGCTCGCGCAATCTCCAGCAATGTGCCGATGCGGTCATTCGGCTGCGGGCGGAGTATCTCTACTTCTCGCGCCAGTTCACCAACATCACCTTCAACTTCACCAGCGGAGATCCCTGTCGTTTCGATTGGTGGTACTCCGGCTATCGTCCGACCGTGACCGGCAACCGGGTCAGTTGGAAGAAACAGGCGTCGCTGGATCATGGTTACGACAATTTCCGCAAATATCTGACCAAGGTGTTTGCCTATGCCGGCACCTTGTCACTCGCGCGCGATCTGGAACCCCGCACGACGGTCGACGACATTCAGGTTGGGGACGTCTTTGTGCAGGGCGGATCGCCCGGTCACGCGGTGATCGTGCTGGATCAGGCCGTCCACAAGGAGACCGGCAAACGCGTCTTCCTGCTCGGGCAGAGTTACATGCCGGCGCAGGATTTCCACGTGCTCAAGAACCGTGCCGACCCTAATCTGTCTCCATGGTGCACGATCGTCCGTCGCGGAAACCTCAAAACGCCGGAGTGGGAATTCAAGTGGTCCGACCTGAAATACTTTCCCGAAGTCGGCCGGCACTGTGCGTTGCTGTCATAGCGCTGATCCTCCTTGCCGGTTTCGGACCCGCGAAAGCCGAGCCCTTCGACGACGAGATCCCTGCGCGGATCGAAGCGTATCTCAAACACCGGTTTGACGACCGTCCCGGCGGCATGGTCGTTGGAATTGTCAACGAGTCCGGCCGCGTGAATGGTGAGAACGCCATCAAGCCCGATACTGAAACGGTCTTCGAGATAGGTTCCATCACCAAGACTTTCACCTCATTGCTGGCGCTGGAAATGGATCGCCGCGGTGAACTCAGTCTTTCAGATCCCATTTCTGCACATCAGCCGAAAGGAGTCTCCGTGCCGCGATTCGACGGAAAGGAGATCCGCCTGCGACATCTTGCCGCCCAGGATTCCGAGTTGCCGTTCAATCCGGACAATTTTGATCGGGCGGATTTCCCGGCTTCCTACAATCGCCATACCGACAGGCTGCTGTACGAGTTCCTAGGATCGTTCGCACTGACCAACGACCCGGAGTCGCACTTTCAGTATTCGAACAGTGGGACCGCGTTGCTGGGTCATCTCATGGAGCGCGTTTCCGGTCAGACCTTTGGCCACCTGGTTCGAGCCCGCATCGCCGAACCCTTGGGAATGAACGACACGCACACGCGGCTGACCGACGAGATGTAAACGCGAATGGCACAGGGGCATGGTCTGCAAGGCGAACCGCAATCGAAACTGTCGCTCCAGGTTTTTGCGGGAGCCGGTGCATTGAAATCAACGGCGAACGATCTGCTGAACTATGCCGCTGCCCAACTCGGATTGCGGAGTACGAAACTTTCCGCGTTGATGAAACTATCGCACGTGCAGCTTCATGCCGGGGCGACCCGATTTGGCGATACCTGCATGCCGTGGGTGAACGGTGGGGTATATCAAACCGAGGGCTCGCGCCTGATCGGGCACGCCGGCGGTACGGCCGGTTTCTCCAGCTTCATCGGACTGGATCTGAAACGCCGACGAGGCGTGGTGGTATTGTCCGCTTCCCGACAGGTCTTTGCATCACCCATCGGCTGGACCCTGCTGCAGGGCTTTCCGCTGAGTGACAACAACCTGCGATTCATGGTCCGTGAGATTGCGGCGGTGGGCGTGGCGCTGGCGAAAGAAGACGATTCGGACGAGCTCAAGATCACGCATGTGTTTACCCGTTTACCTGCCGCCAAAGCAGGATTGGAACGGGGCCAATTGATCCTCCGCGTGGAGGGTGAATCGGTAAAAGAGCGCTCGCTGGCGGATTGTCTCAAGCTGATGCGGAAGAAACCTGGTGTGCAGATCCGGCTGAAGATCAAGCTGCCGAATCAAGGTGAGGAACGCTCGGTGCAGGTGGCCCGGGAAACGTTCCTGACCGCGGATTGATTTCGTGATCCCGATACCTTAGAGAACACTCATGGATCTCGGCGGCATCATGCTTTTCTGTGAGGACATCAAGGCGATGACCGCCTTCTACCGCGACGTCGTGGGTATGAAGCCGGACAAGAACCAGCCGTTCCCCGCCCACAACTTCTTCCGCTTCAAATCGAAGAAAGGCGCGGCGCTCTGTCTGCACAGTGGCACGAAGCCGAACGGCGGCCGGCAGAAGCTGATGTTCAAGTGTGACGACATTGAGGGACTGATCGCGCGGCTCAAACAGGCGCGCCCAAGTTTCAAACCACCCAAGCCCAACAAGGAAGGCCGCGTTCTTTTTGACTTCTACGACATCGAGAAGAACCGCATCCAGGTCGGAGGAAATATCAAAGGTTGAGTGAGGCAGACATGAGTGAAGAGAAACCGACATTCCGGGACCGGGTGAAACAACAACCCCTCTGGTTCTGGGGGTATTGTTGCGTGTTCGGCGGCATCTTTTCCAACCTGGCAATGATGATGCTGATTGATTCCGGCGAGCTGCGCCGGTCGGAGGAACCAGCATATCAACTGGGTTCCGCCATTGGGGGAGGCCTCCTGATTTTGGTCGGCATCGGCTTCATCATTGAGCACTTCGTGCGTCGTAAGCGATGACCGGCGGCGGACCGGAGTCGGGAAAGTGAAACAACCCCGAGCTCACAGCTGCATCCTCAACGGAAGATCTCGGTTCTCCGGGAGCGACAAGTCGTGTATCAATGCGAGATGCATCGCACCATCATTGCCACCTTTGCTTTGGCCCTCACTTCCGCCCTGGGTGGAGAACGGATCTCGCTTTGGAGCAACCATGCACCGATCGGTGATGGAAAGTTCGCCCAGGAAGACACGTGGATCACGGTCCATCGCCCGACCAAGCCGAACGGGGCCGCGGTGGTGATCTGCCCCGGTGGCGGCTATGGCGGATTGGTGACCGGCGCGGAAGGTCACGGCATCGCCAAATGGCTGAACGATCAGGGCATTACGGGTGTGGTGCTCGAATACCGTCTGCCCAAGGGTCGTTCTCACGTGCCATTGCTGGATGCCCAGCGGGCGTTGCGCACGGTGCGGGCCAACGCGAAGAAATGGGGATTGCGAAAAGATGCCGTCGGTATCTGTGGATTCTCCGCGGGCGGACACCTGGCTGCGACGGCCGGCACGCATTTCGATCGGGGCGACAAGAAGGCGAAGGACCGGATTGCGCGGCTAAGCTGCCGACCGGATTTCATGATCCTGGTCTACCCGGTGATCACGATGAGTGCGAAGGGACATTCCGGTTCGCGCGATCGACTGCTTGGCAAGGGCGCTTCACCGGAGTTGCTGAGACTGTTTTCAAACGAGAAACAGGTGACGACCGACACCCCGCCCGCGTTTCTCGCCCATGCGGTTGATGACCAACCCGTACCGATCGAGAACAGCCGGATGTTCCACGCGGCGTTGCTGGCAAAGGGGGTGGCGTCAAAGTGTCTGGAACTTCCCGATGGCGGCCACGGACTCAACGGCTACAAGGGCCCTAGTTGGGACGCCTGGCAAAACGGTTCGCTCAAGTGGTTGGCCGAACTGAAGTTCATTCCCTGACGTGTTCCTCCTCCCCGACATCCAGAGGCACGAGCCCGGCGAAGTATTCCATCGGCTCTGACGCGGTGCATGCCAGACCGTAGAACCTCCGGCCGCGCAAGGTTTCAAGCTGTCCCTCCAGTTCATCAAACGCGGCGGGCACACCATCGGAAAAACTCTCCGACCGGGAGAGAATGAGGCGTAGCGGAGGCTGATCGATGAGCGTGGCTTTCATGGAATCGAATGCCGGTTAGGACGCGCCGTTCCGCGTCCGCCGACAATCTGCAGCTTGTCTCGGAGAGCATCAACCGAACAGCTGAAGTACCGGCGTGCCTTGGTCGGTGATCGGAACCGGGCGGTCGCCGTCGAAGAGTTCCTTGCGCGGATTGATGCCGAGATCGGCCAGCACGGTGGCAAAGAGATCCGGCACACCACAGGCATGTTCGACCGGTTCCTTGCAGAGATCATCGGTCACGCCCCACGCGCCGCGATGTTTCAGACCGCCACCAGCCAACACGACGGAGAAAGCAGTGCCCTGGTGCCCACGACCGCCGCCGCCATCGAATGCCGATGGGCGGC
>JAYPXF010000013.1:0-818 GCA_038154405.1 Verrucomicrobiales bacterium | reverse complement strand
TCGAGCAGCTTGAGTGCGCGTAGGTCGGCAATGAGCGTGGCCACGGCCTTGTCGAGTTCCTGGATGAGGACGTGCTGCTTCAACTGGCCGGCGTTGTGGGTGTCCCATCCCGTGCCGTTCACAAAGTTCATGTTGTGCGACACCTCAATGAAGCGGACGCCGCGTTGAATGAGCCGGCGGGCCAGCAGACAGCGTTGACCAAATTCGCCGCCGTAGGAATTGCGCAGGTCTCCCTTCTCGGACTTGAGGTCGAAGACCTGCATGAACTTGGGACCGGAAAGCTGCAGGCTCTCTTCCAACGCAGCGTCGTAGCCCGCCAGCGTGGCTTCGCCACGAACGCGGCGGGCACTGTCGCGCATCTGCGCGAGCAACGCCTCACGACGTGACTGACGCGAACGGGTGATCTGCTCCGGCCGCTTCAGGCCGGCAGGGCCGGCCGCGGTGTCGAGCAGGTAGAGAAAGCCCGCCTCGGACCCGAGGAAGCCCGGACCGCGCGAAAAGTTCGGATAACCAATGACCACATAGGCGGGCACGCCTTGGTCGGCCGCACCGCGTTCAGCCGCGACGATCGAACCGAGTGAGGGATACACGGTCGTGCCGCTGACGTTGCGGCCGGTGTGCATGCGGTTGGATGCCGCGGCGTGTTCGTCGATCACGTCGTGATTCACCGTGCGCATGGCGGTGATGTATTCCATCTCCTTGGCACAGCGAGAGAGGTGTTCGCAGACCTGCACGCCCGGCACGCTGGTGTCGATGGCGGGATAATAGCTGCCGGCCTTCTTGGCCTTGGCGTCACCGAGCGCCTTCGGATCCCAGGT